>DATFWQ010000268.1:0-11115 GCA_035259145.1 Candidatus Dormiibacterota bacterium | reverse complement strand
AGTGCAAACACGATCGTCCAGTGCCATCTCGACCACGGCAATCGATCGAGCCGGGCCGGGATGTCGGTCTTCACGTACCGCCCTATGGTTGCGGTATCAGCTGGCATGGCTGCATCTCCTGGCGCGATCTCGTCGGCTCAGATCGCGGCGCTGGAGTGGTTTCTTTACCCGGTCTCAGAGATATCGCCAGCCTAAGTCATTTAATCAGTAAACAGTCAGTACAGATAAGCCGAAAGCCACGTAAAAGATGCTGGTCGGGACGCCATCAGCTGGCGGACAGGGGCTCGAGTCCCGTTACGGGGTTGCCGGGACGACTGTGTGGAGGTTCGACGAAACCAGGAGGAGGAGCGTTGACTACGATTACATGATTACTACAACCATGAAGCCGAATCACACAGTCGCACGCGACCACTGCCTGGCTCCGGCCCGGGCCTCTCGCGTTGCCCTTGCAGGGGCGCGCTACGGCCGGCTCTTCCCCGAGCCGCCCCCGCTGGACCTTCGCCCCGACCAGCTGAGAGCACTGGGCCGGCTGGGGGGACTGTGCGACGCCTCGGATGGCTTCGACTATGCGCGCGAGGTCGCTGCCGGCTGGCCGATCTTCGGTCAGTACATCGCCCACGACCTGACGGCCGACCGATCGGCCCTGACCATGCGGGCCGACGTCGACGCGCTGATGAAACTTCCACAGCCCGCGAGCCAACCTGGAATGTCTCTACGGCGACGGACCCTCGGCCCAACCCTTCATGTAAAGCCACGCCGACGGCGCGAAGCTCCTGCTGAATGGCCACGACCTGCCCCGCAACAGTGAGGGCGTCGCCCTGATCCCCGATCCCAGGCAGGACGTTCACGTGCCGATGTCGCAGCTCCAGGTGGGACTGGCCAGGATGCACAACAGGCTCGTCGACCGGCTGCGCCAGGACGGCGTGCCCGAGGGAGAGCTCTTCGAGGAGGCACGGAGAGCCGCCACCTGGCACTACCAGTGGGTGATCCTGAACGGCCTGCTGCCGACCGCAATCGGGCCCGAAAGGGCGGCGCGTTTGCTGAGTGAGGGCCCTCGCCTGTTTCTCAGCGCCGGAGAGACGCCCTACATACCGTTGGAGTTCGCCGACGGAGCCTACCGCTACGGCCACAGCCAGGTCAGAGGAGAATTCCATCTCAACCATGGCGGGTCCCCATTGCGGCTCTCTCCCGATCTGGTCGGGTTTCAGCCGCTTCGGCCGGAGAAGGCGATCGACTGGCGGCTCTTCTTCGACGTGCCAGGCGAGCCGCCTGCTCAGCGAGCGAAGAAGATCGACGGCCGGCTCTGCGCCTCGCTGATGGCCCTGCCGGCGGCGATCGTTGGCTCGGTGCGCGACCCGGAGCTGGCTTCGCTGGCGTTACGCGACCTGAAGCGCGGCGTCGGCACGGGTCTCCCCTCGGGGGAGGCCGTCGCGCGGGCGCTGGGGGAGGAGCCGCTGACACCTGCCCAAACCGGGCTCGACGGCGTCAGCTCCTGGGAGGGGGAGACGCCGCTTTGGTACTACGTCCTGAAGGAGGCAGAGCTGCACTCCGACGGCGAACGGCTGGGACCAGTGGGCGGCACGATCGTCGGCGAGGTGCTGGTCGGCGTGATCGACCGCGATCCGGAGTCCTACCGTGCGGTCGATCCTGGCTGGCGACCGACCCTTCCCTCCCGGGAGGCGGGGCGCTTCACCATTGCGGACGCGCTGGTTCCGAACGAATAGGTCGCGGCGGCGGACGGGGAGAAGGAGCGGCCGAATCGTCGAGGCAAGCGGCCTGGCGGGGCTCGGACGTTCGAGCCCCGCCGGCCGAGTGCACGCTAATCCGGCTCTACCGTGTGTCGGTCATTCACACGCCCTTGCGAGCGGCGTCAGCTTGGGCAGCGAGGTCGTTCAGGGTCGCGAAGAACTGCGCAGACTGACCGCTGAAGAGTCCCATGTCAGTGAGGAATCTCGCCGCGCCGTGCGCCGCGCCTGTCGTCTCAGTTGGCCGAATGATCGAGACGACCGGGAACTTGCGGTCGAGGAAAACCGTCGGCTCCGGCATGATCAGGCTGGTGGAGAAGTCCTCTCCGCCAAAGGGCGGCTTGTTGAGGTCAGGAAAGCTCAAGCCGGTGGTCGGATCGGTTATTGACGGTGCGTTGCCAGCTTTGTCCTGCCAGGTCTGGAAATGCATTGTCTCAGTCGGTCCGATACTGATCAAGATGCGCAGAACCTCGACGCTGGTGACCCGCTGAGCGAGCGATGGGTAGAGGCTCGAACCACCCTGTTCGATAGTGGCGAAGTGGAATCCGGCGGTGTTAGCGATGAACTGCAGGTGCAGTGTCGGAGTCAGGTCCTTGTCGGTTCTCGGTATGGCGGGGTGCTGCCCGGTCGCGATCGCCGGTACTGCCTGCGGAAAGGTGTCATTGAACGGCGGATCGGGATTCTTCGTGCGGCTTCGGTATCGGGTCCACCAGCTCGTATCTACCGTTAGCTGCATGAGGTTGGTCAGCCGTTTTTTGCTTTGATCAGCACCGGTCGTCTTACTGCTTGGTAGTGTGCGGAAGCTGTCGAGGTTGACCGGGGATGCACCATTGGCCATGAGGTAGTGGTTGATGAAGTTAAAGTGGGTGAACTCGTCCTCAGTGTTGTCGTGGATGTACTGAGGCATGTCGGCATCCAACTGCTGCAGCGCCCTCGTGTAAGCCTTACTTCCGCTACCACCTGGGACTTCGCTGTCCTGAATGCCGCCGAGCTCGTTGTACTGCTGCCAAAAATCGGTCTCAAGGATTTCAAGAGCGGCAAGGAATCTGAGGATCGCCGCATCTCCGTGTGTGAGGCTGCCACTTGCTTCTGCCGATAAGGCCGGCAACATGCCGGTGCCTATGGCGCCAGCGCCCACCGCCAATCCTGTGCCGAGGAACCTGCGCCGACTTACCAGACGCCGCCAACGGGACCTGGTTTGCTCCATGACCTGTCCTCCGAATCACGCGCGAAAAAGAATCGCGCTCCCACATCCATACGGCACTCCGCCGGCCAGCTAATACAGGTGAGGGTTACGTAGCAACTTGATCCCAAGCCACCTGAGGCGCCGGACTGTCAGGCTTGTTTATCGACGAAAAACGACCATACTCGGCGTGACCATGCGCCGGCCAACCAGGTGCTGCAGCCAGGGGTCAATGCCCGGTCAGCCGCTCCACGACCGGCGCCAGTCCCTCCATCAGCTCATCCGCGACCATGACGTAGGAGATGCCGAGCGACTCTCGCCAGCGGAGGAGCCTCTCGCACATCTGGTCGGTCGTCCCCACGAGGGCTGGGAACGCCCCCATTCGCGCCAGGTCCTCGGCCGTGACGCCCATGCGCATCCGCAGCTGGCTGGGCACCTGGTCGCCCACCGCCATCAGGTTGACGTTGAGCTCCAGCTGCTCGAACCGCTCCCCGGCCGCGCCGCGCAGCCACCCGACCTTCTCGGAGACGGCGCTCTCCTGGGCCGTGGGCTGCATTGTGAGGGCCACGATGTCCGCCTCCCGGCCCGCCAGTGCAAGCAGGCGCCGGCTCCCGGCGGCGATCAGGATGGGCGGCCTGGGCAGCTGCACGGGAAGGGGGGTGATGGCGGCGTCGAGGGCGGCGTAGTGGGGCCCGGGGGCGGTTGCCCGCTCTCCTGCCCAGAGCCGCTTCAGGAGTGAGAGCGACTCCGCAAGACGGTCGACGCGGACGCTCCCGGAGTCGAACGGGATGCCCAGCATCTGGTTGTCCTCGGGCATGGGGATCCCGCTCCCCAACCCGAGTTCGAACCGTCCGGCCGAGAGCACGTCAAGGGTCGCGGCGTCCTTGGCGAGCAGGACCGGGTTGCGGAAGTCGTTGGCGAGGACGTAGGTGCCGACCCGCAAGGACGTGGTGGCCGCTGCCGCGGCCGTCAGCGCGGGCAGCGGCGAGAGGGTGTGCTGCACCCGATCTGGGATCACCAGCGTGGCGTAGCCGAGGGACTCCACCCGCCGGGCCTTGTCCGCCCATTCGTCAGCGGTCCGGGCCGTGGCAGCCACGATGCCAAAGCGAAACGGATGTCGTGCGGTCATGCTGTTGCTCCTTGTGGGGTGGAGGCCGCGGGCCGGGCAGCGTCGATGAGCTCCGGTATCGCAAGGGCCCGTTGAGCGGAGGGAAGCGCGATGTTCATGATCGTCGCGTCCAGCGCGATCACGAGCTGCGCCAGCGAGATGAAAAAAGCGCGACCCAGCGCCTGGAGGTGGTCTCGTCGACCATGCCCTTCACCTTCATCAGGCGAGCCGGTACAGCACTGGCATGGCTACGGTACGGTTGGCCCGCAGATTTGCACGGACGTAGGTCCAGAAGCTCCGCTTGCCAAATTGCTCCAGCAGGAGGCGCGGCAGGCTCCGGTCCCACCGCGCGTGGTTTACGAACACGTAGTCCGCATCACCAATGGGCTGAAGGAGCGTCGAGTTGTCCAGCCCGGTCTCTACGGCGTACCAGCCGGCCAGCCGGTCCCACAGCTCCAGCGCCACCTGCGGGTCATCGGCCGTGAAGTGGTTGAAGAGGAAGATCCCCGGCCGGGACTTGTCGACGTCGGCGATCAAGCGCGCGTTCCGCGCCGCCATGACGTGCACGTCGCCGGCGGCCGCGTGGAGGGCCTCGACGAGCTGGCGGTAGGGCTCGGCCGTCTGCACCTCACCGATCTCATTCGGTGACCCCGTCTCGATGAGCACCGCGACGTCGAAGCGGGCCGGGTGGGGCGCCTGGTCGCCGATCGGCGGCACGAGCACCGCGCGGTAGACGGTGGCCCGAACGACGAGCTCCAGGCGCTCCAGCGCCGCGGCCAGTGCCTTCAGCCGGGCCAGGAGCGCCGTCTTGCGCTCGCTGCGGCCCGGGAACGGGGGCCCCGGTTGCCGCGGGGGCTCGACCACGGCCGCGACGTGGATGTAGCCATATGGAAGGGGCTCGCGGAGCGTCGCGGAAGGCCACTTGGGGCTCGGGTTCACGATTGCCAGCTCCATATCCTCGGTCCTCTGTGTATCCTCTGAGTGAGTACTCACCCAATAATGAGTGAGCACCCACTCAAATGTCAACCCGAGGTGGGAACTGCGTCAAATGCCAAACGAGTCGAAGGCCCAGGCGATGCGAGAGCGGATCGTCACGGCCGCCGTGCGGGTCATGGGCGAGCGGGGCGTCACCAACACGACCACGAAGGAGATTGCCCGCGAGGCCGGGGTCTCTGAGGGCAGCCTCTACAACCACTTCGACAGCAAGACCGCGCTGTTCGGCGCAGCGTTCGGCCTCGTCGCCAGTGGGATCCGGTCGGCCATGCAGGACCTCTTCGCAGCGGTTGGCGAGGCCACGCTCGAGAACAACCTCGCCCAGTTCGCTGCTAGCGCAATCCGCTTTTACGGTGATCTGCTGCCGATGACCGGGTCGGTCCTCGCCGACCGCGATGTGCTGGCGTGGCTACAGCGGACGGGCCGGGCCGGCGGTCTGAGTCAGGGGCATGCCGCGCTCGTCCGTTACCTGCAGGCGGAGCAGGAGGTCGGGCGCCTTGGACCGCAGGCTCAGCCCGCGTTCCTCGCCGCCGCGCTCCTCGGGTCCTGCCAGCACCGCGCCTTCGCCACCTTGCTCGCGGGTCCCGCGGCACCGGAGGCGCCGCCGGGCCTCGATACCGATGTCGACGAGTATGCGCGGCAGGTCGTGCGGACGTTGCTGACCTCGCAGCTCAACAGGTAGGCGGCCGAGGCAGCGGAGCGAGCGGTCCCCACCCGGCAGGAGTCGGAACCGCAGAGGCCTAACCGGACCGGCCAGCGGCGCTCGACATTCGCGACCCACACGAGTACGTACGGAGCACGCCTGTCCGCGCCACGAAAGGAGAGCTCATGGCAGGTCAGATTCGCAGACCGTGCCTGGCGCCGGCAGTGTGAGATCGATCAGATAGGCGTCGACCGCCTGCTTGACACACTCGCTCTTGTTATAGGAGACGTGTCCATAACCCTTTCGCGTGAGCAGCACCGACCCCGCCAGCTGCCTGTTCACCGCTTGAGCCCATGCGTAGGGAGAGAGGTCCCCCGTGGCGCCGACAAGAAGAATCGGAGGGGCGCCGTCCGCAGAGATCGGCCCGACCGTGCCCTTCCGGCTGACCGGCCAGTATGAGCAAGCAAGGTAAGCGTATTGGAACGAAGGGCCAAAGAAAGGTGAAGCGTTCGCCAGTTCGGGACCGAGCTGGCCATAGGACGCAATGTCGGAGGGTAGGGGTTGGTCCAGACAGCTGATCGCTGCCGCGGCCTCGAGAAAGTTCTTGTACGACCCATCAGCCTGACGTCCGTTGCGGAGGTCAGCCAATCTCAGGAGTAATTGGCCATCGCCCCGTTCGGCGGCGCTCAGGGCTGAATCGAGCGTCGACCATGAGTGTGGGTCATAGAGCGAACTGAGCACGCCGGTCATCGCGAGAGCTCTTGTCAGCATCCTGTCTCCGACCGGCATCGGCTTGGTGTCGAGTCGCTGCATGAGGTCCGACAGCTTGGCGCCTGGGTCTCCTGAGGTTCCGGACTGACAGCTCCCGTATGCGCGGCAGTAGGCGAGGAACGCCTGCAGATTCATTTCGAGCGCGGCGATAAATTGCAGCGCTCCGTCGGGTGCGATGAGGCCCACGGCCGGGTCCACCACTGCGTCAAGAGCAAGGGCACGAACATGAGTCGGAAAGAGGTGCGCGTAAGTTTGACCGAGGAACGTCCCGTAAGAGAAGCCCAGGTATGTCAGCTTCGCGTCTCCAAGTGCGGCGCGGATGACGTCCATATCTCTGGCGGTGCTGGCCGTATCGACGAACGGAAGCATCTTGCCGCTCTTTTGCCGGCACCCATCTGCGAAGGTCTTGGCAGCCTGCACATAAGCTTGTTTCTCCTGCGCGTCGTCGAGCACGGTGTCGAGTGCGGTGAACCTGTCCATCTGGGCCCCACTCAGACATCGCACCGGTGCGCTCCGACCGACGCCGCGCGGGTCGAAGCCGACGAGGTCAAAACGCCTGTTGAGATCTGCCATCCCTGAGGCACTCGCCTGGAGGAAGTCGACCCCGGAGCCACCTGGTCCGCCGGGATTGAAGAGTACGGATCCGATGCGGGCTGCCGGGTCGGTCGCCGGCTTGCGGATGATCGCGATCTTTATCGTGTCGCCTGTCGGATTCGAATAGTCGAGCGGCACCGTCACCGCACCGCACTGGAAGGCCGGGCCACAACCGGTCCAGCCGACTGATGACGGCGACGAGAACGGCCGGGAACCTGGCTTTGACGATGTACTCCCTCCGCCTTCGCTGCAGGCGCTCGCAGCCAGCATGAACACGACGGCCAACGTGGTTATCCTGCGCCGTCTTCGCGCCAGTTGATCCGGCGGAACGGGCCTGTCACGCGCGGCACCCGGGTATGCGGTCATCTCGGTCCTCCTGTCGGTAAGCCGCCGACAAGCAAGAAGGAGCCAACTAGCCCAGCGATTGACCACCCAGACAGCCCTCTGCGGGACGTGGAGCACTCGATGAACTGAACCCTGGTGACACTACCGTCAGCGTGGTTGGCTGGTTCATCTACCCGATAACGCACCGCGTCAGCGACCTGGTCGCCGAAGCTTCAACCCGGTGCGCACAGAGGCGAACCGATTCACCCGGTCTGTTGTCCCCTCCTGGCTGTGCCTCCCGATGTTCCCCGCAGGACTCGGTACTGGAGGTGAGTCACCCACCCGGACGGCGTGACCTTGACCTGCTCGAGGTCGACGGGTGACCGCCGCAGCTGGCCGAACAGCCGGATGCCGTTGCCGAGGAGAACGGGGACAAGGTCGATCCGCAACTCATCTGCCAGGTCGGCGTCGAGAAGCTGCTGGTCGATGGAGGCGCCGCCGATGACGTACACATCTTTGCCGCCTGCCGCGTCCTTCGCCTGCCCCACCGCACTCACGATCCCTTCCGTGACAAAGGTGAAGCGGCTTATGCCGGTCGGGACCGCGTCGGGAACGCTGCGAGTCACTACGAAAGTGGGGATGGCACCGAATGGGTGGGAGCCGTTCCACCCGTGCGTAATGTCATACAGGCGTCGGCCGCAGATCATGGCGCCAGTCACGCTTCGCAGTTCGTCGAATATCTGCTGGTCAGGCTTGGGGAGTTCCTCACCTGGGGGGCGTCCGGGGCCCGCGAACATCCATTCGTGCAGCCGCAACACGCTGTCGTTCGGCTCCGCAACGTAGCCATCGAGTGACATCGACATCTGTATCAAAACCCTGCTCATGGTCTCCTCTGCTCCTGGAGTTCCAGCTTCCACTGGGGTTCTACTAACGCGTCGAACGGCGCCTGGCAGGATCGACGCAGGCGGCGCACGGGGCTCCGGATGCTCGCCACCTTCTGTCGGGATCGAGGCGGCCCGGACGGCGTCGTCCGCCCCGATGATGCGGGGGGCGGCCAGGCCGTTAGGGGCTCTATTCGGCCGCCGATCGATCCCGGTCTCGATGAGCAGCATCGCCTCGAGTCGGGTTAGGGCGTGCGCCTCCGGTGGCTTCGTGAGTAAAAAGGCCGCGACGGTCTGGCGGGTGCGTCCATCTCCGAGACGGACATCATTCGCGCCGCCGTCTAATTACTCGGCGCCGCAGCCTGGGCTAAAAGACGAAGGGAACCAGGCGTTTTGTTCTCGTCATGTAATCGGCATAGTTGGTGCCCATCTCAGCAACCAGGAACGCTTCCTCGTTTCGTATTCGGTAGGCGAAATAGCCAACCGCAGCACCGACAAGGACCAGCCACGCGACCCACGACTGAAGAGCCAGACCAAGGCCAATGGCTCCAACCAGCTGACCCAGGTAATTCGGATGCCGGATAAGCCGATAGGGACCACGCTCAACCACCGTGTGGTCGGGCAAAACCTCAACGTAAGTCGAGTAGTAGCGTCCTAGAAGACGAATCGAATAGCCTGTGAAGGCATACCCCAGGATGAACAGCATCAGACCTGGGTAGAACAGCCAGTGGGGAAGTGCGCCAATGCGTGTGTAGCCGATGAATATGGCTGCGGTCAGCGCCACAATTAAAAGGAATGGGGAAAACTCCCTGCGTCTCTTCCTCTGCAGTTTCCTCTCGTCCAACCGTAGCCTGGTGGGACCGAAGGCTATGACAGCCCGTAAACGCCAACGACGGTGACCCAGAACAGCAGGCCCTCGCCCAAAGAGGAGAAGAGCGGCGTCATGTGGTGCGTACTATATTCCTCGCGAGTTCAGCGGCGCCATCGCCCGCCGGACGCATTTCCGAATGACTGCTCCAGCGGGAGTGATACTCAGCCCGCGACATCCGTGCGCGCCTCCCCTCGATCCTGATACCGGCCTGGAGGGGCTGAATGGAGACTTTTGCGGCGCGCGTGCACACTAGCTTCGCACCGAGACCTCAAACCACGACTCCGCGCTGTGAAATATCGTGTTGCGCGCCGGGTAGGCCGGCGCGCCGAACGGTACTGCGCCGAAGGGAAGACGTGCATCAGCCCCGAACACGAACGCTGTCTCGTGCGGGCCAGGAGCGATCAGATCCGGGCGACTCGCCAGCTCGATGACCAGACGGTGGCCGGCGCGGAAAAGGTTTGCGACGGGTACGAGACTGAATCGGAGCTGGACGCGCTCCGCTGGGCGCAATACCTCGACCTTCGTCTTATCGTGAACGATCTCTGTCGCTGTCGACCTCTTCAGGTCGTGGCGCCGCGTGGCAGCGCGGATCCAGCCGATCGCGAGCGTTGTGCTCCGTTGATGAGGGTCGGAGTCTACCAGTCTCGCGATCACATGGGTGTCCATCGCCGTCGAGCTCATCTCGAGCTGAAGCACGACAGGGCCGACCACCTCAGTGTCGTCTGCAAAGGGCGCGGACTCGTAGCGCAGGACCTGCACCTCGTACCGCTCGATGTCCGGCGGACACGGCATGTCGCGCGGTATCGCGAGGAATGACAGGGGCGTCGAGTCCGGGTCGGCCGCGTCCTCGAGGAAGTGGGTCGCGCCGGGGTCGGTGCCGCTCGACCGAAGGAAGAGGCGCCTCTTCCGCGCGGTGGGGACAGGCCAGTCGTCAGCCGTCTCCCACCGGTCCGCACCGATGAGCCAGTAGCGGACGCGAGGGAGGTCGGCGACGCCGTTGTCCCGACCCTTCAGGTGGTGGTCGTACCAGGCAACCGCCTCCTCCTGGTAGCTCGCCCACGGCCAGGACGCGTACGGCGGGCCGATGAAGAGCCTCTTGGCGTCTCCGGGAATGCGGTGCCAGGCCTCGAAGGTCCCGAATGAGTGCAGGAGGTTTCCCCAGTGTGTGCCGAGAAGGGCAGGGACCTCGATCTTTTCCAGCACAGGCCAGGGTGATCTCCCGGCGTAAAACCTGCCGTCGAGTGTCTCGTCGAAGAACTGGGACACATAGTCGCGGATCCAGCCCGCCTCGGGATGGAACCGTCCGGTTGCCCGTCGTTCACGAGCGCGCTGAAGGATTGCGAGGGTGGCCCGCTGCACTGGCCTGTGGTCGAGCAGGTGGCCGATAAGGTGGCGCACATTGGGGCCGACTCGCAGGCCACGCGTCGAGCCGAGCAGGCTGTAGTAGTTGGCGAAGAACGATGCAGACGGCGCGCCGTAGTTGTACACGAAATGGCGGTAGAAGTCTGAGAGGCCAACGAAGGGGAAGATGGCTTTCAGATGCGGTGGCCGCCGGGCCGCGGCGAGATACTGGATGATCGCAAAGTAGGACATCCCGACCATCCCCACGCTTCCGTCGCACCATTCTTGCGTCGCGACCCACTCGATCGCGTCGGCCACATCTTTTTGCTCCTGCAGGGCGAGCTGGGGCTGGTGGTCACCCCCAGAACGGCCGGTTCCGCGCGCGCTGACGATCAGGTGGGCGTAGCCGTGCTGGGCTAAGTATCCCGAGACGCCGGCCTCGTTCAGCGGAAGCGGAAGTCCAGTCTGCTGGAGCTCCTTCGGGTAAGTCGACCAAGCTACCAGCGCGGGGTAGCGGCCAGCGACATCGGGCCGGTACAGGTCGCCACGCAATGTGGTTCCGTCAGGCAGGACCACGGGGATGTCCGGCTCGCACCGGATGGGAAACTTCCGCTGGCTTGAGACCTTCGGCCGCCAACCAGCGAGCTGAGGGCCGTCAAGG
>DATFWQ010000267.1:0-7930 GCA_035259145.1 Candidatus Dormiibacterota bacterium | reverse complement strand
ACGTTTGGCCTGTCACTCGACCTCGCCGGCGAGCGCACGCTCGAGTAGCCAAGGCGATCCATGGCCTGCGTGAGCAGCTCGGCCACTCGACGCTCGTCGCCCGGCGGGTTGGGGCTGGGTGTGGCCACCAGCTCCCGTGTGAACTCGACGAGTTCTCGCTCGCGGGCCTGGAGAGCCTTAAGGGCGTTCCGGTGGTTAGACGGTGGTGTGAGCCTCCTCATAGCTCGGTCCGCCCGTGCCCGACACCCAGTACTTGGGCGCCCATCCAACGCCTTGCCAGGTCTGCAACTTCTCCGGCTTGATCTTGAAGAGCCACCGAGGCTGGTTGAGCGTCGGCTCCAGGTACGTGGGGCCGTTCTCGCCGAGATACCGGTACGTCATCCGGGTCGCGATCGGCACCCACTGCCCGCCCACATTCGGCCGCTCCACAAGCTCGGAGCGGCCCCGGCCGATGACCTTGCCCAGCGTGTTGGGCTGCTCTATGACGAAGGAGACCCTCGGGTTCCTGGCCAGGAACTCGGCCCACGCCGAACGCTGGCGGGGGATGACCCAGAAGTGGCCGTCCCGCCACTCGTGCCAGCAAACTGTTATGTACGGGTCGCCCTCCGGTGCAAGGCATGCGAGATACATGTTGACTCCGAGCTTGAGGAAATCCTCCATCTCCTCCGGAGTCATTCCGCGGACCTTGCCGCGCCAACCCTCCTCCGTCTTTCCCATCGACTCTCTCCGATTACACTCGGGGCCGGAGCTCACCGGACCGATCTCATTGCGACACTAGACTGAGCGCCATGCGGGTGGCGGTCGGCGGCATCTTCCACGAGACCAACACCTTCGCCAGCGGCCTCACCAGCCTGGACGACTTCAGAGCCTATCAGTTCGCCGAGGGCGCGGCGCTGCTCAACTACAGGAATACCCGTTCCGAGCTGGGAGGCTTCATCGCCGGAGGCGAAGAGCGCGGGTGGGACGTCGTGCCAGCACTGTATGCGGCCGCCGTTCCCAGCGGCACGGTGGAGCAGGCCGCCTATGATCACCTGACCTCAGCGCTCCTGGAACGCCTCTTGGCAAACGGGAGGCCAGACGGGGTGCTGCTCGCTCTGCATGGGGCGATGGTCACCGAGCAAGACGCAGATCCTGACGGGGACCTCGTCAGGCGCGTCGTGGCGGCCGTCGGCCCCGGCGTGCCGATCGTGGTCACCGTCGATTTTCACGCCAATCTGAGTGATCCCACCACAGATGGCGTTGAGGCGGTCATCGCCTACGACACGTATCCACACGTGGACATGTTCGAGCGCGGACAGGAGGCGGTTGATGTGCTGGCGAGAGCCCTGGAGAAGGGCCGCCGGCGGGCGTTGATCCACCGCAAGCTGCCGCTGCTGACGGCTCCACAGACCCAGTACACCGCAGTCCCGCCAATGCGGGAGATCATGCAGCGCGTCCTCGATCTTGAAGCTGACGAGGGCGTTCAGGTTTCTGTCACGCCCGGGTTTCCCTACGCGGATGTGGACTGCGCCGGTTTCTCGATAACTGCCAGCGGCCACGATCGAGCGCTGCTTTCCCAAGTCGTCGACACGCTCGCGGATTTTGTGCTCTCGCTGCAGGATCGGTTTCGGTTCGAACCGCTGCCGGTCGGAGACGCTGTAGGACGAGCGGCGCTCTCTAGCCGCACGCCGGTGATTCTGGTTGACTCTGCCGACAACATCGGGGGCGGTTCCCCAGGCGATGGAAGCGTTATTTTCGCCGAGTGGCTGAGGCGTGAGCTGACTGGCCTTGTGGTCACGCTCGCCGACCCAGAGGCGGTTGCGGCTGCGCTCAACGCTGGAGTCGGCCGGAGCGTTCGAGTCGCCGTCGGAGGCAAGACCGACGACCGGCACGGTGAGCCGGTGCCGGTCGACGGCTACGTGAAGCTGTTGAGCGACGGCGCCTATCGCCACTTCGGGACCTACAACCAGGGCTTCTTCACCAGGATGGGCCGCACCGCGGTACTCGAGGTGGCCGGTAACACCGTCATCGTCAGCGAGAGGAAAGCGATGCCCTTCGAAAGGCAACAGCTGCTGTCACTGGGCGTTGACCCCCGCCACCACAGGGCGCTGGTGGTCAAGTCCGCCGTGGCATGGCGTGCGGCCTACGCCGACGTGGCCGGCGAGGTAATCGAGGTCGACACGCCGGGCATCTGCACCGGGCACCTGTCCACGCTCCAGTACTCGGAGCCGAGACGGCGCATGCTTGGGATAGCTGGGCATCCCTACGAAGCGCCTCACATTGCCGGCTGAGGGACCTTATTCGCGGCTTGCCCGCACGACGGTAGCTGACCAGCCGCCGCCTGCTCAGTCCTGAGCTGGGCCGGCCTCCCGCGCTGCGGCATCGCAACTGCCCAGGCCACGGTAGAAGGCGAGGTGCTGCCGGGCGCAGGTCTCCCACGTGTACCGCGCCGCCACGATCGGGCCCTCGCTCGCCAGGCGCTGCCGCAGCTCGGCGTCCGTGACCATCGTCGCCATTGCGCCGGCGAGCGAGCCCGAGTCCGCCGCCCGCACCATGCAGACCTCCTCGCCGGCGTGCAGGTATTCCTTGAAAACGGGAATGTCCGAGGTGATCACCGGCAAGCCGGCGGCCATCGCTTCCAGCACCGCGAGGCCCCAGCCCTCCTTGACCGATGGAAAGACGAAGGCGTCCGCCGACCAGTACCACTCCGCCATCGACTCATCGGGGACCGTCCCCAGCAGGAGCAGATCCTCGCCCCGTTTCAATCCGAGCTCCGCCGCTCGCGCGAGCACAGCCGTCGTGTAGCCGGAGTGGTCCTGAAAGGAGTGCTCACCGACAACGGCCACCGCCGGTCTGGGCGTGACTCTGTCGCGGATGCCGGCGAGCGCTTCGATGAGATGGATGCTGCCCTTTCTCGGCTCCAGACCACCGACGGCCAGGAAGAGGAACCTCCCGGAGGTCCCGGTTCTGGCTCGAAAAGGCCGGTGGTCGAAGCCTGGAGGCCTCGCGAACCGCCGTGAGTCCACCCCATTGACGATCACAGTCGCGTGCACCCCGTAGTCATCTTCCAGCCGGCGCCGCCAGTAGTCGCTCACGACCAGCACGTGATCGGGGTCCACCACGGACCGTTCCTGGCAGTCGATGAGGGATTGAGTCGTGAAGTCGTCAACGTGATGAACGGTGCGGATGACCCGAATCGGCATGCCTTCGGCCCGCAGCTGGGTAGCCGCCCGCGCCGCCAGGCAATCCTGAACGTGGAGCACGTCGAAGCGATCAGGCACCAGCACGCGAAGCCCTGCGGTCAGCGCGGCGATGGTCGCTTCCACACGCTCGACGAGGGTGGGCGCTTCGGGCGGCGGGGGAATGAAGTCGCAAGGTACGGACACCGGCCGGAAAAAGCCTTTGTCGGGATCGCCGAGGGCGATCACAAACGCCGGATAGCCAAGCCTGTGGAGCTCTTCGCCAAGCGCGAGGGTGTGGACCACGCCACCGCGCGGCTTCGTCGAGTACGTGACCAGGGCGACCCGCGGCAGTCCGCGCACGCTGCCGTTCACGACGGCTCCGACTCGGCGAGCTGGGGGCGGCGAACAGCGATTGCGCCGGCCAGCAGGGCCGCTCGAGCCGCTGTCGGTGGGACCAGGCACCCTGCCCGCTCGAACTGCTCCCGCTGCCGGGTGCAACCCTGCGGGTCGCGGTCGGTCCCGAGAACGTATGCGACGACCGCGGGCCCACCGTCCTGTTCGACGATCTCTCTGCAAACTGGCGCGAGCACCCCGGCCGGGTCGGAGTGAGAGCCATGGCCCAGTACGACATCTATGAGGATCACGGCGGTCGAAGGATCTCGAGCTGCTTCCAGCAGCTGCTGCACGCGGCTTCCAGGATCGATCATCGGGTGGGGGCGGCCCCGGGTGAACTCCTCTTCGCCGAGGTCCAGGAGCACGTGCGCGCCTGGGGGTGCGGGCACACGCCACTCGGGACGTAAAGGCACATTTGAGTGAAGCGCACCCAGGTGTGGATGGAGCAGAAGCATGGCCTCGTGGCAAAGGGTTCCCCCGCTGAACAGGCCTCGGACTGCACGACGACGGGCACTCAGGCCGGACATCTTCATGGCAGCGTCATCTGCGAGACCCTCACTGATCTGTGGCCGGGGCAGGCCCTGGAGCCGCACGGCCGACAGGGCTGCGCCCTCCAGGCTGCGGCACACCTTGACATCGGGCACAGGCGCCTCCCGTGGGTCCGCAACCGCGCCGCCGAGACCGAGGAACGCGGCCACCAGGGGCTTGTCACGTCCTCCCTCTCTCAGCAGGGATCGAGCCACCTCCGGCGCCGGTGGCTTGGACACGAGCAGAACTGCATCGGTGTCCTCGTCATCGTTCAAAGCACTCAGGGCGAGCGACGCCATGCGGCCGCCCACTTCGATTGAGACGTCCCGTCCACCCACGCCGATGACGTGAGAGATCCCCGCTCCCCATCGATCGAGCAAGCACATCACCTCCTGGGCGCCGGTGCCCGCGGCCGCCACGATGCCGACCCGGCCCCGGGTCACCACGTTGGCAAACCCCAGGCCTGTCCCACCCAGGATCGCGGTGCCCGCGCCCGGGCCCATGACGAGCAGACCGAGCTCAGCCCCTCTCGACTTGAGCTCCACCTCCGCCTCCAGCGGCACGTTGTCACTGAATAGAAGGACGTGCAGCCCTGCCGACAGAGCCTTGCCGGCCTCGAGTGCCGCGTATGGACCAGGCACCGAAATGAGGGCCAGGTTTGCGCTGGGCAGCGCGGTGAGCGCCTCACGGAAAGTTCGCGGCAGCCGCCCCGCTACCCGGTCCGGAGAGGCCGCCGCCGCTGCCTCGGCCTCCAGCGCCATTTCAGCTGCGATCAGAGCAGCCTCGGCATCGCCATCGCTGTGAGCCTCCACGGCCAGGAGCAGGTCTTCGGCGCTGGCACCGTCCAGATCCCCACGGGGAAAGCCACGGCCGGCCAGCTCCTCGGTGATGGCTGGGGTCGCCATCACTGCTGCCGCCCACGCGACACCCGGTACAGCCTGCATTGTTCGAGTTGCGCTCATGAGCCTGATCGAGTCCATGTATGTCCCTCGCCTCGAACGCAGCACTCGGCTCATCAGCGGGACGCCTCCGCCAAGCGGCCCGGCACAACCCGCGTCCCGTGGGCGCCGCGAGCGGCCGCCAGCACATGCTCAGGCGAGGTGATGATGGCCAGGTCACCGCCTTCGCGCACGAACCTGGCGGCCGCTTCCATCTTTGGCGCCATGCTGCCGGCCGCGAATTGACCCGCGCGGAGAAAGGACTCCGCCTCATCTCCACTCAGCTCCTCAACCGGTGCGGCGCGAGGGGTTCCAAAGCCGATCAGCACCCGGTCCACGGCGGTCGCGAGGACGAGCAGTCCGGCGCCGATGGCGGTGGCCAGCCGGGCTGCCGCCAGGTCCTTGTCAACCACGGCGTCGACCCCCGTCAGCGCGTCGCCCTCCGCCCGAACGGTGGGGATGCCACCGCCGCCCGACGCGATCACCAGGAACCCTGCGTCGACCAGGAGGCGGACGGCGCGGCCCTCGACAATGGCCAGCGGCGCCGGCGAGGGGACCATCCGCCGGTAGCCTCGATTCGCGTCGTCGGCCATCTGCCACCCGTAGCGCTCGGCGAGCTCGTGCGCCTGCTGCGGGCTGAAGAAGGGCCCGATCGGCTTGGTCGGCCTGGCGAACGCCCCGTCCGCAGGATCGACGACGACGTGCGTTACCACCGCGACCGGCTCGATCGGCCGCTGACCGATCACGTCGCGCAACGCGGACGCGAGCACGTGACCGATATGTCCCTGCGTCATGGCTCCGAGGACGAAGAGCGGCTCCGGCGGCACCATGTCGGTGGCTCGCTCTTGCTGCAGGGCGAGGCGGCCGACCTGAGGACCGTTGCCGTGTGTCACCGCGACACGGTATCCGGCGTCGACAAGCCCGACGATGGCACTGGCTACCGACCGTGCATTCTCGCGCTGCTGCTGGTAGCTTCCCTCCTCGCCCTCACGCGTAAGCGCGTTGCCGCCCACCGCCACCACAGCAGTGGGCGTCACGGCGCTCGCAGAGCGAACCAGAGGCAACGCGCGGGCTGTGAGGTAGGGTTGGACCAGCTGTGAGGCCGATCGGTTCGCCAGTGCAGCGCGTCCCCCGGTCCCACGCAGTGCTCCTCGCCGTCGATCAGGAACCTGATCGTGCCCTCGAGCATGAACACCAGCTCCTCACCGGGGTGCTCCATGGCCCGTGGGCCACTGTCGGCGCCCGGATCCATGGTGGCCAGGGCGCCCGCCATGAAGAAGGGACCGTAGGGCCCGCTGACGCCCTCCAGGTCCAGCCCTGACTTTGAGGTGAAGACCCGTCTGCGCTGGCCGGCCCTCACGAGCACTGAAGGGGCGCCCGCCTCCTCCTCGACGAAGTAGCTGACCGGGCGATTCAGCGCTGCCGCCAGCTTCATGAGGGTTGCGACAGTGGGCACCATCCCGTTGCGCTCGAGTTTGTGGATGGCGGCGGCTGATACGTCCGAGCGCTCCGCCAGCTGCTGCAGCGACAGGTTCTTCTGCCGGCGGAGCTGACGAACCTTTGAGCCGATGCCGCCGATGACTTGCTCGATCGGTGCCGATTCCTGTCTCGGTGCCGCCATGTCGCTTTTCAATGGGGTGCCCTAGGAAATATAATCGAGGCGCCCACAATAGGAGACGTCCTTCACACCATAGTATATGACCGCAAGCGGGCGTGGGCTGACCTGAGGTCGTGCAGATGAAGCGAATCGTGGTCGTCGGTGGAGGAGCCGCCGGGATCGGAGCAGCCGGGGCTGCGAAGCAGACCGATCGCTCGGCGGAGGTCCGCGTGTACACGGACTTCGAGGACGTCGGCTACAGCCCTTGCGGCATTCCTTACGTTCACGGCCGCGAGATCCCGGACTTCCCGTCGTTGATCCTCCAGAGCAAGGAGTTCTACGAGGACGCCGGCATCGACGTCCACTACTCCACGCGCGTGACCCGGCTTGACCTGGACGCGAGCCGTGTCGTGGCCGAGGGCGAAGGCGAGGTCGGCTATGACGCTCTCGTCCTGGCGACAGGGTTCGAATATGAGCCGCCAGGCGTGCCAGGCAGCGACCTGGAAGGCCTCTACTACGTCAAGAACATCAGGCGCGCCATGGTCTGGGACGAGATCCTGGACGAGGCGAAGCGGGCGGTTGTCGTGGACGCAACGCCCCTTGGCCTCGAGATGGCGACCGCACTGGCCCACAGGAAGATCGAGACGCATTTCGTCGACCCGCAGCCCTGGCTTCTGGCCGAGGCGGGTGATCCCGACATTCTCAAGCCTGTCGAAGACTCCCTGGTTGAGCTCGGCGTTCAAATGCACATGCGAACCAGGGTCGAGGCTTTCCTGGGGGACGGCAAGCTCGCGGCGGTGCGCACCTCCGACGGTGACATCGCCGCAGACGTGGCGGTTGTATGCACGCCAAAGCAGCCCAACAACGTCCTCGCGCGTCAGGCCGGGGTCTCGGTCGGCTCGACTGGCGGCCTGATCGTGGACGATAAGATGGCCACGTCGCGGGCGGGCGTCTGGGCCTGCGGAGACTGCGCCGAGCTGCCTCACGCGGTGACAAGAGTTCCGATCCAGGGACTGACCGGCAGTCATGCGTACGCGCAGGGCAAGGTGGCCGGAGCCAACGCGGCCGGCGGCGACCGCGCTTACCACCCTGTTTACGTGCCCTGGGGCATGGCCGCGGGAAAGTGGATGATCGGTGGCGTCTCCTTCGGTGAGACGCTGGCGACGGCGCTCGGCATCCCCTTCGTGATGGGCGTCGCCGAGGGCATCTCTCGGGCCCGCTACTTTCCGGGCGCCAGGAAGATCCGCGTCAAGCTGCTCGCGGAACCGGACACCCTGCGCCTGATCGGAGCCCAGATCGTCGGCGGCGAAGGC
>DATFWQ010000266.1:0-3562 GCA_035259145.1 Candidatus Dormiibacterota bacterium | reverse complement strand
GGCGGTTGCAGGCCCAGCTCGGTCAGGATCGCGCAGATCTGCTCGCGGTGCGCGTTCGCGTGGTGGAGGGCCTGGACGATGGGAACCCTCACCGACGCCTCGTAGGCGCCCTGGTCGAGGATGAGCATCTCGTCCGGGTCGTGCTCCGTGGACCAGTACTGCTCCCAAAGCCGCGCCGTCTCGCCGGCTCGTGCCTCCAGGTCCTCGAGGCCGACGGGGTGCTCGTCCTCGTGCTCGTGGGACCAGGCAGGCCGCGTCACCGCCGTCCGCGGCAGGTAGCCCGCGTCGGCCACGACCAGATGGTTGAACGTCGCGAGGATGTCACCATAGGCACCGCGGGTGGAGGCGCGCAGCTGCTCGGGCGTCAGGCGCCCGCAGAAGGCCAGCAGCTCCCTGGTCGCCCACGCGTTGTGGCGAAAGGCTTCGCGCAGGAACTCGCTCATGCGGCTAACTCTCGCAGAAGCGGCTGGTGCACCGTCCTGGGAACTCGGCCAGGTGGAGGTGGCTCGCAGGTGGCGAAGGTCAGAATCGAGAGCCGGCGGGTAGCCCTCGAGGGACGCGCGGCTCACGCTGGATGGCGCCGCGCGTCCGCCGCCTCTTCTGCCAGCGCAAGACCGGGAGGGTCCAAAGGCAGCGCCGCGGGTACGCGTTCGTGCGCTGCGCTCTGCTGGACTGCGGCCTTCGTCCCGGCCGGCATGAAGGTTCCGATCAGAACCGCCCCGGCTACCATGACGCCGGCGCCGACCCGCAGCACGTCGGTCATCCCGACGACGTAAGCGTCCTGGGCCGCGTGAAAAAGCGCCGTCTGGAGTGGGGCGGGAAGGCCGCCTGCGATCAAGGTGGCCCCGGCGACACTGCCCTCGGCGACATCTTTCAGGCTGCCGGGCAATGCTGGCAGTTGATCCGCCAGCTGGGATCGGTAGCCGCTGCTGAGGACGCTGCCCAGGATCGCGACACCAAGCGAGGCCGCCAGCTGCTGGAGGGTCCTTGTCAAGGCGATTCCGGCCCCGGTGTTCGACTCCGGCAGGACGCTGAGGATGACGTTCAACGACGTAAACGTCGTGAAGGCATTGCCGACTCCGATCAAGGGCAGAGCGACCGCCATCAGGCCGAGTCCGCTGTCGGGCTCGAGCATGGAGAGCAGCGCCAGGCCGGCAGCGCAGATGAGGAGTCCAAGCGCAAGCATTAGGCGAACGCCAAGACGTCCCACCAGCCGATCACTAACCAGGGCGCCAAGCACGATGCCGCCGATCAGCGGCAGCAAGCGGAAGCCCGTGGCCTGGGCGTCCTGTCCCTGCACGATCTGTACGAAGGGCGTGAATACGAACAGCACCCCGAGCAACGCAAAGCCCATGACCAAGCCGGCGAGGACCGCCCAGCTGAAGCGGGGGTTCAAAAAGAGCCGGAGGTCGACCAGCGGAGATCGCGTGCGGAGTTCCCAGAGGCAGAAGCCGGCGACGAGAACGCCGCCGGTCAGAAGGCCGGCCAGCACGGTCGAGTCGGTCCAGCCTCGGGCCGGCTGCTCGATGATGCCGTAGACCACACTGGTAACTCCAGTGACCGCGAGAGCGGTTCCGACGATGTCGAGACGGGGAGCATTGGAGTCCCGGCTCTCGGGAATGAAGAGCCAGACGCCAATGAGCGAAAGCATCACGACCGGGCCGTTGATGAGGAAGATCGTTCCCCATATGGAGTGGGTCAGCAGCCAGCCCGCGATCAGCGGCCCCAGCGGAAGCCCCAGAAACATGCCGGCACCGCCGATTGCGATGGCCCGCGGGCGCTCCTGCTCCGAGAAGATCGTCGGCAGCACGGCCAGCGAAATCGGGAAGATGAACGCTCCGGCGACGCCCATCACCGCACGCATCAAGATCAGGCCGTCAGCGGTTGTCATCTGGCTGGCCACGACCGAGGAGGTGCCGAAGACTACGAGCGCGGCCAGGAGCATTCGGCGGCGGCCGAGTCGATCAGCGAGTACGCCGGCAGGAACCATGAAGCCGGCCAGTGCCAGCGTGTAGGCGGCGGATATCCACTGCAGCTGGTCGGTGGTCGCGCCCAGCTTGGCCGACAGGGTCGGGAGGGCTGTCACCAGGATCGTCGTGTCCAGCCCGAGCACCAGCCCGCTCAGCACGATCGCGCCCAGGGCCAGCCACCTGCCCCTGCCCGACTGAATTCGCGCCGTGACGTCGAGACCCATGTAACTCATCTCCTTTTTGGCTCCAGGCTTAGACATGGCCCATCAAGACTCCGACCCCGGCCACAATGCTGCCGCCGATCGTGACCTGCACCAGCGAGCGGTGGAGCGGCACCTGCAGGAAGCGCCGGCGCACCCAGGCGATGGTGATGAGCTCCATGCCGACCACGACGTAGGCGACCTTGAGCGCCGTCTGAGTGTCGCCGATCAGAAAGGGGAGCGCGTGGAAGGTTCCGCCTACAAAGGTTGCGATCCCGGTCAGAGCGCCACGCACGAGAGAGCTTCCGCGCCCGCTCAGCTCACCGTCATCGGAGAGTGCCTCCGAGAGGCCCATGCTGATCGCGGCCCCCAGCGAAGCTGCCAGACCCACCAGCAGCGCGGCGTGAGAGCCGACGAGAAAGGCGGCGGCGAAGATCGGCGCGAGCGTCGATATGGTGCCGTCGATGAGACCGATCAGGGAGGGCTGCACGAAGCGCAGGATCTGGCCGCGCTCCCCGTGCCCCCTCCACCTCTCGATGAGGTGGGCCGCCGTCCTGGAGACGGCCATCGACAGGTCACTCCGGATCGCTTCGGCAGACGTCGCGGCCACCACCAGCGGGACTCCGATCGTCGTCAGCATTGCTCTGCCCATTCCTGGAGCATCCGTTGTGAAGGGGGCATCAACATCCACCACCTGGTTGATCTCCAGTCGGGCCCGTGGTTGATTTGTCAGGTCCGTGGCGATCATCCTGCCGGCCTGGTCACGGGATGCGGGTCCGGGTCGGGTGCGGCAAGGGCGTCACCAGGTGAGGCCCGCTCGACTGCGCGACGCCTGCAGCGGACCCCAAGGACGCGATGAACGGCGCGACAATCACCAGGAGGCCGATGGCACATTGGCGGCGATGGCGAGTGGCGCACAAGCAGCCATCAGGCTCGGTCGGGAGACGGATACGTTAATCCCCACGTCGCGGGGTGCGGTAGAGCGACAGGGACAACGGGTGGCTTGGGCCGGGCTGATCCGGTGTGTGTGTGTCAGTGAATCTGATTGCTGAGTCGCGATGAGCCGGAAGTCGAGGCCCACCGGCCAGCCGAGCCTTCACCGGCTGCGGCGTCCCGCCCGGCTCATTTCAGCTCGCGCGTGGATCTCGAAGTGGATGTCAGCCGGACGCCAGGTGAGAGCCGGCGACTACGCGGCCAGATATGGGGTCGATCGATACACGGCTCACCAGGAGATGGTCATGCTGGAGGTCCCGATCGCGATCGGCGACCGGCGCTACGCCGTGAGGCCGCCGCCTCGTGCCAGGGTTCGGCGGCGCCAGCCGCCCGAAACCGTCCGGGAGGCCCCCGACGTGATCGGGTGGAGCGGGAACCTGCCGGTCCTCGGTGGCTGCA
>DATFWQ010000265.1:0-9935 GCA_035259145.1 Candidatus Dormiibacterota bacterium | reverse complement strand
AGCGAACCGGTCTTCCCGGCCACCCTGACGTCGCCGGCGAAACCGCTTCGGAGGCGGTGCGGCCAGACCTGGCTCATGAGGATCGTGCGGATGTCGTCGCCAAGCGCCTTGCTGAGCAGATCGCCGCTCCAGATGACTTCTAGAAGTCGAGCGATCTGGCGGGGAGTGCCGCGGCTTGTAAGGGTCGGAAGCAACGCCCGGTTGCGCTGCATCACCTCAGGGTCCAGCTCGATCGGAGTGCCGGCGCGCAGCTTCTCGATCGGGACGCCGCAGCCAGCCACGTACTCCGCGAGCACGGCCTTGCAGTCCCCTACCAGGAGTGTCTCACTGAGTCCGATTCGCGCCAGCAAGGCGTTGATGCTCTCCAGCCCGACCCGCTCCATCACGACGTCGGTCGCGGTGTTGTCGCTCACCGCGATCATCATCTGGGCGAGGTCGCGCCAGGACATGCTGACCTCGTGCCGCATCATCGAGATGCCCGTGGGTCCCGGCGTCCGGCGCGTCGCAGGGATGGTGATCCTCTCTTCGAGATCGACCGTTCCAGTGGCCGCCTGCCGATAGAGCTCCAGCAGGACCGCCAGCTTAAAGACCGAGGCCAGCACGACAAGGTCGTCGGCGCGGTGACCGATCTCGCTGCCGGAACCCAGATCTCGAGCGTAGAGGTAGCCGTCGACCGAAGCCGCTTCGAAAAGCCTGGCCAACTCGGCGCTCGTGCTGGAGACCGGCGGCGGCGTCACTCCGGCAAAGCCTATCGTCCGGACGGCGCGGTGCGCCCGGGCGTCAGCCAAAGGCTCGGCGCGCCGTTTCGATGGCCCGATCCATCGCCGGGACGGGGTCCTGGAGCATGTTGCCGTGCCCGACCGCCAGGCGGGATGGCCTGAGCTCCCGGAGCGCCTCGGCCGTTGCCAGCGCGGTCGGCTTGCTCCAGGTGGCGAATGCCGGGAATGGGAACAACGGGCGTACCACTCCGGACACGGCTATGCCGCCGCGCGTCTGAAAGGCGTCCCCCGCGATGAGTGTGCGGTCGCGCGGGTCGTGGAAGCTGATGTGGCCGGGAGTGTGCCCGGGCGACGGTACCACCTCCAGCGACCCGATCCGGTCGCCCGGCCTCAGCAGCCGATCCGGCTTCCAGTTGACCTTTACGAAGTAGCCCTTGACCGGAGTCTGCGGCTCGCCCTCGTCCAGTCTCTTGTCCCCGGCAAGAAGGCGTGCGTCTCGCTCCCCGATTGAGACCTCCACGTCGGGGAAGCGATCCCGCACGCCTGCAACACCGCCGGCGTGGTCGCCATGGGCATGGGTGAGCGCGACACGCCGAAGCTCGAGCCTCAACTCTGCGACCAGGGCTGCAATCTCGCTTGCGGGCGAGCCGGTGGTACTGTCCACGAGGGTCAGGCCGTCGTCCTCCACCACCAGGTAGCAGTTCATCGGGAACACCGCCGGATAGCGGGTCAGCTGGACCAGACGCGGGCCGTGGCGGGAGATTCTCACCATGCCAACTCTAGGGGTGCCGTCGCCCCCGGTGCACAGCGGCTCCGAACGGCCCACGCCGCGGCGGCTCCTCGCCGCAACGTCAACGGACGAGACGGAAGAAAGACTGAATGTCGCCGACCAGCGCGTCCGGCTGCTCCATCGCGGCGAAGTGTCCACCTCGATCGAACTCTGACCAGTGCACGATGTTGTTCGACCGTTCGGCGAAGCGCCTGATGGGGGGCGCGATCTCGCCCGGGAACACGGCCACGCCGGTGGGAACCGTGGACGTCTCAACCTTGCCCCAGGAGCTGCCGGAGCGGCCGAACTCGAAATAGAGCCGCGCTGACGAGTTGGCGGTGCGCGTGAACCAGTAGACCGAAATGTTGGTCAGCATCTGGTTACGGTCGATCGGCTGGTCACTCCACTCGTGGAACTTCTCGGCGATCCATGCCAGCAGCCCGGCGGGCGAGTCGGTCAGTCCGTAAGACAGCGTCTGGGGCCGGCTGCCCTGGATCATGAAGTAGCCGGAGCCCTGCTGGCGAAAGCGGTTCGCTGCATCGATGTAGCTCTTCTCCCTTTCGGTGAGCTGTTTCATCTCCTCGGGATCCCCCGAGGGCGGGGTGCTCAGCGTGTTCAGGTGCACTCCGATCACGCGCCCTGAATCGCTCAAGCCAAGCTGCCGCGAGATAACCGAGCCCCAGTCGCCGCCCTGCGCTCCATACCGCTCGTAGCCGAGTCGCTGCATCAGCCGCGCAAAGGCGGCGGCGATGCGTTTGACGTCCCAACCTCTCTCAGTGGTCGGCCCCGAGAACCCGAATCCAGGAATCGAGGGGGCGACGACATGGAATGCGTCTGCCGCGTCGCCGCCATGGGCGCGGGGGTCGACCAGTGGACCGATGATCCTCATGAACTCAACCACAGAGCCTGGCCAGCCGTGCGTCAGGAGCAGGGGAATGGCGTTGCGTTCCCTGGATTGGACATGGAGGAAGTGGACGTTCTGGCCATCGACGGTCGTGGTGTACTGCGGAAACTCGTTCAGTCGGGCCTCGTTCTCGCGCCAGTCGTATCCGCCGGCCCAGTAGGCGGCCAGCTCTTGCACATAGCTCAGCGGGATTCCGTAGTCCCAGCCTGCGCCAGGCAGCTCGTCCGGCCACCTGGTCTTGCCCAGGCGTTCGCGAAGGTCCTCGATCGCAGGCTGCTCGACTTCGATGCGAAAAGGTCTTACCTCGGGGCGCGTGTCGGTCACCAATTCTTTGCCTCTCACTCCTCTGGCCAATATGACAGAATGTTGTCATAGCTAAGGTAACAGAACGACAGAATGCTGTCAAGTCGGCGCAGCGCTCCCCAGCCGGCGAGCTCCTGACATCGATGATCCTCCCGGTGATCCAGCTCGAGGCGCACTTCACGCGTGCGGGCGACGCGATCGCGGCGACCGGCGGTCAGACCCTGGCCCGCTGGCTGGTGCTGGAAATCGTGGCGGACGAACCGGCGACCGTCGTCCGGGTGGCGCGGAGGCTAGGCCTCACCCGCCAGAGCGTCCAGAGGATCGCCAACCTCCTGGAAGCAGACGGCCTGACGGAGTACCTGGATAATCCGGTCCATCAGCGGTCGAAGCTGGTGCGGCTCACGTCCCGAGGACGACGAACGCTGCAGACGATCCAGGAGGCGCAGCGGGTCTGGGCAGACAAGGTGGGAGCAGAGATCGGTGAAGTGAACCTTGGCCACGCAAGTCGTGTGGTGGATCGCCTGACGCGCGTGATAACCAGACACGCTCCCTGATCGGCATATACCTGGAGCCGCTTCCAGACCGGCGCCGGCGGAGCGCCTCCTGGCGCTGAATCACACCGCCCCGGCAACTCGGCGATGCTCCTGCTAACGGACCAGGGGGCGTGGCCGCAGCAGAAGAAGCAGACTCGCGGCCAGCCACCACAGCAAGCCGGCAACGAGAGCCACGAGCGTGGCCGGTCCACCTGCTGCGAGTGGACCGGAACCTACGACGACGCCAAGGCTCCCGAGCAGCGCGGGGAAGGCGGCAATCATTGCGGTGTAGCCGAGCCAATCAGGGATGACGGGCGACCGTAGCGCCAGAAACCCGCTCGCGACGAAGTACGAGATCTCGAACGCGAAGGTCGCGCTAAAACCCAGCTGCGTGATGTCCGCCAGCAGCTTGACCTCCGCGGGTGAGGCGGAGGCCGAGACGTAAGGGACCGCCAGCGCCAGAATCCCCTGCACCGCCGCCACAGCCAGGGTCACCGAGATGCTGACCAGGGCGATGACAACGAGCCACGCCGAGGTCGTATCCGGGCCCCGCAGGATGAGGCCGAGGCCGGAGACGAAGGCGAATCCGAAGGGGAACGCAAGCAGTCCGAACCAACCGGCGACCAGGAGGGCGTCGCGGTGCCCGGAGTAGTAGGAGGCGATCTCGGCTACCGGCGCTCCCCCAGGCGGGGGCGGAGGCAGGAAGAACGCCGGTGCAATCGTGGCCACGACGTAGAGCATCCCGAGAGATCCGATCAGACGCTGCAGCGAAGCGTTCAACCCGGCGACTATAGCTCCTGGCAGGGCCGGTGAAGTGGGTGCACAGGCATCAACCGCGGTCGTCAGTGAACAGCGCTGATGGTAAACAAGGCTTGAGGGCCGAGCCGCGCCGGAGCCAGTGGACTGTATCTAGACAGTCGGTGGACCCGGGGTCCCCGCGCCACGAGGATCATCAGCGCTGGAGGTGAGTATGAAGACGACAGTGACCCGGAGGACAGTCGACTTGAGCAGCTATCCGGACCTCGTGGTCATCTACCTGGGCATGCGCGTGAATCGTCTGGCCGGCATCAAGACCCTGCTCGGGTTCGGCCGCAAGATCAGCGCCTCTGTCGAGGCCCAACCGGACGGGCTTCTCCTCCACGAGAACATGATCTGGTCGCTCTTCCCGCCACACGCCGGCATGCGTCAGTACTGGCGGGACTTCGTGTCACTGGAACGCTGGGCGCGATCGAAGCCGCACCAGCTCTGGTGGCAGAACTTCGTCCGGAACTCGGGCGGGACCGGGTTCTGGCACGAGACTTATCTCATGAGGGGCGGAATGGAGGCGGTCTACGACGACCTGCCCATGCCCTACGGGATGATGAAGTTTGCACCGGTGGTGCCGGCGCGTGGGTCGCTGTTCAGCGCCAGGCGGCGCGCCGCCATCGCCGGTCAGGAGCAGCTCCAGTCAGCGATCAGCGAGGCAGAACTCTCCGCCGCCGACTAGGAGGCCGTTGACCAGCCTCACCGTGTGGCAGCGAGGTGCGACACGGCGTTACTAGCCTAGCTCTTTGATGGCGACAGCCCGCATTCGTGCCCGCCTTCTGCCGCATGCCCTCGCGTCAGATCCGGATCTGGCCAACCTGCGCCTAGCAGCCCGGGTGGCGGTCGTGCAGCCGCTTGTGTTCGCCTTTGGGTTGCTGGTTTTGCACAACGCCCAGATGACGCTGTTTGCGGCATTCGCGGTTTTTGGCCTGCTCGTCCTCGCGAACTTCGGGGGTGGGCCTCGCAACCGGCTCATTGCTTACCTCGTTACGACGCTGGTGGGCGGAGTGCTGGTGGCGATTGGAACCGCCGCTTCACCGAATCCCTGGACGGCGGCGCTCATGGCGCTGCTGGTCGTCTTCTCTATCGAGTTCGCGGGGGTCTTCGGCGGTTATGTGTCGGGATCGCGGGTCCCGCTTCTGATGGCGTTCGTACTGGCGGCTTCGGTTGCGGCTCCAGCCAGCGCCGCCCCTGAACGCATGCTGGGTTGGTTGATAGGCGGCTGTGCTGCCACGGCAGCAGCGCTCGTCCTGTGGCCCCTATATGAGCGTGACGTGCTTTGCCACGCCGCGTCAGCCGCGCTGCGCTCACTCGCCACCCTCATCGCCACCACTCGCGCGAATCCCGCTGCGACCGAGCCGCATCAAAGTGCCGCCAGTGCGTTGGCCGGCCTCAGGAGTGCTTACACGCAGACCGCCTATCGACCGGGAGGCCCGACTCGACGAGACCGTGCACTGGCACAGCTCGTGACCGAGCTCGAGCGGGCACGGTACTTTGCGATTGCGCCGGCCGACGAGCGCCAGGGTGTGAATCCGTGCCTGGCAGAAGGCAATCTGCTGGCTTCGGCGGTCGTGTCCGTTTTCAAAGCCAGCGCCGACGTTTTGAAGGTCGGCCCCGCCCCTGACCTGCACTCTCTTGAACAGGCCAGGACCGCCCATCGAATCGCACTCGACGCCTGGGCCGGTGCCCAGCTTCGTTCGGGTGCCTCCGAGGAATCGGTGCTCGACGGCCTCGACTACGACCACCGGCTCCGCGTGCTCTCGTATCTCGGCCTCGCTATCGGCGCGAATGCGGCGATCGTCGCCGGGCGAGACTTCGAGCCCGGAAGCGTTCGCATCCCGTATGGCACGCCGATTGAGGCGGGGTTCCGGCCGGCGCTGCGCCGAGTGGCGCAGACGTTGACGACACACCTGTCGTGGACCTCGCCACTCATGCACACCAGTGTCCGCGCCGCCCTGGGTCTCGCCCTTGCCGTGCTGGTGGCGCGCTTGTTCGGATTGGACCGCGCCTTCTGGGTTGTACTCGGAACGATGTCGGTGCTCAGGTCGAATGCGCTTGCCACCGGGCGCACGACCGTCCAGGCATTGGCCGGGACGCTCCTTGGCTTTGCCGTCGGAGGGCTCTTCGCGCTGCTGTTCGCGCACGATCCGGTCGTGCTCTGGGCGGCGTTGCCGTCAGCTGTGTTCCTGGCTGCCTATGCTCCGTCGGCACTGTCATTCGTCGGCGGTCAGGCGGCGTTTACAGTCATGATGCTGATCTTCTTCAACTTGCTGACGCCGGTCGGCTGGCGTGTCGGGCTGGTCAGGATCGAAGATGTGGCGGTCGGGTCAGCGATTGGCGTCGCCGCCGGCACGCTTCTGTGGCCAAGAGGTGCGCGATCGGACTTTGCACATTCCCTGTCGGCCCTGTATCGCCTGGTTGCAGTCCACCTCTGTGAAGCGCTCGCCCTGGTGCTCGGCCATGGGCGGGTCGAGGCCGTGAGTGCGACGCGCGCCCAGGTCTGCCAGGCCAGAGAGAAGGCCGCCGAAAGCTTCGACCAGCTGTTGGGAGAGCGCAGCGCCAGGCAGCTTGCACCCGAGGTGGCCGGTTACATGGTGGCGGCCGCCGACCACGCCATAACGGTGGCCGACAGCTTTCAGGTTGCGGTCGATCAGGGCTACGTCGCGAGCGAATGCGTCGATGGAGTGCAGCGCATCGACAGCGCTGGGGCAGCGCTGGTCGCCTCCTGGTTCATGCTCGGAGAGCGAATCGAGGGAGTCCTGGCCGTGCGCACCGTGCCGCTGAATCGCGAAGAGCTGCGCCAGGCCGCGCTGAACTGCCTTGCGGCGTGGAATGGCAACTCTCCGGAACGCGGCGCGGCTGCGATAGCAGTGGCGTGGACGCGTGAGTGGCTCGACCAGCTGGGCGCGCTCGTGCGGGACCTGGAAGGACCCGCGGCGGAGGTAGCCGCCACGGCGGAGGCTCCGTGGTGGAGGTGATCCGTTATAGCCGACCGCTCACGAGATAGCGCTGTTGCGGGCTCGCAACTTTCAGTACTCCCTTCCCAGGTCGACGAGGTTGAGCATCGCCTCGCCCGCCACGTAGTGACGCAGGTTGGCGCAGACCAGGGCGGCCAGCTCAGTCCGGCCCAGGGCGTCGGCCCCTGAGACATGCGGCGTCAGGACGACGTTGGGCAGCTTCCAGAGGGGACTCCGCCTACTCAGCGGTTCCTGGTCGAACACGTCGAGGACGGCGCCTCCCAGGTGGCCCGAGCGCAGGGCCTCGACCAGGGCCGGCTGGTCGAGAACGGTCCCCCGGCCTACATTCACGACCCAGGCGCCAGCGGGCAGGGCGGCTAGCACTTCCCGACCGACCATGCCACGGTTGCGGCTCGTGGCAGGCATGGTCAGCACGAGGAAGTCTGCCGTCCCCGCGGCTTCCGCTAGCCCGTCCACACCGAGGATTCGCTCTGGGATGACGCCTTCTGGGTCGCCCGTTCCGGCCACCAGAAATCCGTCATAGCGGGTGACCTCGGGCCGCGCCTTGATTGCCATGACGCGCATGCCGATCGCCTTCGCCAGCCGGGCCACCTCGCGACCGACGCCGCCGTAGCCGGCCACCAGCATCGTGAGGCCGCGGAGGCGGCGACCCAGAACCGCCATCCCGTCGTCAGGCCATCGCCTGGCCTGCTGGAGGCGGCGCCGTGCCTCGGCGCCCTGCGCCGCCTGGAGAACAGCCCACATCACGTACTCCGCCATGGCCGTGGCATAGACGCCCCTGGCGTTGGTGAGGACGACGCCTGTTGGGATCCTTCCGACCAGGCGCTCGACCCCCGCGGTCGGCGCCTGGAGCCATCGCAGGCGAGGCGCCGACCTCGGAACGTCGCCGGCGATCAGCACCTCGAGCTCGGCGTCCTCCAGTTCAGGCACCAGGGCGGGCTCAACGTGCTCAATCCATGCGGCCGTTGAGACGGCTTCCAGGCGCGCACGTCCTGGCTCGTCGAGGTCCGCGGCGCACACGACTTTGATCATTTGCCCAGGTGGCTTATGCGTTCCGAAGCAGAACATCCCGGCGGCGGGCAGCCGGGTGTGACGACGACACTGGTTGGCACGGCACACGCAGCCATTGCGAGACAAGATAAGCTCCGGTTGCCCATGCAGACACTGACTCCCGGCTCGATCCTCGGTCACGCGGTCCGCCGGCGTGAGGACCCGCGCCTGATTACCGGTAGCGGCCGCTTCGTCGACGACATCCACGCGGACCGGTGCCTTCACGGAGCATTCGTAAGGTCGACTCTGGCGCATGCCACGATTCACTCGGTGGATGTCGCCGCCGCGGCAGCGGCGCCTGGCGTCGTGGCCGTGCTGACGGCCGCTGACCTGGGCCTTCCCGCCCGCGTTGGCTTTCCGATGGTGCCGGAGGTCTTCGCGCGGCCCCCGCTCGCCGACGGGCGCGTCCGCTTCGTGGGCGAGCCGGTTGCCCTGGTGGTGGCTGAGAGCCCAGAGGCGGCCGAGGACGCAGCCCAACTGGTCGAGATCGACCTCGAGCCGCTCGAAGTCGTGGTCGACGCGGAAGCCGCCCGCCGCTCCGGCTCGGCCCTGCTGTTTCCCGCCCACGGCTCCAACGTGGCCAACCACCTGGCGCCACGCGGCGACGATGACGTCCTGGCGGGCGCCGAGGTGACCATCCACAGCCGCTTTGTGAACCAGCGGCTGGCGCCGGTGCCGATGGAGCCGGAGGCGATCCTGGTCGTGCCGGATACGGGGCGGCTGGCGGTCTGGGCGACCAGCCAGGTCCCGTTCGGATTGCGCGCCGAGATGGCGTCGTCGCTGGGCATGGCCGAGGGTGACATCCGCGTGGTCGTTGGTGACATGGGTGGTGGCTTCGGGGCGAAGGCTGGAGCCCGACCGGAGCTGATCGTGGTGGCCGCCGCCGCGCGAAAGCTCGGGCGGCCGTTGAAGTGGATCGAGACTCGTTCCGAAAACCTGGTCGCTATGACCCATGGGCGTGGCCAGGTGCAGCAGGTGGACCTCGGGGCCACGCGCGACGGGCGCCTGGTCGGCCTGCGCGCCCGGGTCCACGCCGACGTCGGCGCCTACCCGGGAATCGCGACGCTGCTTCCGTTCCTGACGGGGCAGATGTCGGCCGGCGTCTACGCGATCCCCGGGATCGACTTCGAGGCGCACTGCGTCGTCACGAACACGACGCCGCTGGGCGCCTACCGCGGCGCCGGGCGGCCGGAGGCGGCCGCGATGGTGGAGCGTGCGATGGACGTGCTGGCTATGGAGCTGCGCATGGACCCGGCCGAGCTGAGGCGCCGCAACCTGATCGCGCCCGATCGCTTCCCGCACACGACGGCAGGCGGCGCGACGTACGACTCAGGCGAGTACCAGCGGGCGCTCGACAAGCTTCTCGAGATCTGCGCCTACTCGGAGCTGCGCGCCGAGCAGGCGCGCCGGCGCAAGCGCGGCGACCGTCTGCAGCTCGGGATCGGGCTCTCGATCTACGTCGAGGTGACGGCAGTTGGGATCGGCCCGGAGTGGGGAGCGGTGCGAATCGAAACGGACGGGACTGCGACGGTGCGCTGCGGCACCACCTCGTTCGGACAGGGTCATGAGACCTCGCTGGCCCAGATCGCGGCCGAGCAGCTCGGCCTGCCGCTCGACTCGGTGCGCGTTATCCATTCCGACACCGACGCCGTCCTGCGAGGCACGGGCACGGTGGGCTCGCGCTCGATGCAGCACGGCGGCTCGGCGGTGCACCAGGCCGCGCGGGAGGTGCGTCACAAGGCGCGCGACCTGGCTTCGCACCTGCTGGAGGCCAGCCCCGAGGACATCGTCTTCGGGGCCGGGACGGTCGGCGTGGCCGGGGTCCCTGAGCGCTCGCTCTCGTGGGCCTCGCTGGTCGCCGCCGCCGGCGACCGC
>DATFWQ010000264.1:0-2782 GCA_035259145.1 Candidatus Dormiibacterota bacterium | reverse complement strand
GCTGCGGGGGTGAGGTCTATTTAGGGGGCCCGGGAACCCGTCCTTGGAGTCGCCCCCAAGTCCCTCTCATCCTCTCTTAAGCAAGGATCCCCGGGCCTGCCGGTCATCGACCGGACGCTTGTATTTTGCGACATCCCCCCTACGAATGCAAGTCCTAATGCCCATTCAATTGCGCCCGGGTTGCGGCCTTTGAGCTTGGGTTTTCTGCATTTGTTAGACAAAGCAACTATTCATAGTCCGAGGTATCGGGCCTGCACCCGCTACGCCGCACAGTGTCGAGGAGGCTGGTGAGGAATGGCGCTGAGAGATCGGGGCCGCGATCTGGGCCGCAGGTGGCCCGCTCATGCGTCGCTCCGCGGACCTTTCGGTGCATGCGCCGGCGACGCCACGTTTGAACCGTCGCCAATGGGTGCGGTCGCCGGCGAATGGCCCCGATCAACACCGCTCAACCCCCTCGGGTAATTGGCTGAGCGAGGATCCACAGACTTGTCATCGTGTACAGGACCATGAGCACGAGCATCGGGTACTGGCTCAGCAGCACTCGCTGGGAAGACCTGAAGCGCTCCCCCGCGCGCAGGTGTGCGAGGTAGACGGCGATGACGTGGCCCAGCACGATCAGGATGATCTGCATGTACCACACGGTCGCGGCGCCGGTAAGCGCAAAGCTGGGCTGATAGCCCTGCGTCGGCAGGAGGTTCCAGCCTTTCCCGAGCGGGTCGGCCAGCAGCGGGATGAGCATCTGCGACTGGACCGTCAAGTAGCCGTAGTTGTGAGCGGCGTTGTAGACGAGAGCGATCGGAACCAGTGTCAGGGCGAAGGCGGTAACCGTGGCCACCTCATCGACGCGACCTCCACCGAAGAAGAGCATCATGCGGACAAAGGCGGTAAAGATGAGGAGGAAGGCCGTAGCGAGCAGCAGCAGTCCGAACGCTCTGACGAGGGCCGTCCCGACGGCGCCGATCGATTGGACCCAGGGCGCCAGGGCGTCGGCAAAGGTCATCCAGGCTCCGGTCGCGATGATTCCGTCGAAAGCGAGCGAGCTCAACATCAGGATCACGAACACGACCCAGTCCCAGCCACCCCGCTGGCGTTGGAGCAGGCCGGTGCCCCAGGGCCGGACCCACACCGCCTGTAATCGACCACTCTCGTCCCTCTGCGTCTCGACCGGCCCAAAGCGGCCCACGATGCTGAAGAGCACCGTGAAGCCTTCACAGCTCTGGAGCCACCGGTCGCGCCCGAAGAGGGCCATGCCGGCCAGCGTCATAACCGTATAGATGACCGCCAGGGTGGCTACCAGCCAGGGCCGGTTGGCGACGCCGGAGGCAAGCTCGAACAGCGCGAAGAGGAGGTAGACGACCGCTGCAGGCCAGACGCCGACCCAGTCAGGGAGCCGGAGTGGAGGCATGGGGCGGCGTCCCCACGTGACCAGGTCGTAGATCGCAGACCATGGGTTGATGAGGGTCCAGAGGTTGCCGACCAGGCCGGACAGGATGACCAGGCCCGCCCAGAAGTAGATCCAGGTCAAATACTCAGCCGGGTTGCGGGCGGGGTTCTGGTCACCGAAGAAGCCAGTCACGATGATCGCCAGCAGCCCGAGAACGCCGACGGTGCCACTGATGGCACGGAAGACGGCTGTCCGGCCGACAGCCAGCAGCAGGGGCGCCGGAAGGCGCGGATAGCGGACGGCGCGCTCGCCCACGCGTTCGCCGGCGAAGATCGCGACCATGACGAAGGACACGACCACGACGCTGGCTGCCGCAAAGAGGTAGAGGGCCACGGAGATCGGCAGATCGTAGCGAGCGCCGAACGCGTGCAGGAAAAAGGCGGGGTTCACAGAAAGCAGCTCCTCGTTACCGACCTGGACACGCCCCGGGTCGCCCCCGGGACCGCGAAGAATTCCACAGAATGCGCCTGACACCACCCTGACACCTACTGCCCTCCACCAAGACCCCCCACCCAGGGGGTGAAGTTGCTCGCCCGAAGAGAATGCGGGCCTGGCGGCCGCCAGTCAACCCCGGCCGTTAAGACAGCGCTCAGCCCCCGCGCGGGCTCGCACGCACTTTTACGGGCGGTCCTCGCTCGGAAAACGCGCCGATGCTGCCTCCACCGTTTCCTAGGCCACGTAGACGGCGAACTGGAGCAGGAAGAGGAATGCGGCCGCGTCCAGCACGGGTATCCCGGCGCAGCTGCGATGCGGGCGCTGCCCGGAGCATGGCTCTTCCCAGCGGTGCAGCCCTGGCTGCGCCAATCACGTAGAGCGCCGCAAGGACGGCTGCGCCGGCTGTGCCGAAGGTCACCCCTGTCAGGTTGGGAACGTAGCCGTGGACTCAAGAGCCCGCCGCGGGCAGCGCCTGAGGGCCTCGACGGAGCCGCCACGCCAGCAGGTGCCCTGCCTGGCTGGCGGCCAATATGAGGAGCGGCAGCGCCATCAAGGCGACCCGCCGAGGTCGCGTGATCACCGCGATCATACCGGTGGGGGTAACGCGCGGTCATGCTCCAGCTCCTGCGAGTCAGTCGCAAGCTGCCGCTGTTCAACCAACTGACGATCGCCACCATATCGCGACTTCGTCTCGATAAGGAGTTATGGTTTAGGCGTGGCTTCGCTCATCGAGACCGTACGGCTGGCCTTCGACGCGGGCGAGCGTCGCCGCCTGTGTGGGTTCTACGGCGCAGTCCTCCTCCTTCACGTGATCGGCTGGGGAGCCCTCCTCACATATGGCATCGGCCACCCCGCCTTCATCGGCCTGGGCGGCCTTGCTTACACTTTCGGGCTTCGGCACGC
>DATFWQ010000263.1:0-4710 GCA_035259145.1 Candidatus Dormiibacterota bacterium | reverse complement strand
CGGCGGGCCACACGGCCCCGCCGCAGCCGCCGGCCGCGCGTCAACGAAGAAAAGCAAACCCAGAAGCACAACGAGTATAAGGCCGATAACTGAGCGTCGCCCCGAGTTCCACTGACGCACGTGCCCAGTAAGTGACATGTTGGGGGCCCCCCGGCGGATGTCGCCCTATTTCTCTTTACGCAATGGAGACGCGCCACCGGGCCGCGTTGGGTGGCAGGACGTAGATAACAAGATGATTACGATAACCATGCCGCCGCCGCGGGTATCTCGCCCTGGACAACGCGGCCCCGGGGACGGTGACGGCTGGGCCGTCTACCGGCGGGTGTTGGCCGTCTCGGCGTTACGCCGATGGCGCTCGTGTCCGGGTTGGCTGGAGGGGCCAGGGTGACGGTTTTGGCTGGCGGCCAGCTCGTGGGCCGCGTTGAGGTTGCGGCGCGCATTACGGGTCAGCGGGTGATCGTGGCCCAGGACCTGGGCACAGCCTGCGAGGGTCTGTTCGGACAGGGGGATCGCTTCCGCCAGCCGTCCCGCTTCACGGTAAGCCCTGGCGAGATAGTTGCTGGAGCGCAGGGTGCTAGGGTCGTCGGGGCCCAGCAGCGTGTGCCAGCCGGCATACACGTGTTCATAGAGCGGGATCGCGTCTGCCAGCCGCCCCGCCTCGCGGTAGGCCCCGGCAAGGTAGCTGGTGGAGCGCAGGGTGCTGGGGTGGCCGGCGCCCAGCAGGCGCCGCCGGTCGGCGAGCGTCTGCTCATACAGGGGGATCGCCTCCGCCAACCGTCCCGCCTCGCGGTAGGCGCTGGCGAGATAGTTGCTTGAGCGCAAGGTCCTCGGATGGTCCGGGCCGAGCAGGCGGGTCCAGTCGGCGAAGATTCGTTCGTAGAGGGGGATCGCCTTCGCCAGCCAGCCTCCCCGGCGGTAGGCATAGGCGAGGTTGGCACGGCACGCCATCGTATGGGGGTGGTACGGACCGAGCCGCCGCTCCCGGTTGGCGAGGGTACGTTCGTGCATAGCCACCGCTACCGCCAGCCAGCCTACTTCGCGGTAGGCAGACGCCAGGTTGGCGCGGGACGCTAGGTCCTCGAGGCCATTGGCGCCCAGCAGTCCCACCTGCCCCGCCAGGATGGGCTGGTCCTGCGGGTCGGTCTCGGTGAGCGCCTCTGCGGCACGTCCCGTGCGGCGCCCGGCGGAGTGCCGTGCCTCCCCGCCGCGCGGCAGGCCCACCAGCCGACCCGCGGCGCCGTAGAGGTTCAGGACACGCTCGGCCGACCGCCCGCGCCCGAACAAGACTGCGGCTTGCTGCCCGGCGCAAACCAGGTAGACCAGCCCGCCGACCGCGAGCCCGGCGATGAGCTGGGCTAGCGGGCTGTTGAGCTGGGAGGCCACGCCGTGAGCCGCGAGCGCTGCCGCCGCCGAGGCCAGCACGGGGGGAAGGGCGGCCCGTCCCAGCGCCGTGAGGCGAACGCCCGTGAGGCGCTTGAGGGCGAGCAGGTAGCTCGGCAAGACGATCGGGGCAATGACCGCTACGTGAGCGTATGCCGCGCCTACGATGCCGTCCTCGCGCACGCCCAGCACCATCGCGGGTACCAGGGCGCTAATCCAGATCAGCTGAAGTATGAGGAGGACTTTGGTCTGGCCGAGGGCAGTGAGCATGTTAGCGAACAGCAGGCAGGCGATGAAAACTGCCCCGTAAAGCGAGAGAATAACGAGCACGTTGGCCGATGCCACCCATTTTTCGCCGTAGAACGCCAGCACGAGCGGCCGGGCCAGCGCCGTCGTCATGGCGCACATCGGCAGTGCTATCAAACAGACTCCGCGCAGCCCGGCGGCCATCGCGCTCTGCAGGAGAGCAGGATCGTGCTTAACGCGCGAGAACGCAGGCATCGATACATTGTTGATCACCGCGCCCAGCAGGCTGTATGGCGCGGATGCCAGGGTGAAAGCCAGCATGTACACGCCAAGTTCGGCGGCGCCAAGGAGGTGGCCGACAAATGCGTAATCGACGTTCAGGAGAACGTAGTTGACTAGGTTGGCGCCGGCCAGCGGTATTCCGAACCTGAGGGTCACGGATAGGGCGCTACGAGTGATGCCGGGCCGGTAGTGCCGCGGCACCGCGGCGATCAGCACGCACGCCATGGCAGCCTGGGTGGCCACCCGGGACCACGCGAAGGCCATGGCGCCGCTGCCGTTTTTCGCCAGGAGGATGAGCAGCACGGTAGAAGGCACGAAGGCGATGGCATTAGCCAGGAAGATCTTGTCCTGTTTGAAGTCCCTGATCATCTGGGCGTTCGGTACCGCGAGTACGCCAATGAGCAGGACGGACAGGGACATGACCCTGATCGGGCCGACGGCCTCTGCCGACCCGAGCGCGACCGCGATGGGACCGGCGAAGGCGGCCATCGCGAAAGCGAGTATCGCGCTGGAGACGAGCGCGATCGTGGCGACGGTAGGCGCGAGTTTGTCTATATCCAGATCGGCCCGGAACAGGCAGGACGCGACCCCGAGCTCGCCAATGCTGGACACGATGATGTAGGCGGTCAGCGCGACCGCGAAAACACCAAAGTCGTGCGGCGACAGAATGTGCGCGACGATGGCCGTGAGTGCGACATTGGCCAGGCGCAGCAGCAGGTTGCTTGCGACTACCCAGAGAGCTCCCCTCCGTACGCTCGCAGAAAGCGACCGTGAATCGCTCCCGGCGGGTTCGGAATCGGAAACCCTGCTAGGTGGCGGATCAGCGGTGGCGGTCATACGGAGCCAGCTGCCTCAGGCGGGAGGGTAATAGCTCGCAGCGACCCAGCCTGAACAGATGCGCACGCACCAGCCGCGACAGCTATCACACTCTCCCCCGCTCAGAACTGCAGTGATTACCAGTTACGAGGTCTTCCCTCGCCTCGGGCAACCCCTGACGACCCGGGAACGCTGCCACCTCCTTGCCTAGTCGATGCCTCGTCGACCCAGGATGTCACCGCCCAGCTCGCGTGACACGTTGGACCCCTAGAGTATCGATGACTGCACTGGCTGCCGCAACGGAGCGGCGGGTGAGCAGCGGGTTACGTACGCTGCGGTCACGATTGCGCGGTTCACTGATCACCGACCCAGGCGCGCTAAGAACTCGCAGCTCAGGATGCCTGCAGCAACACGCGCAGCCGCTCCAGGCATCGCCCGCGTGTGGGGCCGATGCTGCCGACCGGGAGCCCTAGCTGGTCGGATATCACGGTGTAGGGCACCGGCGGATCCGCCATGAGCATCTCGACCAGCCGCCGCCAGCGCCACGGCAGGCGGGAGAGGGCGTCCCGGACGGCCTGAGCGCGTTCCTCGCTGAGAAGCCGCTCGTCGATCTCCGGTTCGTGGGCGACACCGTCCTTGAGCGTGACGTCGTCGTGGACCAGCATGACCTTCTTACGCGCCGCCACACTGCGCAGGCATTCGTGCCGCGCGGTGGCCGCAAGCCAGGAGCCCACGCGAGCCGGGTGCTCGAGCCGGTCGATGTGTTCGAGCAGGCGCAGCCACGTCGCCTGGAATACGTCGGCGGCGTCGCTCTCCACCAGCTTGAAGTCGCGGGTCATGGCCCAGATAAGCCGGGCGTATTGGTCGACCAGGCGCTCCCACGCCCACCGGTCTCCCTCGGCGGCGCGCCGCACCAGCTGCGCGATGTCCAGGGCCCCGCCGTCTTGCTCTGGCACTGCCGCGAGGGTGTGGCCGGGTTCGGACGCAGTCCCCGCCTGGCGCCCGTGGCTGCCCCAGCGGATGCCCCGGTGCCCGGCGGATTGCAGCGCCGTAAGGCCGCAACCGACAGTACGTTGTTGGCCAGTCACGCCAACTTCCCCCTTCATGCAGGTCCCCTCGCATGCACCGACTGTTGCGAGCGCTTGCAGCAAGGCCCGCAGATCGCAAATCAGTCATGTACGCCTACAAGAGAGAGACGCCTAGCCACGGCCAGTGGTTCACGCGGGCCCGCGACGAAGCGCCGGGGGCGGGCCGGCTTGGGGGTGAAGCAGATCAGTTTTACCCGTGGCACCGGCGCGGGGCAGCGGTAGCCGGACAAGGGCGTGCCCAGGGAGATCACCAGGAACGGTGCCTATGCTGCCGCGCCACGTCCAAAGGCGGCGCCCGGGGTGTCACCCGGACGGTCCAGCACCGTCGGCGGGTTGACGCTCACCACCCCCGGCCGAACCCACTTCGATGTTCCCGCCGGTCCCCCGCCTGCCCGGGCTGCCTGGTCACCAGGAAAGCCCCCGGTAGTTGTCAACGGCGATGGCCGGGCGGGCGGCACCCGACAGGTCGAGGACGGGACGGTCTGGGACTAGCTCGCAGACGCGCGAGTAAGCCGGGTTCGCCTGCGCGACGATGACCAGGTCAGCACCCTTGAGCGTCAGGTCAAGGTCATGGCTGAGGAGCGACGCGATATGCGGGAGCGCCTTCTCCAGGTACTCACGGTTGGCTCCGATGAGCCGGTCGAGGTTGACGTATTCGTCGTGGATGGCGATTTCGTAGCCCTTCCCGATCAGCCGCTCGGCCAGCTCTAGCATCGGGCTCTCGCGCAGGTCGTCTGTGCCCGGCTTGAAAGCCACCCCGAGCAGGGCGATCCGCTTCGCGGGGATCTCCTGGACCCGCCGCAGCACCGCGTCCACATGCGCGCGGTTGCTCGGCAGCACCGACTCCAGCACTGGGACCTCCGCGCCTAGCTGGCGCGCGCGGTAGACCAGCGTACGG
>DATFWQ010000262.1:0-7133 GCA_035259145.1 Candidatus Dormiibacterota bacterium | reverse complement strand
CTCGGCCGTCGAGCTCGGCGCCGCCGTCGCGGGCCGGTCGGCGGGCGTGCTGGCCGACGGCCTCCACAACGCCGGCGACGTCCTCACCACCTTTGTGCTGCTGTTCGCGTTCGCCCTGGCCCGGCGGCCGGCAACTCGCCGCTTCCCCTCCGGTTTTGGCCGAATCGAGGACGTCGCGACACTGCTGATCGTCGTGGTGATCGTGGTCACGGCGGCGCTGGCTGCATTCGAGTCGATCCGCAGGCTGCTCGTGCCTGAGTCGTACGGCAACATCCCGCTCAGCCTGCTGGCGGCCGCACTCGGTCTGGTGGCCAATCTGGGCGTGTCTCAGTACAAGATCCGGGTCGGTCGCTCGATCGGCTCCACCGCGCTGACCACCGACGGCGTTCACTCGCGGATCGACGCGCTGGTCTCAGCCGGTGCGTTCGCGGGCATCGGTCTGGCCGGGATGGGGCTGCGCCTGGCCGACCCGATAGCGGGGCTGGTGATCACAGGTGCAATCCTCTTCATCCTTGGAGGGACGCTCCGCCAGCTCTTCCTCCGCATGATGGACGCGGTCGACCCTCACATCATCGATGAGCTCACCGAGGCGGCTGTGAGGGTGGACGGGGTGCTCGGCGTGCACGACGTCCGGGCAAGGTGGGTGGGTCGAGAGCTGGTCGCCGTCATGCACCTGGATTGCGACGCGAGGGCATCGCTCGCGGACGCACACGCGGTGGCACAGCGGGTCGAGCACGAGGTGGGGCACGTGGTGCCGAGCGCACGGGTTGACATCCACATGGACCCGGGCGTCGAGGCGCACGAGCACGCTCGCCCGGATCAGCCTTGACGAGCTCGAGGGGGCTGTTGAAGAAGTGTCGCCGGCAAGCCGCGCTTCCTGGACTTCGGGACTTCGTACACTTAGGTACCGATGACCGTCCCCTACAGTCCTGGGCTCGAAGGTGTCGTCGCCGCTCAAACCGAGATCAGTGAAGTAGACGGTCAGAACGGACGTCTTATCTATCGCGGCGGCTACCTGATTCAGGAGGTGGCTGAGCGCTCCTTCGAGGAGGTCGCCTACCTCCTCTGGCACGGCCGGCTGCCCGATCAGGTCCAGCTCGCCGAACTCAAGCAACGGCTGGGGGCGGCCTGCGCACTCAACCACGCCGCGCGTCAGGCGCTGTCCGGACTGCCTCGCGACGCCGACCCGATGGACGCGTTGCGCACACTGGTGTCCGCTCAGGGCGCGGGCCCTGACTGCCCCAAGCCTGACCTGCAAGGAGCGATCGCGGCCACCGCCGTCACCCCGACCGCGGTGGCCGCTTTCTATCGGCACCAGCGAGGCGATCAGCCGCTGGAGCCCCGCCCCGAGCTTGGCCACGCCGCCAATTTTCTTTACATGCTGGACGGCCGCGAGCCCGACGCCGACCGGGTCCGATACCTGCAGACCTACCTGGTCCTGCTCGCGGATCACGGGCTCAACGCGTCGACGTTCACCGCGCGCGTGGTCGCTTCGACGGGCACCGACCTGTGGTCGGCTGTCGTGGCGGCCATCGCGGCTCTGAAGGGGCCGGCCCACGGAGGGGCAGCCACGGCGGCGATGAACATGCTGGAGCGGGTCGGCGGCCCTGACAGGGCCGAGCGGTTCGTCATCAACGCGCTCGATCACAAAGAACGCCTGATGGGGTTTGGGCACCGCGTCTACCGAACCTACGACCCCCGGGCGAGGATCCTGCGGGACCTCTGCAAAGAGGCGAACCCGGACTTCTACGAGGTCGCCGTGAAGGTAGAGGAGGTCGCCCTCCGCGAGCTGGTGGCGCGCCACCCCGAGCGCCCGAACGCGACAAACGTCGACTACTACTCGGCGGGCATCCTGGCCGCAGCCGGGTTCCCCACCGAGTTCTTCGCGTGCGTGTTCGCCACCTCCCGGATGGCCGGCTGGACTGCGCACGTCCTGGAGTACATGGCCAAGGACGGCCGCATCATCCGGCCAGCCTCGCAGTGGACCGGCCCCGACCCGAGCAAGCGCGCCGTCGTCATCGCCTGATGCCGGTGATCCTGGTCCTCACGCGGTCCCTACACTGAGATTCGTGCCGGACGATCAGTTTGAGGTCGCGGTCCTCGGCAGCGGTACCGGCGGGTACACCGCGGCCATCCGCGCGGCCCAGCTCGGCAAGCGAACGGCCATCATCGAAGTCGCCAAGCTCGGAGGCGCGTGCCTTCACGTCGGCTGCATCCCCACGAAGGCGCTGCTCGAGTCGTCGGGGCTGTACCACAAACTCCATGACCGAAGTCAGGAGTTCGGCATCGTCGTCCCGGAGATTGCATTCGACTTCGAGCGCATCGCGACCAGGCGCGACGGAGTCGTCAACCAGCTCTGGAAGGGCGTCCAGGGTCTCATGCGGAAGAACCGGATCGAGGTCGTCCAGGGCTGCGGCGTTATGGAGGGGGAGGGCCGCATTCGCGTAGATGGCCGGATGATCCAGGCAGAGGCGATCATCGTGGCCACAGGTTCGTCGCCGAAGTCGTTGCCCGGCGTCGAGTTCGATGGCGAGCGTGTGTTCAACTCCGACCACGCCACCCTCGCCAGGACGCTGCCCGCGTCGATCGCGATCATCGGCGCCGGCGCCGTCGGCGTAGAGTTCGCGACCTTCTACCGCCAGATGGGCGCTTCGGTCACGCTGATCGAGGCGCTGGACAGGCTGGTCCCGCTGGAGGACGAGGAGGTCTCACGCGTGCTCCTCCAGGCCTTCCAGAGGGCTGGCATCGACGTCCGCCTGAAGGCAAAGGTGAAAGGGGTGCGACGCGGTCACGGCGAGGTGACCGTCCAGCTGGAGGACGGAAACGTCAGTGCCGACCAGCTCCTGGTCGCTGTCGGCAGGGGTCCGAACAGCCAGGGCGTCGGCCTGGAGGCTGCAGGCGTCGAGGTTGATCAGCGCGGCTTCGTGAAGGTCGATCAGTGGATGCGTACGTCGGCGCCAGGTGTCTGGGCGATCGGCGACATCGTCGGCGGCTACCTGCTCGCGCACGCCGCGGCTCACGAGGGCGTCGTCGCGGCGGAGGACATCGCCGGGAAGCGGCTGCAACCCATGGAGCAGGAGCTGGTCACCCGCTGTACCTACTCCACGCCCGAGATCGCCTCGGTCGGGCTGACGGAGGCGGAGGCTCGGGAGCGCGGCTACGAGGTCAAAGTCGGCAAGTTCCCGTTCCTGGCCAACAGCCGGGCTGTCATTCATGGGGAGACGCAGGGCTTCGCCAAGCTGGTTGCCGACGCCCGGACGGGCCAGGTCCTCGGCGCCCACGTCGTGGGCGCGCAAGCGACCGAGCTGATCGCCGAGCCGGCACTGGCCCGGCTCTTCCAGGGCGACCCGTGGGAGATCGGTCGCAACATTCACCCCCACCCAACCATGAGCGAAGCGGTTGGCGAAGCCGCCCTGGCTGTCGACGGCGTGGCCCTGAACATCTAGTCCAGATGGCAGAAACGAAATCGCCACCACCTCGGCCCTCGCCCTCGAGGAGGGAGGGACGAGTCCAGAAGGACACGTTCGCGCCGGAGTGGCGCTTCCAGGAGCCGGTCGACTGGCGCGACACCGATCTCGACGAGAAGACGCTCCTGGAGTGGTTTCACCTGATGCTTCTGGGCCGTCAGATCGACTATCGCTTCCAGGTGCTGAATCGCCAGGGGCGAGCCCCGTTCATCATCTCTGGCGCCGGGCACGAAGCGGCCCAGATCGGAGTGTCGTGGCCGCTCAAGCCGAAGTACGACTGGATCTCGCCGTACTACCGCGACGTGGTTCTGTGCTTCCGCATGGGCGTGACCCCGCTCGACCTGATGCTTTCGGTGCTTGCCAAGCCCGACGATCCGGCATCTGGGGGCAAGCAGACCCCCGGCCACTTCTCAGACACCAGTCTGAACATCATCTCCGGCGGCTCACCTGTGGCCACGCAGATGGTGCACGGCGCGGGAGTGGCCTACGCTCTGAAGATGGACGGCACCGACAAGGTCGTGATGACCTGCTACGGCGAGGGCGCCGGCGCCGAAGGCGACACCCACGAGGCCTTCAACTTCGCGGCCATCTACAAGCTGCCGGAGATCTTCGTCTGCCAGAACAACGGCTTCGCCATATCGGTGCCCTTCCACAAGGAGTACGCGGTCAGGCACGCCGCTCAGCGCGCGGCCGGCTACGGCTTCCCCGGCGTGACGCTGGACGGCCGAGACCCGGTGTCCTGCTACCACGTCGCCAAGCAGGCGGTGGCTCGGGCCAGGGCGGGGGAAGGGCCCACCCTGATCGAGTGCCTCGTAGATCGCCTCGGCGCCCATTCCTCGGAAGACGACCAGCGCCGGTATCGCAGCCAGGAGGAGCTCGACCAGCTGGCTGCCAACGACTGCCTCGAGCGCTTCAAGAAGCGTCTCCTGGAGGAGGCGATCATCGACCAGGCAACGATCTCGGAGTATGAGGAGCGCGTCAAAGAGGAGGTCACCGGTGCCACCCGTCAGGGTCTCAACTCACCTGACGCCAGACCTGAAGACGCGCTGACCAACGTCTACTCCACCGACGTGCCGGCCGCCATCGACCCAGACCCGGGCGGTGAGACCGAGGACATGAACATGGTCCAGGCGATCCGGGACGCGCTGACGCGCGAGATGCAGCGCGACCAGCGCGTGATGGTGCTTGGCGAAGACGTCGGCCCGAAAGGTGGCGTGTTCCTCGTGACCGACGGGCTGTACGCACGCTTTGGCGAGGAGCGGGTGATCGACACGCCGATCGCCGAGTCCTCCATTGCAGGGATAGCGCTGGGACTGGCGCTGGCAGGCAAACGGCCAGTGGCCGAGATCCAGTTCACCGACTTCGCCCACATGGCTTTCAACCAGATCACCAACGAGATCGCAAAGTTCCGCTATCGCACCGACGGCGACTGGGGCGCACCCCTGGTGGTCCGGGCGCCCATGGGCGGCCACTCTCACGGAGCGCTCTACCACTCACAGTCGATCGAGGCGCGCTTTGCGACGCCCGGCTTGAAGATCGTCATCCCCTCGACGCCGTACGAGGCCAAAGGACTGCTGGTCGCGGCCATGCGCGACCCGGACCCGGTGCTCTTCCTCGAGCACAAGCGCCTGTACCGCATGTTCAAGGAGCCGGTGCCGAAGGGTGACTACCTGATCCCGCTTCAGCAGGCCAGGGTCGCCCGGCCGGGGGAGGACATATCGGTCTTCTGCTACGGCTTGATGGTTCACTATGCGCTGGAAGCGGCGAAGAACATGGAGCAGGAAGGCTGGACCGTCGAGGTGGTCGACCTGCGCACCGTCTACCCCCTCGACAGGGAGTCGATCGTGGCCTCCGCCAGGAAGACCGGCAAGTGCCTGGTGCTGTACGAGGACAACTACAGCATCTCGGTCGGCTCCGAGGTGGCGGCGATCATCGCCGACGAGGCCTGGCGCTGGCTGGACGCACCGGTCAAGAGGCTGGGCGGTCTGGACGTGCCCGCGATGCCGTACGCCCAGCCCATGGAGGACTTCTTCATGCCCAACCCGGAGAAGATCACGCAGGCGCTCCGGGAGCTGTCGGCGTTCTGATGGCCAGCACCCGCGTGACGATGCCGCAGCTGGGGGAGTCGGTTCACGAGGGCACGATTTCACGCTGGCTGGTCAAGCCGGGCGACCGGGTGGTCGAGTTCGAGCCGATGCTCGAAGTGGACACCGACAAGGTGAATGCCGAGGTTCCTGCCCCGGTGACCGGGATCCTCAGGGAGATCCTGGCCAGGGAGGGTGAGACGGTCGCCGCCGGCGCCGAGATCGCGGTGGTGGAACTCCAGGGCGACGCCGAGGCGCCGGCCACCGTCGAGCTTCGGGCCGAAGACGCCCGGCCGGTGCAGCCCGCCGCGGCCGCACCCCCCACCCCGGCCGCCGCGGCTCCGGTCGTGTCGAAGGACGGGGGCGAGCACCGGTACTCGCCGGGAGTGCTGCTGATGGCGGAAGAGCACGGGGTCGACCTCGCGCAGGTGGAGGGGACCGGCCTCGGCGGCCGCGTCACAAAGCGCGACGTACGCCAGTTTGTAGAAGCCCAGCGCGGCGGGGCCGCAGCGGCAGCCCCCGCCGGGCCTCCGGCCAGACCGCCGGCACCGGCGCCCGCCGCACGCCCGTCGCCCCCGCCGCCCGCCAGACCTCCGGCTCCAGCACCCACCCCGCCGCCTGCCAGACCTCCGGCTCCCGTGCCCACCCCTGCGGAGGATCAGGCCGTTCCGCTCAGCCGCATGCGCAAGCTGATCGCGGAGAACGTGACACGCTCCAAGACCACCATTCCCCACGCCTGGCAGACCCAGGAGGTGGACATGAGCGGGGTGGTGGCCAACCGGAACGCCAACAAGCCCGCTTTCCAGCAGCGCGAAGGCTTCTCGCTGACGTACCTCCCGTACGTGATCGCCGCTGCCATCGCGTCGCTGCGCGAATACCCCGAGGTGAACGCCACCTTCACCGAGAACGAGATCGTCATCCACGGAAGCGTCCACCTCGGCGTCTCGGTCGGCTTCGAAGACACTCTGCTGGTGCCTGTAATCCGCAGCGCCGACGGCCTATCGCTGGCCGGGCTGGCCCGCGCGGTCCACGACCTTGCCACCCGTGCCCGGAACCGCCAGCTCAAAGCGGACGAGCTCCAGGGCGGCACGTTCACGGTGAACAACTCGGGCACCTTCGGCACCCTGTTCAGCTACTCGGTGATCAACCCCGGTCAGGCAGGCATCCTGACGATGGAGGCAATCGTGCAGCGGCCTGTGGCTGTCAGCGGCATGATCGCGATCAAGCCGATGATGTACCTGTGCTTCAGCTTCGACCACCGCGTTCTGGACGGTCTGAAGGCCGCCCGCTTCCTGACCAGCTGCCGGACGTGGCTGGAGGCGGTCTCGGCGGAGACGCCAATCTACTGAGCGGCTGACTCGAGGACGCGCTTCAGGTTCCTGTAGTCGCGCCGGATGTTGCGAACAACCATCGCCCTGAGCAGCGGCGTGGCGATCGCGTAGAAGCCGCTGGGGTCCCCCTCCACTTCCTCCGTCACATGGCTGCCGCCGTCGGCGCGAGTATCGACGATGCGCGTCACCTTGATCGGAAAGGACGAGCCCTCACGCGACTCGATCGTCACGAGGCGGCCGGGGTGGTGCTC
>DATFWQ010000261.1:0-6319 GCA_035259145.1 Candidatus Dormiibacterota bacterium | reverse complement strand
ATGTTCCTGGAGAGCATGAGCCTGTACAACCTGCGCGGAGAGGTCCCAGAGGGGGAATACACCACGCCCATGGGGAGTGCCGCCGTCCGGCGCCCAGGCAGCGACCTCACCATCGTCGGGGTCTCCCGTCAGGCCGTGCTGGCCGGCATTGCGGCGCAGCGTCTCGAAGACGAGGACGTGGACGCCGAGGTGATCGACCTTCGGTCGCTGCGCCCGATTGACTGGGAGACCCTGCTCAACTCGGTGAGGCGCACCAATCGGTGCCTGGTGGTGGAGGAGGGCTGGCCCACTTACGGAGTGGGAGCCGAGATCGCGGCCGGCCTCCAGGATCGTGCCTTCGACGACCTCGACGGTCCGATTCGCCGGCTGGGGGGAGCCGAAGTTCCGATGCCGTACAACAAAGAGCTCGAGCGGGCAGCCATTCCCGCCGTCGACGACATCGTCCGCGAGGCGCTTCGAGTCGTCGGTAAGCGCACTGCCGCCGCAGTGTGATCTGGAGAACTACGGATGCCTGACGTCAACATGCCCAAGCTCTCCGACACGATGGAAGAGGGCACCGTCCTGGAGTGGAAGAAGCGCGATGGCGAGGAGGTCCACAAGGGGGACGTGCTGGCGGAGATCGAGTCGGACAAGGCCAGCTTTGACATCGAGGCTGAGGCCGACGGCGTGCTCCACGTGGTTGTCGGCAGCGGCCAGGCCGTGCCGGTCGGCCAGCTGATCGGCCGCATCGGGGGTGAGGCACCCGCGCCCACCGTGCCTGCGCAGCCGGCCGCGCCGGCTGCGCCCCCAACGCCTCAAGCACCGGTGACGACCCAGCCGGAGCCACAGCCTGAAGCGGTGGCGGCGCCGGCGTCCCGCCCACCGCACGAGCACGTCCAGCGCCCGCCCTCCGAGGATGGCTCCGGCCGTGTCAAGGCCTCCCCCCTCGCCCGCCGCCTGGCCGATGAGATGGGTGTCGACCTGTTGACGGTTGAGGGCAGCGGCCCCGAGGGCCGGATCGTCAAAGAGGACGTCATAGCAGCCGCAGAGCGTGGCCGGCGCCTGGTGCCCGGGCCAGCGGCAACCGTGCCGCGGCCGCGCCCGGCCGGGCCAGCGGTCGAGGTGGAAGAGCCAAACCGGATGCAGGCGACGATCGCCCGTCGCATGGTCGAGTCCAAGACGACGGTCCCACACTTCTACGTGACCGTCGAGGCCCGCGTAGATGACGCGGTCCGGACGCGACAGCAGCTCAAGGACCTGATCCCCAACGCCGACCAGGTGACGATGACCGACTTTCTCACCCGCGCCTGCGCCATCGCTCTCACGCGGTTCCCTGAGGTCAACGCCTCATGGGTGGACGGACACTTCGAGCGTAAGCGATCAGTGAACATCGGGCTGGCGGTGCCGCCCACCCAGGGGATGGGCCTGCTGGTACCCGTGGTCCATGATGTCGAGCGAAAGGACCTGGTTCAGATCTCCATCGAGTCACGCCAGGTGATCGAGCGGGCGCGCTCGGGCAAGCCGTCGCCCGGCGACCTGGACGGTGGAACGTTCAGCATCTCGAACCTGGGCATGTACGGCGTCGACGAATTTGCGGCAATCGTGAACCCACCAGAGGCGGCCATCCTGGCCGTAGGGGCGATCAAGGAGGTTCCCGTGGTGGAGGAGGGCAGGGTCGGCATCGGCAAGGTGATGCGGATGACGCTCTCGGTCGACCATCGCGTCTTCTACGGCTCCACCGCCGCTCAGTTCATGGCAGAGGTGAAGCGGCTGATCGAGAACCCGGTCACACTGCTGGCTCCGCCGTAAGGGCATGATGTGCCTCGGCCTCTACACGTAGAGGCGGTCACAGCCGTCACTCCTCAGGTCGAGGCAGCGGTCGAGCGGCTAATGCCCCAGCTCAGACCGGGGGCCAGGGCGGCAGGCCCCGTGGCGTTGGCGGAGGTACTGGCTGATCCGGCCACTACGCTGCTTGCCGCTCGCGATGGCGGCGACATCGTAGGTCTGGCGGTCGTGGCGGTCTATCGCCGCCTGAGCGGAGTCTCTGCCCACTTGCACGACGTTGTCGTCGACGGGGCCGCGCGTCGCCGAGGCTGCGGCGGGGCGCTCGTCGAGGCCGCGATCGAGGTGGCGAGGGAGCGTGGCGCCTACAGCCTGGAGCTCACCTCCGCACCCTGGAGGGAGGCAGCCAACCGGCTGTACCCGCGGCTCGGCTTCCAGCGGCGCGACACGAACGTGTACTGGCTGAAGCTCTAGTGTCGTGAGACAGAAGTTCGTCGAGCAGATTGTGGCAGGCACCCGAAGGGTGCCGGTCCGGCGGCCGAGGCCAAGGAGGGGGTGACACTAGGAGGAGCGCATTTGAAGATGCGTGACGACGAAGGGCCGGGCCCCCCGACGCGGGCATCGACCGTCGGAGCCGCAATATGCCGGCGAATTCCTGACTCACGACACTAGGAGGCTGTTGATGAATGGCGCCGAGAGATCGGGCGGCCAGGTGGTCCGAATGCGCCCGGGCCGCCGACTCGGGGTCCCCACGAAACCCGTGGGTTTCGTGGGGTGGGGAACACCGGGGCACGCGTATTCGTGCAATACGCACGCGAGGAGCGCAGAAGGCCCGGGGAAAGGGGCCCCACGCAGTGGGGATGCAACGGGCCGCATCCGGGGTCCCCGCGAAGCCTGCTTCGTGGGGTGGATAAGCGTTCGAGATCCGGCGACACTTCTTCAACAGCCTCCTGGCGCCGCAAGTCGACCGACTGCTGGGGAATGGGGCCCGATCCGTAACAGACGGTCATCCATACACTTGTGGCCGGGTGTGATCCGGGTACTTGTCGCCGACGACCAGGCTGCGGTCCGCGAGGGCGTGCGCTACCTTCTGGAACAGCAGGCGGACATCGCCGTGGTCGGAGAGGTGATCGACGGTGAGGAGGCCGTACGCCTCGCAGCCGAGCTGAAACCTGACGTGGTGATCATCGAACCTCAGATGGCCGGCGGTGGCGGCGGCCAGGCGGTTCGCCAGATCATGCGTCAGGTCCCCCCGCCCGGTGTCATCGTCCTGAGCGCGCACCCGGACGAGGATGTTCTGGTCGCCGCGCGTGCCGGTGCCCTCTCATATCTGGCGAAGGACGCTGAGCCGGAGGAGCTGCTGCGGGGGGTACGAGCAGCAGCGCAGGGCTTGAGCCTGCTCGACGCGCGCTTCGCTGAGGCATCCGAGCAAACCCGCCGGCACGAGCATCTGACCGCCCGCGAGCTGGACGTTCTGACCCGCATCGCGCACGGCCACAGCAATCGGGAGATTGCCGCCGACCTGGGCCTCGGGGAGGAGACCGTCAAGACCCACGTGTCGAACGTGCTGGCCAAACTTGGGGTCAGCGATCGGACCCAGGCCGCCGTGCACGCCCTTCGGAGCGGCCTCGTGCCGCTCGATCCGCCGCCCGCCTGCTGATCGGGATCGCACTTTCTCGGGCGCCCGGACGCGCCCGCCGTGGCGGCGCGTCCTCGAGCAGGGGCGGACCGGGAACCTGATGACGCCGGCGGCTTCACGGCCGGGCTCTGAGGCGCAGCAGAGCGCTCCGCCCCCATTCCACGGTCGACGAGCGTGCCTCCCGCGCCGCAGACATCTGATCGCGACGCTGCAGCCTCTCGCTGTTTGGCTCGGAGGTGACGGTGTCGTACTGCACTTTCGGGCGGAGCTCTTCCATACGCAGCCGGACCAGGTCCAGCATCAGCTCGGGGTCTACAAATGCGTGCATCACGCTGCCAAGGTAGCAGTGATTCCGGTTAAGATCAGTCCGCATTTGTACAACCCGACGACAAGGTTGCTCACCGTCCTGGAACTGCTCCAGGCCCGCGGGCGGATCGGGGGCTCCGAGCTTGCGGAGCGGCTGGAGGTAGATGAGCGCTCTGTGCGGCGCTACGTCACGATGCTCCAGGACCTGGGCATCCCGATCACCAGCGAGCGGGGTCGCTACGGCGGATATCGACTCCGGCGTGGCTTCAAGCTGCCGCCCCTCATGTTCACCGAGGATGAGGCCCTGGCGGTGACGCTTGGACTGCTCACCGGCCGCCAGTTCGGTGCGGTCGCAGCCGCAGCCGCCTTCGAGGGCGCCCTTGCGAAGCTGGACCGGGTGCTGCCGGAGGCTGTCCGTCAGGAGCTGCGGGCGGTCCAGGAGACCCTCACGATCGACGTTCCCTTCGGCAGCGTGTCACCACCGGCCGCAGACAGTCTGATCGGCTTCAGCCTGGCAACTCGCGGCCGAAGACGCCTCCAGATCCGTTACAGGTCAGGCAGCAGGGAGACCAGCCGTGCCGTCGATCCCTACGGGATCGTGTACCGCAGCGGACGCTGGTACGCCGTCGGCTGGTGTCACCTTCGGACCGACGTGCGGGTGTTTCGCCTCGACCGGGTCGAAGAAGCTGTGCTGACCGAGGAAACCTTCACTCCGCCTGATGGCTTCGACGTAAGGGAACACCTTTACCGCAGCCTGGCGACCGCGTACTCGGACTGGACGGTGGAGGTGCTGCTGCATGCGCCGATGGAAGAGGCCAGGCAGTGGATCTCGCCGATCGTTGGCACGCTGGAGGAGACGCCGGGCGGAGTGCTGCTGCGCAGCCAGGTCGACAGCCTGGCCTGGATGGCCCACTATCTGATGGGCCTGCGCTGGCCGGTGATCGTGATCCGACCGCCCGAGCTTCTGCACGCCTTGCAGAGTCTGAGAGCCAAAATCACCGCCTGCCTGCGACAGACGGCTGCCTCAGAAGCTTGAGTCGGAACTGGCCCACGGCTTAAGCCGAAATGAGCGCCGTGAGGGTTCGCCCTGTTGGGGAGCTAGCCCCTGGCCTAGCGCGGCTCCGGCCTCGGCGACAGGCGCACGGGCAAGCGGCTTTGCACCTCGGGCTGCGCCGGCGGCCTGGGCGCGGCGGGTAGGTCGAGCTTCAGGCACAGGCTGCCGTCGCCTCCCAGCTCGGCCGTCAGCCGGCCCTGCTGCGCCAGCGCCAGCTCGCGACTGATCGCGAGCCCGAGCCCAACCCCGCCCGCCGATGAACGCGATGGGTCCGCCCGGTAGAAGCGATCGAAGATTCGCTCTGGATCCGGCGCGCGAGCGCCCACCTGGTTCGTGACTGAGGTCGTCACCCGCCCGCCGGATCGAGCCTCGGCTGAGATCCATACGGCCGTCCCCTCAGGCGCGTACTTGATCGCGTTGTCGAGGAGGTTCTCGAGTATCTGGTGGAGCCGGTCGGGATCGGCGTGCACCGGTGGCAGACTGGTGGGCAGCGCGAGCTCCAGCACCAACGCGCGGCTCTCCGCACGCGGCCGCATGATCTCGATCTCCTGCTGAAGCTGGACCCCGAGGTCGACCGGGTGCAGGTCGAGGGCCAGCTGACCAGACTCCACGCGCGCAAGATCCAGAAGCTCCTGTGACATACGGAGGACGCGCCGTGCCTCTTCGTTCAGGATCGTTGCCGCCCGCGCCTTCTCATCGTCGGACTGCAGGCTGCCGTCCCTCAGCGCCTCGCTGAAGCCGATCAGGCTCGTCAACGGCGTCTTCAGCTCGTGGGAAACGTTGGCCAGGAAGCCCCGCTGCTGAACTCGGGCGCGCTCAACCGCGTCCGCCATTCGATTGAAGGCCTGGCCCACGACTCCAACCTCGTCACGACCCGTCGCCTTGACCCGCCGCGAGTAGTTGCCGCCGGCTACGTCCTCGGCCGCATCGCGCAGCTCTCGAAGCGGCTTCGAGAACATTCGCCCGAGCACCATCGTCACAAGCACGGCGAGGAGAAGACCGGCGCCTGCCGAGAGCAGGAGTGGCCGCACTAGCTGACGGCCGGCTTCGGCGGTCACGTCATCCCTGGCGCGTGCCACGACGATCCAGGAGATGTACGGAGTGGAGGCAGGCAGGATGGCGGCGCTGATCAGGTAATCGCGCCCGCCCAGGGGCCCCTGGCCCTGACGCACCGCCTGCCCGGCCACCTGGGTCTCCTTCCCCAGTGGGATCGGGGTACCCGGAGGCAATAGGTTTTCGCTGTCGTACAGGACCCGCGGCGTCCGGGTGTTCGCCGCCGAGAGGGTGCGAGGCGGCCTGTCGAGAAGGATCAGGCGGTCCCCCGCTGAGAGGTACTCGCTCTTGCCGGTGTCGATTGTGGCGATCAGCTCCAGTTGTGTCGGGACGATGCACTTGCTGGCAGGCGGCGGCGTCCGCGTCGGACACAGGAGCAACGGCGACATGAGCCGCGGTCTCAAGAGCAGCACGCTCTTGTTCAGCTGTTCCTGCGCCTGGGTTACCGCCAGCCGCTGCGCCAGGAACCAGGTCACCACGCCACTCAGCGTGAGGCTCACGGCAAC
>DATFWQ010000260.1:0-5936 GCA_035259145.1 Candidatus Dormiibacterota bacterium | reverse complement strand
GTCGTGGTGGTGGTCTCGCAGGGCGGCAACACGTCCTCGCCGAGGCCAGGCTCGACTGGCGTCACTGGACAGACCATCGACGGGATTCAGTGCCAGACCAACGAGCAGGCGCTCTTCCACATCCACGCGCACCTTGCGACCTTCGTCAACGCCCAGGAGAAGCAGGTGCCGCTCGGGATCGGCATCCCCAACCAGCAGGTTCAGCAGACCCAGGCGGGGCCCTTCGCCGTCGGCGGATCGTGCTTCTACTGGTTGCACACGCACGCGACCGACGGCATCATCCACATCGAAGCGCCGGCTCAACGAACGTTTACGCTCGGCGAGTTCTTCGACGTCTGGGGGCAGCCCCTCAGCACGTCGCGAGTCGGTGGTGACAGCGGGCAGGTGATCGCGTACGTCGACGGGAAGCGCTTCGATGGCGATCCCCGCTCGATACCCCTGAGTGCTCATACCGTGATCCAGCTGGACGTAGGCACCGACGTGCCGTTTCGGCCCTACACGTTCGCACCGGACATCTGAGCCGGGGTCGGCTCCCCCTCAGCCCTGTGCTGCCGAGAAGTCCAGGTTCTCCGGGCGGGATCGCGTCCGTCCACCGGTCACCGGTTCGTCACGTGACACGACGTCGAAGCCGAAGTCGGAGAGCCACAGCTTGCCCTCACCCCCGGCCAGGACTCCAAAGGCGATGGCGGCCGCACTCTCGTCGACGTCGAGCACGACGGCGTAGCGAGTCCAGTCGGTGGTGCCCTTGATGGGACGGTCCTGCATGTTGTCGAAGGCGAGATGTCGACCGGATACCGGGCCGTCGACCCTCATCCACAAGGCTGCCCAGCCGGTCAGACTTTCGGACCGCACCGCGCCGGAGAACTTGACGCGCTTGCCCGAGAATTCCTCCGGTGAGATCGTCTGCATGAGCGTGCCGAAACCGGACGCGGGGGTGCGACATGAGCGAAAGTACGCGACCGGATGTCCTCCGAAGCGCTCGTCCGCGTCGATTCCGGCCTCGTAATCGACCGGATGGCTACCCGCCATCATCCAGCCTTTCACACCGGTGCCCATCGTCAGTACCTCCTCGTCGACCCATAGCCATTTCGCCGAGTCACCAAGGCGCCCCCAGTCAGGCTCTGCGCTCGCCAATCGAGCACGCAGGGCCTCAAGTCGCGCTTCACGGCGGCGCAGTTCGGCGGTGCGCTCCCGGACCTGTGCGAGCTTGCTGGCGACCAGGCGTCCGAGCGTCGCGGCATCCTCTTTCGCGTCGGCACCTGACCCGGACAGCAAGCGCCGGATCTCGCCGATCGAGAGGCCCAGCTCTTTCGCTTGCTGGATGAACTCGATCCGGCCCAGAGCGCCCGCCTCGTACGCACGGTAGCCGCCCTCCGTGCGGAAGGCAGGGGCGAGGAGACCGGCCGCCTCGTAGTACCGGAGCGCCGCCGGGGTGACGCCGCCGCGCCGCGCCAACTCGCCGATCCGGAGCGCCATGGAGTGAACCTAGACCTTCAACCGCGCTGCAGGGTCAAGCCCTGACAGGGCCTATCGCCGGCAGTAGGCCCATTGCGGCGCCAACGAGTGGTCAAATCGCCGGCGATTGTCCCGATCGCGCTCCATGCGGATTCAACACGAATCAGCGACGTCGTCAAGTCCCAGGACGCAGCGGACCTGTGCCAGCACGACTTCCGCCACGGCCACAGGGTCGCCGTCAGGGCCTGCCAGCGCGTCGACGGTGCCGAAACTGGTCAGCGCCATCACTCGCTGCAGGGCGGTCTCCAGCCGCCCTGACTCCGGGCGCCCGTCGCGCTCGGACATGAAGGCGAGCACGGCTCGAACGGGGCCCGCTCGTCGCTCCTCGCGTCTCGACAGCGCGGACTCGAAATCCGCGTCGATGGCGGCGAGCCCGACCAGGCGCCTGTGGACCTTCCGGTTCGACGCCCAGAGGGCGCAGCACGCGCGAACGAACAGGGCAAGGCCCTCCTGGGGGTCGGGGTGGCCCGCCGCATCGCCAATCCGCTGCACGTCGCCCCGCTGTGCAACCCAGTCGAAGATCGCCTCCAGCAGCCCTGTTTTGGACCCGAACTGGTTGTAGACGGTCATCCGGGAGACGTCGGCGGCGCCGGCGACGGTGTCGATCGTGAAGGCGCCGAAGCCACCTGAGGCCAGGAGCTGGCAGGCGACCTCGATGATCCGGCTGCGGGTGGCCTCTCTGGAGACCTCCCGGAGCCCGAGTCGGTATGGACGGGGGCTCATCGGGCTTGCGCCAAAGGCTTGACATGGAAATTCATTGGATGTATAGTCTATCCATGGAATTGCCAAAGGTCAACCACCTCCATGGACGAAATGGAGTTGGAAACAACGGGAGGCATGGAGATGAGTGAGGCGACACCCGTCATCCGGGTCGAGGCCCTGGAGAAGGCTTACGGCAAGACAAGGGCACTCCGCGGCCTCGACCTGACCGTCGACGAGGGCACCATCGTGGGCGTGCTCGGCCCCAACGGCGCCGGCAAGACCACCATGGTGCGCATCCTGGCCACCCTGCTCCGACCCGACGCCGGCCGGGCCGAGGTGGCGGGGTTCGACGTCGTCGCCCAGCCCGATCAGGTGCGAAGGCGTGTCGGGCTCACCGGCCAGTACGCGGCAGTCGACGAGCTCCTGACCGGCAGGGAGAACCTCGAGCTGGTGGCGAGTCTCTCGCACCTGGCCCGAGCTGACGCAGGGCGCCGGGCCAGCCAGCTGCTCGAGCGGTTCGACCTCACCGACGCGGCCTCGCGTCTCGCGGGGACCTACTCCGGAGGCATGCGACGGCGGCTCGACCTGGCCGCAAGCCTGGTCGCTGCACCCTCGATCCTCTTTCTAGACGAGCCGACCACCGGCCTGGACCCACGGAGCCGGCTGGCCATGTGGGAGGTGATCCGGGAGCTGGTGGCGGAAGGGACGACGGTCCTGCTCACGACTCAGTACCTGGAGGAGGCCGACCGGCTTGCCGACCGGATCGCAGTGATCGACGGCGGCCGGGTGATCGCCAGTGGCACCGCCGTGGCCCTGAAGGCCCAGGTCGGTGGCGAGCGCCTCGAACTTAGCGTCGCCCCGGGCTCTGACATCGAGGCCGCCGCCGGGGCGGCTCAACCCTTCGGCCAGGGTCGAGCCCATATAGACGAAGACGCCGGCCGCGTCACTCTCCCCATCTCCGGCGGAGCAGCCCTCCTTCCGTCCATCGTCCGGGGACTCGACGGAGCCGGTGTGCGCCTGGCCGACCTTGCCCTGCGCCAACCCACCCTCGACGACGTCTTCCTGGCCCTCACGGGCCAGGCCGCCACCAATCACACCGGCGAGGAGGCCGCATGATGAACAGCCTGAGTCTGCATCCGCCAGCCAGCTCGGCCTGGCTCCCCGGAAGACGATTGGCCTGGACCCTCACCGACTCGTTCGCGATTGCCAGGCGCATCCTCGTCCGCATAGTCCGGAGCCCGGAGGAGCTGGCCACCGCTACCAGTACGCCGATCATCTTCGTCTTGCTCTTTCGATACGTCTTCGGCGGCGCCATCAACGTCGGGCACACCGGCTACGCCAACTATCTGATGGCCGGAATCTTCGTCCAGACCGTCGCGATCACCTCGCTGGGGGCCGGCACGGGCGTGGCTCAGGACCTCCACTCCGGGCTGATCGATCGCTTTCGCTCGCTGCCCATCGCCCGCTCCGCCGTGATCACCGGCCGGGTGGTCGCCACACTGGTCCGCAACCTCTTCACGCTGGGGATCGTGGCGGCTGTGGGCGTGGTCGTGGGCTTCCGGCCCGAGGGTGGCCCGGCCGCCTGGGCCGCCGCCCTAGGACTGCTCTTGCTGTTCGGGTTCGCCATCTCCTGGGTCGGGGTGGCTGTGGGCCTCCTTGTCCGCAACCTGGAGGCGGTCCAGAACGTCACCATGACCCTGGTCTTCCCGCTCACCTTCCTCAGCAGCGCGTTCGTCCCCACACAGACAATGCCCGGGCTGCTTCGGATCTTCGTCGCCCACCAGCCCATGACGCAGGTCGTCGACGCGGTGCGCGCGCTGGTCCTGGCCTATCCTGTGGGTCCAGGGGCCTGGCTCGCCGCTGCATGGTCCCTTGCCATCGTGGCGGTCTTCGCCCCGATCGCGGTTTACGCCTACGGCCGGGCCACCACTCGCTGAAGAAGAGATATCCACCGCAAAGCGCTCGGGCCACACCGGCGCTCGTTCTGGAGGACGAGATGCTGTTCGGAAAGGTACACGTCAGCCGATATGTCGAGACCAACGGCCAGGAGGGCCACGACTGGAATGGCGCCGCCGTCCTGATCCTCACGACCACCGGCAGGAAGTCAGGCGAGCAGCAGAGTACGCCTCTCATCTACGGCCGGCACGGCGACGACTACCTGGTGGTTGCTTCCCTGGGTGGCGCAGACCATCATCCGGCCTGGTACCTGAACCTCGAAGCGAAGCCTGTCGTCCATGTCCAGGTCAAGGGCGATCGATTTGCCGCTCGAGCGCGCACAGCCAGGCCGGAGGAGAAGCCGGAGCTATGGCGAACCATGCTTGATCAGTGGCCGGACTACGACCGGTATCAGAAGAGGACCAGTCGCGACATCCCCGTGGTCGTGCTCGAGCGAACCTGAGACTCGGAACCGGCAAGTCGGCATTTACCGCGACCGGCTGACTGCGCTTCAATCACACCATGTCCGAGATGTCCGACATTGAGCGGCTGTGGCGCCTCGGCGACCTCGTGTCACCGATGGCGGTTCGGGTCGCCGCCACCCTGAGGCTGTCCGACTACATCGCCGCCGGGGCGGCCACGCTGCCGGACCTGGCGGAGCGTACAGACAGCCACCCGGAGACGCTGGGCCGGCTGATGCGCCACCTGGTCGCGATCGGCGTCTACTCGCGCACCGGCGAGCGCTACTCTCTCACCGGAGTCGGCGAGGCCATACGAGAAGGCCGCACCGGCAACCGCGGTCCGCTGATGCTGGACCTCACCAGCGCCGTCGGCCGAGCCCATCTCGCCGCCGTGCGGCTGCTCGACAGTGTTCGAAGCGGGGGGCCGGCTTATCCGCTTGTGCACGGCCGCGGATTCTGGGACGACCTCAGCCTGGATGCCGAGCTGAGCGCCGGATTCGACGAATTGATGGGCTCGGACGGCGATCCCGGCGCTGTGGTCGGGCTTTATGACTGGAACGGGGTCCGCCACGTCGTGGACGTCGGCGGAGGTAAGGGGATGACGCTCGCCTTCCTGCTACGCACCAATCCCGACATGCACGGCACCCTCGTCGAGCTGCCCGGCCCCGCCCAGCGAGCAGTGCAGAAGTTCGAGGAGGAAGGATTGCCCGCCCGCGCGACCGTGGTGACGGGCAGCTTCTTCGACACGCTGCCGGCCGGCGCGGACGTCTACTGGCTGTCGGCCATCATTCACGACTGGGGTGACGGCGACGCGGTCAGGATACTGCACCGCTGTGCGGAGGCGGCCGGCCGGACGGGCCGGGTGCTGGTCGCCGAGTCGTTGCTGGACCCCACCCAGGACGTTGCCGGGATGAGCGGGTTCGACCTGTTCATGCTGGTCTGCTGCGGAGGGCTCGAACGAACCCTGGAGGAGTACTCGGCACTGGGCAAGCAGGCCGGCCTGTCCCTGCTCAGCGTCGCGGGAAGCACCTGGCCATCGCTGATGGAGTTCGCCGTCGATTAGCGCGGGCTGTGCTCACCGTATGATTGGGGCGGCGCCGGGAGGGTGCCTCCGGGTCCGCGGGCAGGACTGTGTCCACCTCCTATCGACGAGACGGCAAGCGACGCCGGCCGCAATGGTCATCCTGAAGAGGCCTGGTCGCGGACCTCAGCCGAAGGAGATATTCCATGCGGACTCTGACCGACAGGCCAGACATCGACCAGCTTCGCCGTCAGGCTCGAGAGCTCCTGCGCGCGGCAGGCGCTGGTGATCCCGATGCCATT
>DATFWQ010000259.1:0-20725 GCA_035259145.1 Candidatus Dormiibacterota bacterium | reverse complement strand
CGCAGTGACGAAAATGGGAACGTTTGTTCAGGGTAGCAACCAGGCACATTCGGCCCGAGAGGTCGGCATCGGCCTCATCCCTGCACGTGCGAAGGTGCCGAACAGGACTCTTCGATGGAAGAGAACCATGTTCGCTGCGCGTGCCGGGCTTGATCTGGTGACGTCGGAGTGAAGTTGGCCGACCACGTCCCGGTCTCACCCGAGACGGTCAGGGCGATTGCCATCCGCCACGGCCTTGGCGACCGGGCGCTGACTCCGCTCGCCGACACGGGCATCATCAACGCCGTCTACCTGCTCGATGACGACCTGGTGCTGCGCGTCCCACGCGACCACCCCGCCCACGTAGCGCAGGCCCGAGTCGAGGCGGTCGCGATTCCGGCCGCCAGTTCGGCCGGGGTGCGGACGCCGGCGTTGGTCGCCTACGACGACGCCTGCGACCTGCTGCCGGTGCCGTACCTGGTGGTCGAACGCATCCGCGGCCGGGCGCTGAGCGCCCTGGACCTCGAGCCGGGCGAGACGCCGGACGTCTGGCGCGAGGTGGGCCGCGACCTCGCGCGACTGCACACCAGCGCCGGCCCGGCCGGCCCCCTTGGCGAGCTCTGGGTCCGCCCTGACCCGCGAGAGCTTGTGGAGCAGCGCGCGGCCGACGGCTGGTTCACCGGCCTGGAGGCCCGCTGGCTGGGCGCATGGCTGGACCGGCTCGCCGTGGCCGCCCTCCCCGCGCCCGCCGTGGAGCGCTTCCTCCACCGGGACCCCCAGGCCACCAACATCATGGTCGGGCCCGGGTCCCTCGACTACATAGCCATCCTGGACTGGGGCTGCGCAGGACGGGGCGACCCGGCGTGGGACTTCTTCGGCATGCCGCTGCGGGCGGTGCCGTTCGTCCTGGAGGGGCACCGCGAGGTCGCCCCGCTCGACCGCGACGAGACGGCGGAGGCCCGGATCCTGTGGCGGCACGTGCAGTGGAGCCTCGCTATCCTCCCGCGCGGCGCTGCCCCGGGCCTGTCGTGGGGCGAGCGGCCGCTGGCCTGGCTCCTAGAGGTGCTGCGCTTCTTCCTCGACCAGCCGCCGCCGCCCTGGCGGGAACTGGCGCCCTCGACCTCGTTCAGTAGAGCGCAGGCGGCCGGGCCGGCACGGCAGCCTTATGGCTGATATCCGGGCGTTCGGCACGGTTATGGTTGCAGCCGAGCCGCTCCTCCCGCCGGCAGCCAGCTCGCCGGACGGCACGCATATGGTTGAACCGCCGACACGGTTACGCCTTACTCCACACTCCACGTCCTGGATGGCACCGTAGGGGTTCGAACGGCCGCCACGAACCAGCAAGGGCGTGCTGCGCTTTAGCCACCAGGTCGGCGAGCTCGGGGCAAGGGCGGTCTGCAGGCTCCGCTTGCCGGATGCGCCTGCTCGAACGACTCCTGGACCCTTCATGTCCGACCAGTGAGGTCGACCGTCGCGCCCTCGAATTCGGCCGTGCGGTTCGTCTGCCGCGCGTTTAGGCCCGCCAGGCCAAGCCCAGGCCGGCCGACCAGGGATTGCCAGACAGGCGCCGGCGGTGGTCAGGCGGGGAGCTCGATCGGAAGGCCGAAGCGCGGGAAGACGTCCGGAGTGAGAAAGGCCGTTACGGCCTGGATAGAAAAGCGGTGCCCGCTTCCAGGCCGCGATACCATGTCCGGAGCGGCTGCGGCTTAGTGCTCCGACCGGAAAGTTCGATCACGTCATTGAGGCCGCCCGACTGCCCAGCCTGTCCAGAGCTGCGCTCCTTGCTGTCCCTTCAGGCGTAGCGGCCGCTGCCACAGCCGCGCTTGACCTGGCGCGAAACCTGGGTGGCAGGACGTGGATAGATCATTGCCACCAGCAAGCAAATACAATAGAATTTGCTCTGTGCAAGCAACGAGAGAGGAAGTCCAGCTGCTGGCGGTCGCCGTGACGACGCTCGTCGAAGGCGCCTACCGCGGCATGGCCCGGACGTTCGACATCACCCGGATCGGGCTCCTACGGCTGGCCGCCTCCGGCGACCCGGTGCGGCCGAGGGATGCGGCGGACGCGCTCGCCGTGAACCCATCAACTGTCACCAGGTACGTCCAGGCGCTCGAGGCCGAGGGCTATGTCCAGGTTGCGGGCGACCCCGCGGACCGACGCTCGTGTCTGGTTTCCGCGACCACCGACGGACGAGCTGAGCTCGCCAGGCTCGAGAAAGCTGGCGTGGACGTGTTCGCGGCCGTGATCCATGACTGGAACGCCGAGGACGTCACGCAGTTCACGCGGCTGCTCAACCGGCTTGGCGGCGCCTGGATGGAGCGAGGGCCAATCCAGTCCCGGCCACCGAGACGCGCCGCTTCGCCCCACTGGAAGACCGCCAGAGGAGGCTCCGACCGATGACCAATCCCGAACCGACCATCGCGGGTCCAGCGACCCGCTTGCCGCGCTGGCTGAAGCCCGTCAACCGCGTAATCGTGCTCTTGCAGCGCCTCGGTATCGCCTTCCTCACCTTTCATCTGCTCTCAGTCCCGGGCCGGAAGACCGGCCAGATGCGGACCACGCCCGTGTCTCCGTTCTACGTGGAAGGTCGGCGCTACATCGTCTCATTCGGCCAAACCGAGTGGGTCAGGAATGCCCGAGCAATTGGCTGGGGCGTCCTCGCCCGCGGCCGCCGGCGGCAGCGGGTACGCCTATTGGAACTGGGACTCCAGGAGCGTGAACCGGTACTGCGTCAGTTCCCACTACAGATTCCGGCCGGAGTCCGGTTCTTCGTTCAGGTCGGCGCTGTCCAGCCGCCCGCCGATTCCGATGCGTTCGCGGCAGCGGCGCCACGACTGGCCGTGTTCGAGGTGGAACCGCTTGGCCCGTGATCTCGGTGGCTCCCACCCGCCATCGTAGGTACAGCAGCAGTAGCTGGGCTCATGAATCAGGCTCGGAACAAATCGGGCGCGTGACGGTTCCTACAATCGAATCGTGTCTTCGACCCCTTCGATCGGTTACGCCTTCGGAGAGCTGGAACAGCACCGTCGGGAGCTGACCGGTTACTGCTACCGGATGCTCGGCTCACCGTTCGATGCTGAAGACGCCGTCCAGGAGACATTCATTCGCGCGTGGAGGAACCGTGACAGCTTCGAGGGCCGCTCACCGATGCGGTCGTGGCTCTACCGGATCGCGACCAATGTCTGCCTCGACGCCCTCAAGAACAAGGACCGTCGCGTGCGGCCGCTGGACACTGGACCCGCGTGCGAGCCCATCGAGGCCAACCTCAACGTGCCTGCCGAGGTGCAGTGGCTCGAGCCGATTCCGCAGGCGCTCGTGGCGCCCGAGGGCGATCCGGCGGACGTTGCCATCGCGAACGAGTCGATCCGGCTCGCGTTTGTGGCGGCCCTCCAGCACCTGCCGGCCCGCCAGCGGGCTGTCTTGATTCTCCGTGAAGTCCTCGGCTGGCAGGCCGCCGAGGTGGCTGAGCTCCTCCAGATGTCCCTGGCCGCGGTGAACAGCGCCCTCCAGCGAGCCCGGGCCACCATCGCCAGGAGCAGCATCAGCCCGGATGGGCCGGCACAGCCTCTGAACGAGTCAGAGCGCTCGTTGCTGGACCGCTACGTAGCTGCATTCGAGCGGTACGACATCAACGCGCTGACAGCCCTGATCCAGAAAGACGCCAGGCAGTCGATGCCCCCTTACGACATGTGGCTGCGCGGACGCGACGACATCCTGACCTGGTGGTTCGGGCCGGGCATAGGCTGCCGCGGCTCGCGGATGATTCCAACCACGAGCGCCAACGGCCAGCCGACCTTCGGGCAGTACAAGCCGGATCCGAACGGCGGCTACGAGCCCTGGGCGCTCCAGGTGCTCGAGCTCTCAGAGGGTCGGATCGGTGAATTGACCTTCTTCCTCGACACCGCCAGGCTGTTCCCCCTCTTCGGGCTCCCGCTCCACCTCGACCCGTAGGACGTCCGCAAGCCCCAGGAGCTCAATAAGGTCTCGCAATGCAGCGTTTGCGTGCCGAAGCTGAAGCTGGCAGCCGAGCTGCCGCGCAGCAAGCTCGAGTCGCGCCAGCTGATCGATTGTGGACAGCGTCGGGTCGCTGATCTGCGCGCAGTCGCAGACAACAGCGCGGCGAGCCATCAAAGGTTAGACCGGGTAAGGGCAGGAAACTAATCGGTCCGCGAGCGATGAGTCTGACCGGGGTCGCTCGTCCAAAGAGGTATGAAGAACTCACGCTGGATCTCGCTGCTGATCCTCTGCACCGGCTTCCTGTTGATCGTCGTCGACATGACGATCGTCAACGTCGCGCTGCCGTCGATCCAGCGAGATCTCGGCTTCTCGCCGTCCGGCCTCGCGTGGGTCGTCAACGCATACCTGATCGCATTCGGCGGCCTCCTCCTGCTGGCCGGCCGCCTCGGTGACCTGATCGGACGCAAGCGCATCTTCCTGATCGGGCTCGGCATCTTCACCAGCGCGTCGGTTCTCTGTGGCCTCTCATTCGTCCAGCCGATCCTGATCGCCGCCCGCTTCGTTCAGGGCATCGGCGGCGCAGTCAGCTCGGCGGTGATCCTCGCCATGATCGTGACCCTCTTCCCAGAGCCCCTCGAGCGGGCGAAGGCGTTCGGCGTCTTCAGCTTCGTAGCGTCCGCGGGCGCCGCGGTGGGCCTGCTCGCCGGCGGCGTGATCACGGCCGCCGTCAGCTGGCACTGGATCTTCTTCGTCAACCTGCCTTTCGGCCTGATCACGACGGCCCTGGCTGCCCGACTGCTCGAGCCGGACCGGGGAATCGGACTGGAAAACGGGGCCGACGTCCTCGGCGCGGTCACGGTCACCGCCGCCCTGATGCTCGGCGTGTACACCATCGTCCAGACGTCCGAGTTCGGACTGGTCTCGCAGCGCACGATGGTGCTGGGCGCGATCACCGCCGGCCTGCTCGCGGCGTTCGTCGTGCGTCAGGCGATCGGCCGCAACCCCATCCTGCCCCTCGGCATCTTCCGCTCGCGCAAGATCGCCGGCGCCAACGTCGTCCAGGCGCTGATGACGACCGCGTTCTTCGGTTTCTTCTTCCTCGGTTCGCTCGACTTCGAGCAGGTGCTGGGCTACGGTCCGATGGAGATCGGGCTCGCGTTTCTCCCGGTCGCGGCGGTGATGGCGCTGTTCTCGATCAGGTTGTCGGCCCAGCTGATCGCCCGTTTCGGTCCGTGGGCCATGCTCGTCGGGGGCCAGGCCGTGGTGGCGCTGGCGCTGGTCATGGTCGGAGCCGGACCGACGATTCCCAACTACGTGGTCCACCTGCTGGTCCCGATGGCGCTGCTCGGCCTGGGTGGCGGCCTGTCTTTCCCGGCGCTGACCATGATCGCCATGGCCGGGGTGCAGCCTTCCGAGTCAGGACTCGCATCCGGCCTGCTCAACACGACCGGTCAGGTGGGCGGCGCCTTTGGGCTGGCTGTGCTTGCCACGCTCGCGGGGAGCCGCAGCCTGAACCTGATCCAGCAGGGTGCCAACTTGCAACTGGCCCTTGCGGATGGTTATCACTTCGCGTGGTTGTTGGCAGCGTGCGTGGTCGTGGTCACCCTGGCCCTGGCCGTGGTGCTGCTGCGTGGAGGTGAGTCGGCAGAGACGGCGACCGCGCCCGTCGAGTGGGACGCGGCGGCTTAGCCGGGAGGAGAGTCAAATGGCAGCTGATCTTCAGAAACAGATCCAGGACGCGATCGACCGCCAGGTCGACTCCGGTGTCGAGCGTGGCGTGCAGGTCGCCGTGTACCGCAGCGGAGAGCAGGTGGTCGATGCCGTCGCGGGCGTGGCGGACCCGGCCACCGGACGGAAAGTGGCCCCGGACACGCCGTTCTACAACTTCTCGATCTGCAAAGCGGCCGCATCGACCATCGTCCACATGCTGGCCGAGCGTGGCCTCTTCACCTACGAAACCCCGGTCGCGGAGCTGTGGCCGGAGTTCGGCGCGCGCGGCAAGCAGACGGTCACTGTGCGGCACGTGCTGAACCACTCGGCCGGCGTGCCGGGCATACCGCTCGCCACCACGATCGAAGACCTCTGCGACTGGGAAAAGATGTGCGCTGCGATCGCCGACGAAGAGCTCTGGTGGCAGCCGGGCACGAAGCTTGGCTACCACGCGTACACCTTCGGCTACATCGCCGGTGAGATCGTGCGCCGTGTCACGGGCAAGCCGATCTCGCAAGTACTCGCCGACGACCTCTCAGGCCCGCTGGGTGTGGCCGGCGAGCTCTACTTCGGCATGCCGGAATCGGAGCATCACCGCCTGGCGCGACTGGAAGATGCGCCCAGCGAAGGCGGCGCCATGCCGGAGCTGCCGCCGGACCTGCCGATGTTCAAGGCAGGCCCGATGTCCTTGTTCCCGACTGCAGCGCTTGGGAACCGCACGGACATCCTGTCCGCGGACATCCCTGCGGGGGGCAAGACCTCGGCCCGGGCCATCGCCCCGGATGTACGCGGCGCTGCTCGGCCAGCTTGCCGGCGTGCGCCTGATCACAGAAGAGCGGCTGCGTGAAGCGACGACGCTCTCGATGAGCGGCACGGACGCGGTTTTCGGCATGCCCTCGGCCTGGGCGCTCGGCTATGCGATCGGCCGCCCCGGCTCCTCGCCCGAGGACGCACCGACCGCCTTCGGTGTGGGTGGTGCCGGGGGCAGCTTCGCCTACGGAGACACGGCGAGCGGCATCGCCTTCGGGCTGACCAAGAACCGGCTCACCAACGACTTCAACTCGGTGACCGAGATCATCCAGATCGTGACCGAAGCCACCGGGCGGTGACGAGTTTCAAGGAGGACCACATGCGAAAAGTCGTTGCTCAGACCTTTCTGTCCCTGGACGGGGTCATGGAGGCCCCCGAAAAGTGGCAGCTCCCAAACGATTTGCGCGGCGAGGATGCGGGCAGTTACGTTTTCGAGGCGTACAGCGCAGCTGGGGCGCTGCTACTAGGGCGCGTGACGTACGAGCAGTTTGCAGCCTTCTGGCCCAACCAGAGCGACGACGATCCCTTCGCCAAGCGCATCAATGAGCTCCCCAGGTACGTCGTCACGCGCACCTTGAAGAAGTTGGACTGGCCGGGCTCGCGCGCGATCGGCAGCGACGTCACCGCCGAGGTGCGGAAGCTGAAAGAGGAGTCAAGCGGGGACATCCTCATTCCTGGCAGCTCGCAGCTCGTCAACGGCCTGGCCAAGGATGGGCTCATCGACGAGTATCGGCTGCTGATTCACCCGATCGTGGTCGGCAAGGGCAAGCACCTTTTCGAGGCAGGCACGATGCCGACACTGTTCACGGTCGCAGAGACGAGGACTTTCTGCACCGGGGTGGTGGCGCTCGTCTGCTGGCCCAGGGGCAAGGCGGTGGTCTCGTGAGCCAGGTCACCAGCCACATCGCCATCTCGCTGGACGGGTTCGTCGCCGGACCCAACCAGAGCCTGGAGAATCCGATCGGGGAAGGAGGGATGCGCCTCCACCAGTGGATGTTCGTGACCGAAAGCTGGCTCGCTCAGGAGGGCCGGGAAGGTGGCGTCCGCAATGCCGATTCGGAAGTTCTCGACGAAGTGGTGAAGAACGTCGGCGCCTACATCATGGGCCGCAAGATGTTCGGCGGCGGCGCCGGGCCCTGGGACACATCGTGGGTCGGCTGGTGGGGCGACGACCCGCCGTACCACGTCCCCGTCTTCGTCCTGACGCATCACCCGCGCGCACCGCTAAGCATGCGCGGCGGTACGACTTTCAACTTCGTCACCGAAGGGTTCGAATCGGCTCTGCGGCTCGCCCGTACGGCGGCCGGGGCTAAGGACGTGGTGGTGGCTGGTGGTGCGAGCACGATCAGGCAGTACCTCAAAGCAGGGCTTCTCGATGAGCTCTACCTGCATATCGTTCCAGTCATCCTGGGGGCGGGAGAGCGGTTGCTCCAGGATGTCGGCGACCCGACGCTCGAGCCCGTCAAGGTGGTCGACTCGCCCGCGGTGACGCACGTCAAGTACCGGATCCGCCACTAAGACCGCCCCGGACGGGCCTGGCGTTCCCAAGCCTGCGGAACCACACTTTCGTACAAATCCGGCGTTCCCAGGCCCTCGGAACCACCCATTCGTACAAATGCGGCGTTCCCAGGCCTACGGAACGACGCATTCGTACAAATGCGCCGTTTCCCGGCTCCGGGGTTCCTGATTTAAGACGTTGGTGGTCGCGATCGAGAGGATCAACGCTGCCCGTGGAGTCATGGTGGGCGGAAGCTTCCCTCAGGCGGACAAGTGCACTGGGCGCCGATTTGCGCTGCGGGCGATGGCCTCCATGCTGAACGGCACGGCTGTCAGCCGGAGCCCTGTGGCGTCGCGGATGGCGTTGGCGATGGCCGCCAGGACGGGCACCGCCGGGGGCTCGCCGATGCCCCGGGCGCCCAGTGGGCCCTCCTCGGACGGAATCTCGATCAGCTCGACCTCGATGTCTGGAGCGAGATCGACCGTCGGCAGCATGTAATCCGCCAGGCGGCCTGTGCGCAGCTGACCCTCATCGTCGTAGACCAGCTCCTCACCCAGCGCCCGCCCGAGGCCCTGGACCACGCCTCCATGGATCTGCGCAACTACCTCGGCTCGGTTCAAGGGTCGCCCGATGTCGTGGATGGCCACGTAACGTTCAACCCTCACGGCGCCCGTCAGCGGGTCGACCCTCACTCGCGCCAGGTGGACGCCGAACATGGGAGCCGGAGTCCTCGGCGCCGACCGACCTATTGCGTGAATCGGGCCACGTCCCTTACCGCTCTGGGCGTCTCTGGCGAGGTCCGCGACCGACACCGCTCGGAATGGAGCCCCCTTGACCCGGACCTCGCCGTCCGCGACTTCGAGGTCGCCGGCATCGACCTCGAAGTGGCTGCCTGCCAGCTCGAGGACCTGACGGCGCGCCTCGAGCACGGCCTGCATCACCGCCGGGCCAACGCTATACGTGGTCGCGCTGCCTCCTGCGATGGGAGATACAGGCGAGGTAGTGGAGTCCGTTCGCAGGACTCGGACCCGCTCCGGCGACATCCCGAACACCTCCGCGGCGAGTGCCGCGAAGCCGGTGTCGCTGCCACTGATGTCGATCGACCCCAGGTGCAGGGCGAGAGTCCCGTCCGGCTCGACCCGGCAGGCCGCAGCCGCCGGCCCAAATCCGCCGATCCACGAGCCAGCCGCCACCCCTACGCCCTCGCCCGCATCCTTCTCCTTCAGGTACGCGGGGTGACGTGCAGCAGCCTCCAGGCACGCGGTCAGGCCGATCGCCGGCCAGGGCGATCCGTCGCCGCGCGGGTCTCCCTCGCGCACCGCGTTGCGCAACCGGAACTGAATCGGGTCGGCGCCCAGTCTGCGCGCCACGTCGTCGACGCAAGACTCGAGCGCGAAGTAGGCCTGAGGGGCGCCCGGGGCGCGGTATGAGGTCGCCGGCACCTTGTTCGTGGCCACTTCTCTGCCGGCGACGTGGAAGTCCTGCACCCGATAGGTGGACACCAGTAGCTCGGCGGTGACGCCGGTATGCCAGCCGGTGCCGGCCCCATTGTCGTAGCGAACGTCCGCCTGGATCGCGTTGAGGTCGCCATGAGCCGTCGCGCCCAGCTGCAGATCGATCTCGGAAGAAGGCGCCGGCTGGCCAAGAGCGAACTCGTCGCTACGTGTCAGCTGCAAGCGGATCGGACGCCCGACATGGCGCGCGAGACGTGCGACCAGCGGTTCCAGCTGCATGATCTTGCCGCCGAAGCCGCCCCCGACCGGCATCGGAATGACCCGCACCCGGCCTGGATCCAGCCCGAGCGAGGCCGCCACCCCGTCTCGGACCCAGCTCATTGCCTGCGTCGGGGACCACACGGTCACCGACCCGTCGGGACCGACGTTGGCCGTTACCACGTGTGGCTCGATGAAGCCGTGATGCACCCTGGCAAGCGTGAAGAGCGCTCCCTCCACAACCTCGGAGCCCGCCAGCGCTTGCTCGACGTCACCGCGGCGCAGCTCCATCTGCGAGGTGACGTTGCCAGCAGGTCTGGCGCCCTCTGATGCTCCGCCAGCCGCCGCTCCGTGGAGCGACGCCTCGCCCTCGCTACCGGCGGTCTCCGGCAAGACCCTCGGAGCGCCGGCAATCAGGGCCTGCTCCAGATCGACGGCTGCCGGTAGTGGCTCGTATTCGACGTGCACCAGGGTGGCTGCGTCGGTGGCTGCGGCCGGCGTCTCGGCGATGACCGCGGCCACCGCCTGGCCGCAATGAAAGATGCGGTTCCGCGCCAGGGGGAGCTCGGGGCCGCCGTCCTCCAGGCCGATGTCCTGGGCGGTGACCACGGAGACGACTCCTGGGACTCGGAGCGCCTCCTCCGCATGGATAGCGCGAATCGAGCCGCTGGCGATAAAGCTGAAGATCAGCCGCGCATGAGCCAGGTGGGCGAGCGCCATGTCCTCGGTGAAGACAAGGCTGCCTGTGACCTTGTCCGCCCCTTCGGTCCTCCGCATGGATTCCTCCAGTTCCGTCGACGGCGACGCCGTTCCGAACCGGCCCGTCATCTCCAGCGAGCGGCCGGCAGGCCGCACAAGCCTGCGATCCCCCGTTTCGGGCTTGACCGGCCCAGGTTCAGGAACTATACTCCCGGCCGGGTGATATCGATTTCTAGGATATCCTGATCATCCGGCCGTTCTTCCTCGCCGTCCCCCAGAGGTCGAAGAAGCCGGCGTGGTGGACGGAGCCTCACGGAAGCGCGTCTTCTGGCAGATCGCCCTGCCGATCACGCTGAACGGCTCGCGACGGGCGCCACGATCATCTTTTTCATCGCCTGAGGTGAGTTCCTGTATGCGAACACCTTCCTCGCCGACCCGACGCAGTACCCGATCAGCGTGCTGATCGCAGGCCAGATCGGCATGTATGGCATCCGCTGGTCGAACATGATGGCGATCGCGGTAGCGGCCTCGCTGCCGATCCCGGCGATCTATGCCTTCACTCACCGACTGTTGCGGGACGGGCTCGCTCTGGGCTCGGTCAGGTGACCTCGATCCCGCCCGGGACTCCAGACGGGACGTCACCCGGGATGTCACCCCACGAAACCCACGGGTTTCGCGGGGACCCCGGGATGCGCGTCCTGGTCGCCGGTGCGGGGGCCAACATCTTCTCGGCCCATCGCCGAGGTCTCACCGCCATCGGAGCCGAGGTGGTGGGCGTCTACGACACGGACGAGGCGAAAGCTCAGCAAATCGGCACTGAGCTCGGCTGCCGGGTTCACCGCGACGCTGCCGCACTCCTGGCCGAACCGGCGGATCTGGCGGTCATCCTCGCACCACACCCTTTCCACGCTCACCTGGCGATCGCAAGCCTGCAGGCGGGCAAGCACGTCCTGGTCGAGAAGCCGATGGCGGTCCAGGTCGCCGAGGCCGACGCCATGATCACCGCGGCCGATCGCGAGGGCCTGGTCCTGGCCGTCGCCTTCCAGCAGCGGACCCGGCGCGAGGTCAGCGAAGCCCGCCGGCTCATCGAGCGAGACTCGCTCGGGGAGTTGCGACGGGTGGACGTGCTGGCCACCTGGCCCCGACGCTCGTCCTACTTCCGGACGGCACCCTGGCGGGGAACCTGGCGAGGAGAGGGCGGCGGCGTCCTGATCAACCAGGGCCAGCACGACCTCGACCTGGTCTGCCACCTGGCAGGACGGCCAGCCCGCGTGATCGGATGGACTGCCTCGCGCCTGCACCCGGTCGAGACAGAGGACACCGTCCAGGCGATGTTGGAATGGCCAGGGGGCGCGATGGGGTCGGTCCACATCTCGACCGCGGAGTTCGATGAAGCCCAGCGGATCGAGCTGACCGGCACCCGAGGAAGGCTGCGAGTCGTTCCCGGAAGGCTGGAGGTTCTCAAGAGCGACGCCGATTTCAGCGAATACGCATCCAGCCCCGGCGACCCGTTCGCGCCGCCCGCGGATGGCGAACCGCAGACCATCGCCGGCGGTGGCGGTGACCACGTGGATCTGTACCGCGACCTTGCCGCTGCAATCCAGGCCGGCCGCGCACCGGTGGCCCCGGGCAGTGAAGCCATCGTCACGCTCGAGCTCGCCAACGCGATCATCTACTCGTCGCACACGAGAGAGGCGGTGGATCTCCCGCTGGACCGCGCCGCTTACAGCGCGCTCCTGAAGGAACTGCAAGGCGCCGAACCTGCGCTCGGAGGAGGACGAAGGCAGGCATGACAGACGGGGGGCACCTCGAGGCACGGCCGGACCGGCTGATCGGCAGTTTTCAGAATCGCTTGCTCTTCGAGTACATCTTCGACGCGGCGCTCCCTCGCGAGCTTGCGCCACGACCCTACTTCCACCCTGTACAGACCCTTGGCGGAGTGACTGTCACGGATCACCAGCCCAGTGATCATCGCTGGCATCTTGGTCTCGCCTACTCCTGGCCTGTGGTCGCTGAGTGGAACCTGTGGGGTGGGCCGAAGTTCGTGCGGGACCGCGGGTACGTCGACCTGGAGAACCATGGCGAGATCCGCCATCTGTCGTGGAGCCGGCACCAGAAGCACCAGCAGCATCTCGAGTGGCGGGACAGGAACGGCAGCAGAATAGCCACGGAGCGCCGTCTGATCGGCGAGCCGCGGGTCGATCCAACCCACGGGGCGTGGTGGCTGGATCTGGAGAGCGACATCGAAAACTGTGGTGAGGGTGACCTGCGAATCGGGTCGCCCACCACCGAGGGGCGCCCGCTTGCCGGGTACGCCGGCCTGGCCTGGAGAGGGCCCGCGGAGCTCCGCATCGCGCGCGTCATCTTTGAAGACAGTCCACCCCGACGGTCTCCCATGGAGGCGGCCATGGGCCACCGTTCCCGCTGGCTCGGATACATCGCCGCCGGGGTGACGCTCGGGTTTTTCGAGCATTCCGACAATCCAGGTGTTCCCAACAGGTGGTTCGTCCGAACGGAGGAGTATCCCCTGGTCGCAAACAGCCCCGTCTTCGACACCGCGTTGAGGCTGATCCCCGGCGCCCACCTGCGACTGCGCCACCGGGTGCTGTTCGCAGATGGGGAATGGGAGGCCAGGAGCCTGGACGAGGCTGCTTCGGTGCTGGTGAGCGGCCTACCACCGCGCAGGCGAGCTGACCGACTCTCGCTTCACCAGGTGGACCGGCAGCATCTCCAGGCGCGGTCCGCGGTCGGCGCCGGCCAGACCGATGCGAATGGAGCGCCGGCCCATCTCTCGCATGGGCACGCTCACAGTCGTAAGCCCAGGCACGACGTCTCGGACAGTTGGTACGTCGTCGAAGCCGATCAGCGAGACGTCGTCGGGGACGCGGAGCCCGGACTCTCTCAGCGCCGCCAGCGCGCCCATCGCCATGAGGTCGTTGGCGGCGAAGATGGCCGTGAAACGTGCGCGCCCGGCCAGGAGCTCTTTCGTCGCCTCGTACCCGCCGTCGCGGGTGAAGTGCCCAGTCGCCACTAGCGAGGGGTCGTGGGTGACGCCCGCGCCCGAGAGCACTGCTCGATGACCTGCTGAACGCTCCTTGGTCGTGGAGAAGCTGGGCGGCCCCATCACCTCAGCGATCGCCCGGTGCCCGCTCTCCAGGAGATGTCGGGTGAGCACCTCGGCGCCACCACGGTTGTCGGGCCAGACGGCGTCGGTGCTGCGGGAGCTACGCCCGCACAACACGATCGGCGTGCCCTGGCGGTTGAGATCGCTGATCTGTTGCTGAAGAGCTTTTCGATAGCTGCTGTTCTCGAATGCGCCGCCGGCCACGACCACGGCGTCGACGCGCTGGCCGCGCAGCATCTCCAGGTACCGAATCTCACTGTCGGGGTTACGGAGCGAGTTGCAAAGCACGACCAGCGCGCCGCTGGCGGCCGCGACCTCCTGGATCCCTGCCACGATCTCGGCGAAGAAGGGATCGGCGACGTCGTGGATGATCACGCCCACGACACCTGTCGATGTGCGCCGCAGAGCCTGCGCGTGCGCGTTGCGGATGTAACCGAGCTCGCGAACCGCCTTCTCGACCTGGGTCCGCTTGATCTCAGCCACCGGATAGCCGCCGTTCAGCACACGCGAGACCGTCGCCGGCGAGACGCCGGCGTGATTCGCGACGTCCCGGATCGTGACGCTGGCTCTGGCGATCGATCGGCTGACGGTGCTCGGCCTCATGAGCGTAGAAAAGGTTATCTATGATCAGGCCCGAGGGGTGAGGTCATAGTGCAGTCGCGGCTCACGCTCGGACCACCTCGATAAGCGCCTCGGTGTCAGCAGTGGGGCGCGTGCCCAGCTCGTCGGCGAGCAATCTCCGGCAGCGTTCGAAGACGCGTAGGGCCTCGGCCCGGTTGCCCATGTGGAGGTGGATGCGTAGCAGCCGCTGGTAGCGGGTCTCCCGGTAAGGCTCGAGACGGACAGCCTCCTCGGCGGCCTGCAGCGCAAGCGAGGGCTCGCCATTCCAGGTATGGAGCTCGGCCCGACAGTCGAGAGTCCGCACGAGTGCGGCTCGCAGCGTGTCGCGCTGGCGGTCGATCCAGGCGCCCTCCGCTCCGGGCAGGAAGGCCCGGCGCAGGATGGCAGCCGCGACCACCGTCGGAACGTAGGCTCGCTCGGGTGTACCGGAGCGTAGCGCGCCCTCCGCCTCGTGCACGGATGCCAGTGCGGCCTCGGTGTCGACCCAGGCGCCCGCCGGCAGCTTGAATTGATAGCAGCCGAAGGCGCTTGCGATGGCCTCGCGCTCCAGCCCCAGCTCGGCGAGCACAGAGCGCAGCTTGCTCACAAGCGCGCTCAAGGCCCCCTCCCAGGCCGCCGGTGGGCAGTCCGGCCAGAGCAGCTCGGCCAGCTCGTCGCGAGAGACCGCCCGGTGCCGCTCGCCGACGAGGAAGGCGAAGGCCAGGCGGCCCTGGCGCCGGGGGAGCCGCTGCTCGCGAACCAGGAGCCTTCCGGACTCCAGGCAGAGCTCACCGGTCAGGTAGATTCTGAGCATTGCCGCCAATGTTTCGCCAATGTTGGGCTTCTAGTATCGGGCTCCGACGATGACCAAGCGAGTGGAGTGCGACTGCGGCTGGAGCTTCGAATCCGAGGACGAGGACGAGCTGGTTCGGGCCGTACAGGAGCACGCCCGCATGGTGCACGGCATCGAGGGCCTGACCCGTGAACAGGCGCTCGCGCAGGCGAAACCCGTCTAGGAGGAGATGATCAGATGGCGGTCACCATCACCATTCGCGCACGCCTCAAGGGCGATCCGACGTCGATGCAAAAAGTGCACGACGAGGTCACCGGAGCCACCAAGGAAATGGCTCGGCAAGCAGGCGACATCTCACACAGGGTCTTCCTCGATCCGCAGGATCAGCGCGAGTTTCTCGGAATTGACGTTTGGCAGACGGCTGAGCAGGCGCAGGCCTTCTCGGGCGACCCTCGCATCCAGCAGTTCTTCTCACAGCTCTTCGAGGGTCAACCGACGATCCAGGTCTGGGCGGATTCCGGCTGGAACAACTGGTGATCTCCTCAGCATGACCCGCGCTGGTGGGGGACCGCGAGGCTCCCCATCCCGGCGGTCGCCCCGGCGTCAACCGTCAGGATCGTCCCGGTCACCCAGCGCGCGTCGTCGCTGACGAGGTAGAGGACCGCCCTGGCAACGTCCCAGCCGGTCCCCTCCGTCTGCAGCAGCGACCGCCTGCGGCGGCGCTCGCGCAGCTCCGGCGTCATGCCCGCTGCATAGACCATCGGCGTGTAGACCATGCCGGGACAGACGCAGTTGACCCGGATGCCCTCGAGGCCGTGATGCGCGGCCATTGCCCGCGTCATCTGGACGACTGCACCCTTGGACGTCGGGTAGAGGAGGTGGGGGTGACCGCCGGTCAAGCCGGCGACAGAGCCGAGGTTGACGATCGCGCCCGCGCCAAGCTTCCGCATCTCGGGTATGGCGTACTTGGCCATCAGCATCATAGAGGTGACGTTGATGCGCAGGGCGCGATCCCATTCCTCCGGCTCAACGTCCACTGCAGTCCCCATGGGGCCGCTGACGCCGACGTTGTTGACGAGGATGTCGAGCCTGCCCCACCGCAGCACCGTCTCGGTGACCGCCGCCCGGCACGACTCGGCGTCGGCGACGTCGGCTTCGACGATAAGCGCCTCCCCGCCTTCACGCTCCACCATCTCCAGCGTCTCGGCGGCCCACGACCTGACGCTGTCGACAAGGGCGACCCTGGCTCCCTCCCGAGCCAGGACGACCGACGTGGCCCGACCGTTGCCCACCCCGCCAGACGCCCGAGAACCCGCCCCGGTCACGATCGCCACCCGCCCCGCCAGCCCTCTGACTGCGTCGTCTCCTCGGTTCATGACTGCAGTGTCGGCGATGGGATGGCATCAGCCGATGAAGGCGTCCCTGGGCGTTGTGCGTCGGTTACGTTGTCGGCATGCGGTTCGAGTCGACTGAGTTGACCGGCACCGAGCTCTTGCTGCAGAAGGAAGTGCGCGATTTTCTGGCCGCCGAGCTGCCGCGGGGCGCCTTCGTGCCCGGCCTGGGAATGGGCGCGGCAAGGGACCCCGAGTTCTCCCGGAAGCTGGCCCGGCGAGGATGGGTGGGGATGGCGCTACCCCGTCGCTTCGGCGGCGGCGACCGCAGTGCCGTTGAGCGGTTCGTCGTCGTCGAGGAGCTCCTGCGCTGGGGTGCGCCGGTCGGGCACCACTGGGTCGCTGACCGCCAGAGCGGTCCACTGATCAACCGGTTCGGAACCGAGGCCCAGAAGGAGCGCTTCTTGCCTCAGATCTGCGCGGGAGAGCTCTCGTTCTCCATCGGGATGAGCGAGCCGGACTCGGGCAGCGACCTGGCTTCCGTCAAGACTCGTGCAACCAGGGTCGAGGGCGGCTGGCTGCTCAACGGCACCAAGGTCTGGACCAGCGGCGCCCACGTGAACGACTGGTTCATCGTCCTGGCCAGAACCAGCGACGAATCCGACCGGCACCAGGGTCTGAGCCAGCTCCTGGTCGACCTCCGCTCGAGCGGACTGAGAGTCAACCCGATCCCGTTTCTGGACGGTACAGCCCACTTCAACGAGGTGGTGCTGACCGAAGTCTTCGTGCCCGACGAACTCGTCCTGGGCGAGGTGGGCATGGGCTGGGCGCAGAACACCTCTGAGCTGGCCTACGAGCGAGGCGGGCCAGATCGCTGGCTCTCCACCTATCTCGTGTTGGAGCACTTTCTGCGTGAGCGCGCCGGCTGCGACGCAGACGGGCGCGTCGCGATGCTGCTCGGCGAGGCAACCGCCCAATGGTGGGCGCTGCGCCGGCTGTCGCTGTCGGTGGCCCGCAAGATGGACCGCGGGGAGGCGCCCGCCGCGGAGTCCGCGCTTGTCAAGGAGATGGGCACCCGGTTCGAGCAAGACGTCCTGAGGGGTGTGCAGCGCCTGGTCGACCTGGAGCCGTCGCTGGAGTCACCTTCGCCCTTCGAGCAGCTGCTGGCCAGAGCGATGCTGACGGCGCCGTCGTTCACCATCCGGGGCGGGACCAACGAGATCCTGCGCTCGGTGGCGGCCCGAGGCTTGCGACCATGACCGATCCGCTTCTGATCGAGACCGCCGAGCGAGTGTTCTCCGACACCTGCACCCACGACGCGATCGAGGCAGCAGAACGGGAGGGCTGGGCCCCGGACATCTGGGCGCGGGTTGCAGAGGTTGGTTTGCCGTGGATCTCACTCGAGGGCGGCAGCCTGGTCGACGCTCTGGCGGTGCTGCGCGTCGCCGGCCGGCACGCGGCCCCCATCCCGCTGGCCGAGACCGGCGTCCTGGCGGGCTGGCTGCTGGCGGCGTCGGGTCTGGCAGCGGGTGAGGGCCCACTGACGGTGGTGCCGGGGCGTCCAGACGACACTCTCGAGCTGGTCGGAGACCGGCTCTCCGGTGTCGCCCACCGGGTGCCGTGGGGGCGCGCAGTCGAGCAGGTGGTAGCGCTGATCGAGGTCGCGGGAGCCTGGTTTGTTGCCGCGGTACCGCGAACGGGTTTCGCCGTTGAGCGGCGGTCCAACCTGGCCGGCGAGCCGCGCGACACAGTCACGTTCGACGGCAGTGCGCAGGTTGCTCCTGCGGCGCAGGGCGTGGATGCCTCGGCACTTCGATACCGGGGAGCCTTGACGCGGGTCATGCTCATGGCCGGCGCGCTCGAGCAGATGAGCCGGCTGACTGTCGGTTACACGAACGAGCGGGTGCAGTTCGGCAGGCCGGTGGGCCGATTCCAGGCGGTCCAGCAGCACCTGGTCCAGGGCGCCCAGGAGGCGGCGCTCGTCGGAACGGCCGCCGATGGCGCGGCTCGCGCGGTCGGCGGCGGCCCGGCACGATTCGAGATCGCCGCAGCGAAGCTGCTCGCCAACCGTGCTGCTCACACCGCAACTCGCGCTGCCCATCAAGCTCACGGCGCGATGGGCATGACGCGGGAGTACGCGCTCCACCACCTGAGCCGGCGGCTCTGGGCGTGGCGCTCGGAGTACGGTGACGACCTTTTCTGGAGCTCGACGTTGGGTGCCGCGGTGGCTCGGGCTGGGCCCGAGCAGCTGTACCCGATCATCACGTCCGGCTCCGCGGTGCTGGAGCTGTAGAGTGGCGATTCTATGGCGCGGTGGCGTGCGGCTGTTCTACGAAGTCCACGGCTCCGTCGACGGCCCGAGGCCGGTTCTGTTGACGCACGGCTACTCGGCATCGTCAGGGATGTGGGAGCCAAACCTGTCCACCTTTGGCCGCAGCCGGCGGCTGATCACATGGGACATTCGAGGGCACGGAAGGAGCGACTCGCCAGAGGACCCGGCACTCTACTCCGAAGAACTGAGCGTCGGCGACATGCTGGCTCTGCTGGACGCGGAGGGCATCGATCGAGCCGTCGTGGGTGGGCTTTCCCTGGGCGGTTACCTTTCTCTGGCGTTTCACCTGCGCCATCCAGAGCGGGTCGCCGCCCTGATGCTGTTCGACACCGGGCCCGGCTACCGGCGGGATGACGCCCGCGAGGAGTGGAACCGGAGGGTTGAGCGGACCGCGGCGGCGTTCGAGGTGGAGGGACACGACCTGCTCCAGGACCGGCCGGAGGAGGAAGGATCGCAGCCTCGCAACTCTGCTGGCCTGGCACGGGCTGCCCGAGGCATCATGGCCCAACACGGCTCTCACGTCATCGACTCCCTGTCGAAGATCGGCGTGCCCACCCTGGTGGTGGTCGGCGCGCGTGACCAGCCGTTCCTTGCCGCCTCCGACTACATGGCTGCGAAGATCCCGGCCGCACGGAAGGTGGTCATCCCTGACGCGGGACACACAGCCAACGTCGATCAGCCGGAAGCCTTCAACCGCGCAGTGCTGGAGTTCCTGGAGGGGACGTGATGGGAACCTTTGGGGACGTCACCGTTGACGTCGACGCAGACTTCGTGGCCACGGTCGAACTGAACCGTCCGCCCAACAACCACTTCGACATCGAGCTGATCGGCTCTCTCGCGGAGGCGTTCGAAGCGCTCGACGAGGAGCCAGGCTGCCGTGCCATTCTGCTCTGCTCTGAGGGCAGGCACTTCTGTGCGGGCGCGGACTTCAGCGGCCGAGCGGGCCCGATCAGCGACCGCTCGCGGCACCTCTACGACGAGGCGGTGCGCCTCTTCGCGACTTCGACGCCAGTGGTTGCTGCAGTACAGGGCGCGGCGGTTGGCGGCGGGCTTGGCCTGGCGATGGCTGCCGACTTCCGCGTCGCCAGCCCAGAGGCACGCTTTGTCGCCAACTTCGCGCGGCTGGGCTTCCATCACGGGTTCGCGCTCAGCGTGACGCTGCCCGCCGCCGTCGGTCAGCAGCGCGCGCTCGAGCTGCTTCTCACGGGGCGGCGCGTGCCCGGGGAGGAGGCGCTGCGGATGGGACTCTGCGACCGCCTGGTGCCGGCGGACCGCCTGCGCGACGAGGCCCACTCGCTGGCCGCGGAGATCGCCGCCGGGGCGCCGCTGGCCGTGCGGTCGATCAGGGAGACGATGCGCTACGGCATGGCTGCGCGGGTCCGCAAAGCCCTCGACCGTGAACGAGCCGAGCAGGAGCGCCTGCGTGTCACGGAGGACTTCACGGAGGGGGTCCGAGCGACGGCCGAACGCCGGTCCCCCAACTTTGCAGGGCGGTAGTCTCGGAACACAATCTTAAAGGCCCCACTTCCCAGGCTCCGCCGGGCTACCCCCTCCCACGGCTCCGCCGGGTGCTCCCCCGACATCCCACCCCCCGAAGCAGGCTTCGTGGGGACTCCGGGTCGCGGCCCCCCACCGGCTCCGCCGGGTAGTCCCCGACTTCGCGGCCCCCCTCCCCCGGCTTCGCCGGGTACTCCCCCGACTTCGCGGGGGAGAGTCTTTGGGCCGGATCGTTTACATGGTGCGCGGCAGGAGCAGGCCGGAGACGACCATGAGAAGCAGTCCCACGATCATCTTGAACCCGCCGTCCCGGACGAACGCCAGCCCCAGGAGCAGCAAGGCCACTGGGAACCGGTTGATGAAGTCGTTGATGATCCGCGGCAGGTTGGTCATGTTGATGGCCGGCTCCGCGATCGTGACCGTCGCGAGCGTGAGCAGAAGGACCGCCGGGATCTCCCACACCAGCTTGCCTCGTCCCTCCCTCGCCAGAAGGTAGCCGGCGATCAGCGGGACGAGCGTGACGAGGCGCGACAGGATCAGGGTCAGGTCAACTGGAGGGATGTTGACGTTCACCGGCGATTGAGCCAGTGGGGCCAGCACAGCCAGAAGATCCATTTCTCTCCGTGAATGTTGAGCGGAACGTTGACGGGGGCGGCGGAGAGCCGGACAGAGGCTACACCTTC
>DATFWQ010000258.1:0-6472 GCA_035259145.1 Candidatus Dormiibacterota bacterium | reverse complement strand
GAGGAGTGCCTTCAGCTCAGCCGCGGCCTCCGCGTCGACCTGGAGCGCGGCGATCCGGCGCCCCATCCCCTCCTGCGCCGCACGCTGCGCGTCGGGGCCGGCCGACCTGGGAACAGTGGCCAGCGCTGCTTCCGACAGCATGCTCTGGACGAGCTGGTCGCCGGCCAGAGACTTGAACTCGGCGGTAACTCCCGGCTTGTCCAGCTCGACGAGGAGGCGCCGGCTCAGATCCTGACGAGGATCGAGGAACGAGCTCTGGTTGTGAATGAGCTTGATCTGGGCCTTGATCGGCGCGGTATTGAGGTAGTCCTTCAGGTCAGCCGCCGACTGCTGATCCGTAAATTCCCCGCGCAGGCGGCGCGTGATCTCCTGCCCGGCTGCGCCCGACGGCCCGAGGTCGTCGACGCCACCGCTGCCCTGGTTGTGAACGAAGACCACGTTGTAGCCTGTGGGCCGCTGCATGACGGTACGAATCGTGCTGAGCGGCAGCAGCACAGAATTGACGATCGGGCCGTGGCTGGCGATGCTCGGGTTGACCTCCGTGTCCAGCACTTCTCGGACGGTGACATCCGTGGGATTCCCGTCCACGTAGAGGTGAAGTCGATCGCCCTTACTGGCGTTGAGGCGGCCGGCAAGGCCGTTGCCGATGTAGACCTCGCCGGGCGCGAGGCTGGCGGCATCGAGGGTGGCACCAGAGCGGCTGTGAAGCGGGCCCCAGACCGAGTTGAAGTCTGGCTGGACGCCGAAGATCGCCACGTTTTCAGACGAGGACTGGTTGGTGGTGGTGTCGATCATGGAACCGGGCGCGACGATGGCACCGGTGGCCGACGCGACGTGGGGGTCTCTGGTCGCCCGAGCGATGACGTCTGCAGCCTGCGCCGGTGAAAAGAAGTCCGAATCGGCCGTCGAAGCTCCCTGGACGTTGCGCGCGGCCTGGCGGGTAAACGCCTCGTCGATGCCGCCGATCTGACGCAGCTGTATGGCCTGCAGGGAGTAGCCGAGGGTGTCCCCTACAGCCAGCGACGCGGTGATGATCAGCGTGGCCAGCATCAGGCCGAACACGATCAGGACGGTTTGGGCACGGCGCCGGGGGATGTTGCGGAGCGCCATCCTCAAGAGCACGCGGTTGAAGGCGGCAAGCGTCAGCAAGATCAGCAGGATCACTCCGACCACGCCGGCCATCCAGGTGGCCACGGTGGTCGGTTCAGCGCCGAAGTAGGAGGTCATGCACGCGATCCCGCTACAGCGAGGTGCACGGCGCTGTCGCTGACGATCTCACCGTCACGCATACGGATGAGCCGTTTGGCCAGCGCCCCGACCTCCTCGGCGTGCGTCACCCAGACGAACGTCTGCTGGCTCAGCCTGTTGAGCTCGACCATGAGCTCGATGATCCCCATGCTCGTCTCGCTGTCCAGGGCGCCGGTTGGCTCATCGGCCCACACGATCGCGGGCCTGGTCGCGAGGGCTCGGGCTATGGTGAAGCGCTGGCGCTGGCCTCCGCTCATCTCCGCAGGACGGTGGTTGGCCCATGGGGCCACGTCGACCATCTCGATGACCTCTTGAGCACGCTTGCGAGCGTGCGAAGGCCTGGTCCCACCGACCAGCATCGGCAGCTCGACGTTTTCGATCCCGGTCAGCACGGGCAGCAGGTTGTATGTCTGGAAGACGAAACCCATCTCACGTGCCCTGAAGTCGGTCTTCTGGTTGTCAGTGAGCTCTTTGAGGTCGCGGCCGGCGATCCTGATGGTGCCTTCGTCGACGGTGTCGAGGCCGCTGAGGCAGTTGAGCAGGGTCGTCTTGCCGCAGCCGCTCGGTCCCATCACGGCCACCACCTCGCCGCGCTGGACCTGGAGGTCGATTCCTTTCAGCGCTTCGATCTTGTTGCGGCCCGCGTCGTAGATCTTCCGGACGCCTGCGGCGTCGATGATGATGTCGGTCAATTCACTCCTCTCTTATGCCGGGGCCGGCTCATGCGGGATGCGGAGCTCGTGGCCCTGCCGCGGTCACGGCTGGAGTACGTTCGGCGCCAGGCTGCCGTTACGCGCTTATCTGGGGGGCGCGCCCCCCCGGAACGAATCTCGTCAAGGCACGCTTCGCTCTCCGGCCTTGACAAGATTCGGGTGTTGTGGCGTACGCCACAACACGCCCCCCACGGCCGCTGAGGAAAGCGGCCGTCCCCACTGCGTGGGGCCCCGACTGTGAGCTCTGGCCTACACTCAGGGGTGCCCAGGGCAGCGTGGTGAAAAAGGCACCTCCACCCTACATGTTGCGACAGGACTGCGCGTCGGGGGCATGACTGAGGAGGTCGGCACGGGGTGCCATTTGGCAGACATGTCGGTCGCCGATTGGTGGAGGTGCCTTGCCATCGCAGCCTATCGCGAAGGCCAAGGCCTCGTCATCGGCCAAATGCAGGTCTTCTGGTTCGATCGCTCGGTGGAGCCTGTCGGCACGCGGACGCCTTGAGCCTCAAAAGAGGCCTCCCTGGAGCACACCCGGCCGGCAGATCACGACGGTGGCGCCGGTCGTGGCCATGTTCGCTCACCGCCAGGCGGGTCGACCACTACCAGGGGGTGAGCTCTGGCGCCGCTGCCGTGCATGCTGCCGACGGCAGGGATCGTGACGGGGATACGCATGCCGCCGCTCTGCAGTGAGCGCTCGGCCGCGTCGAGAACGGCGACCACGGCCAGGCCGTGCTCTCCGTCGCTGAGGGGCTGCTCACCCGTACGGACACAGCGCACGAAGTGCTCGCACTCGACGCGAAGAGGCTCGCGCCACCTGATGTAAGGGATCACGATCTGGCCGTGGCGATAGGCAAGCTCGAACTCGCCGTAGTTTTCGGTCGTCGGGTACTCCACCCCACTGTCGTAGACGCGCAGCTTGGCCCCAGTGGACACGTCGTCGTAGACCGCCATGCGCCGATCCCCGACCAGCGTCAGGCGCCGGACCTTGTCGGGGTCCAGCCAGCTCACGTGGACGTGACCGGTGGCCCCGCCTGAGAACAGCAGCTCGAGATAGCAGACGTCGTGCACCCCGCTCTGCACGTAGCTGCTGCCTCGCGCGCTGACCATAAAAGGCGCTTTCCCCAGCACATACATCAGGATCGCGATGTCGTGCGGTGCCAGATCCCACAGCACGTTCGCCTGAGGCTGGAAGAGGCCGAGGTTGAGGCGGGCCGAGTCGGCGTAGTAGATGCGCCCCAACTCGCCGTCATGGACCAGGCGTCGAAGTTCGCGGACAGCCGGGTTGTAAAGGAAGACGTCGCCCACCATCAGCACCCGCTCACACCGCCGGGCGAGGCCGACGAGCTCGGCAGCGCCTGCCGGGCTGCAGGCGAGGGGCTTTTCGACCAGTACGTGCTTGCCGGCGAGGAGCGCCTCCTTGGCGAGCTGAAAGTGGGTCGGAATCGGGGTCGCGATGACCACGGCATCGATGCCGCTCGCAAGGAGCTGCCGGTGATCAGAGAAAGGGCTGACAGTGGGATAGGTGCGGCGGACATACCTCAGGCGCTCCGGCCGCTCCTCTGCAACTCCGACCAGGTCAACCTCGGGCATGTCATTGAAGTTCCGAATCAGGTGAGGACCCCAGTGGCCGCAGCCGATCACCCCGACTCGTATCCACAGGCGCTGGATCCGCCCCTCGTCCGGCGGGCCGCAGCCGGCTCCGAGCCTCCTCATTGCCTGGCCTCCTTCAACGTGCTCTGTAGCGTCAGCTCCGGCGTATGGATTTCGCAGGTCCGCAATCTGCGCCCGCGAAATCGCTCAGATGGTCTGGACACATGGGGAAAGTTCGGGTTTCGGGAAGGCGTCTCTTATTGCACATACGGAGTCGTTCCCCAGTCAGCCATCGGCAGGAATCAGCGTACGGTCACATTGGTGCAGACGGCATCTGTCGATGTCAGCATCGGCTCCTATGCCTGACGTCAGAGCCGCCAGGCTTCGCGTCATCGGTGCCGGCTTACTTTGACCCGGAGGTGCGTCTTCAGGTGCAACCGTCTATGTGCGCGTCAGGACGAGCCGGCTGATGGCAGACTTGCCCGCTCTGATGAAGGCCTGGAGACGCCGACCCGGACTTTGATACTGACGGCTGGCGGCCCATCATCGCGTCCAGCTCCGGCTGGTTGATCGTCGTCCAGTCCTCTTGCAGCATGCCGTCGGTGTCGGCTGAGTCTGGGTTCCAGGCCCAGTAAATCGCGCCGATGCCGCGCTCGCCGAGGTAGCTCATCAGGCTTCGCTGCCAGATGCCCTCATAGTCGTTGCCCACCGAGCGGGCGCTGAACTCGCCCAGCAGCAGCGGCACTCCTTGCTGTTGAAGGTTGCCCCAGTGCGTGTCCCAGACCTGGCGCAGGTTATGTGGGAAATCGGCCGCGCGGAACCACGCTTGCTGTGCAACGCTGGGACCGTAGTCGTGTGGTGAATAGACCAGCTTGTCCGGACGCGACAGACGCACAGGGCTGACCGCCGCACCCTTGAGCTGCCCGCCCCACCAGTACTGGTCTCCGTTGTAGTACTGGATGCCCTGCACCAGGATCAACAAGTTCGGATTTGCCGCCAGGATCGCGTTCCCCGCAGTTTCGGCGGCGAGCCGCCAGTCGGTGCGTCCGTTTCCATCTCCCCACGTGGCCGAGCCGTGAGGCTCGTTGGCGATGTCGGCACCGACGACCGCACGGTTGCCCAGGTAGTGGCGTGCGAGCATCACCCAGTCGCTGATCCATCGCGACTCCGGTACCTGTTCCGAGTACCACAGGTCGGCGGTGCGTGCGTCCGGCGTCGGGCTGTGACGATCCAGGATGACCTTGAGGCCACGACGTCCCGCCTCGTTGACGATGGCGTCGAGTAGATCCAGGCCTCTGAGTCCCTCCAGATCCGGATTGGTCTCGTAGTCGATGCCCGCCGGCAGACACGTCGGGTCATCGAGGAACTGATTGGAATACGGCAGGCGGAGCACGTTGAAGCCCGCCTGCCGCATCTGGTCGAGCATGTCGCGCCAGTTTCGCGTCGTCAGGCCTCCTGGCGCACAGCTCCACGTCTCGAAGCCAAACCAGCTGACCCCGATTAGCTTCACCGGCCGTCCGGTCGAGTCGACCAGCTTGCCGCCGGCGCCTCTCAGATAGCCGTCGTCAGCTTTCTTGGCATGATGAGTGACCGGAGACGACATCCGCCGCGCCAGCTGATTGACCTGGGCGCAGCTGACCGTTGCGGCCACCAACGCGAACGCGATCACAGCGCGAACAATGCCCGGCTTGAGTGATCCACGCGTCCAATGGAGGTGCATGCTTCGGCTCTGCTCAATGTACGTAGGCCGGGTCTCTCGGTCATCTGGAGTTTGGGCTGACTCGACGGCTGTCAATCACTGAGGAACGCGCTTTGCTGATGTGGGCCTGCGGCTGAGCCGCGCACCGTGCGCCACAGCTGCCGCGTGCATATCAGCGGATGTTCGGGGCGCGTGATTCAGTCAGACGGTCGGGAGCCGCTCTGGCAGGCTGACGGAAGCTCTCTGACACACTCCAGTCGCGTCATGCAGCGAGCCGTGGGAGGCTACGCCGATGAGGTGGCGATGGCTGCTGCCCATGGCTGTCACGGCCCTGGGGGTTTCGACGGTCATGGCAGTCACGGTCGGGAGCATCGGCGCGATCCCCTGGCTCGGCTGGCCGGGCTCGACGCCTGCCGGAGAGCAGTGGACCACGTACCACCTCGACAACAGCCGCTCCGGGTACAACCCCGCCGGCCCGAGCGCTCGCTCGCCGGTCCGCGCGTGGGCCCGAGAGGACCTCGACGCGCCCGTCTACGCAGAGCCGCTGGTCTTCCAGGGTCAGGTGTACGTAGTGACCGAAGGCGACACTCTGTACGCACTCTCCGCGTCCAAGGGACGCGTCGACTGGCGCCTGCATCTGGCCGCGCCTGCGGTGGCTCCCATCATCCACTGCACCGCCATCGTCCCGCTCGGCATCACCAGCACACCCGTGATCGATCCGGCCACGTCGAGGCTCTACACGGCAGCCGTGGTCGACACGGTGAGGGGCAACCCCCGCTACCAGACATGGCTGTTCGCCGTCGACCTGCGTACGCGATCGGTCGCCTACCACGTAAGGGTTGACGGCCCCGGTGCCAGCATCGACGGATACAACCAGCGGGCCGCCCTGACCCTCACGTCTGGGCGCGTCTACATACCTTTCGGCGGTCGCCCCGGTGACTGTGGTGACTTCCACGGGATCATCACTTCGGTCCAGGCGAGCGACGGCGGCCGGCTGATCAGCTTCCGCGACACAAGCGGGGACGTGACCGGTGGTGGCTTCTGGGCGCCCGGCGGGCTGGCCGTCGGCAGCAGCGGTGATCTCCTGGCCGCAAGCGGCAACGCCCTGAACAGAGGCTCGTTCTGCGGAGCGCGGTTCGAGCTGCAGGACACGGTGATGAGGCTGTCGCCCAACCTGCCCCCGAAACCGGTCGACTCCTGGACGCCGCCCAACTGGCGGCAG
>DATFWQ010000257.1:0-10710 GCA_035259145.1 Candidatus Dormiibacterota bacterium | reverse complement strand
CCCGCAGGATCGTGTGGACGTACTCCACCGCGCCCCGTGACCCCAGCTCGTCGACGACGTCGTCGACGAACTCCAGCAGCTCGATCGCAAGGTCGCGCATCGGTACTTCCGCCTGCTTGCCGAAGTCGATGAGGCGGCCGTCGATGCCATAACGCATTGCTCGCCACTTGTTCTCGGCGACCAGCGCCGGCATGTACTTTCGAAACCCGAGGTTCTGCTCCCGAAGCTTCAGGAGCTTGGCGCAGACCGCCTGGGTGAGCGCGGCGATGCACATGGTCTCCTCCAGGCGCGTCGTCTGGTCGCAGCAGCGGAACTCCAGGGTGGGATGGTATGGGTGCGAGCGGAGGTCCCACCAGATCTTCTTGCCGTCGTCGATGGACCCGGTGCGGACGAGCAGCTGCAGGTAGTTGGCGTACTCGCTATGTGACGTGAACTCAGGTGGAATGCCGGTGCGAGGGAAGCGCGACCAGATGACGCTTCGGTACGAGCGGAGGCCGGTATCGCGGCCGGCCCAGAACGGGCTGGACGTGGACAGCGCGAGCAGGTGCGGAAGAAAGTAGCGGGCCTCGTTCATGACCTCGATCCGCCGCTCTGGGTCGGGTATGCCAACGTGCACGTGGAGCCCGAAGATCAGGATCGAGCGGACGACGTCCTGCATCTCCTCCTCGAGCATCTTGTACCGTTCCTGCTCGGTGATGAGCTGCTCCTCCCAGTGCGCGAAGGGGTGCGTCCCGGCGCAGGCGAGGCGCAGACCTTCCGGACGCAGGAGGCGGGCCAGCGTGGTCCTCAAGTTGGCGAGCTCTTCACGCGCCTGCTCCACGGTCTGGCAGACGCCGGTCCCAACCTCGACCACCGACTGGATCATCTCAGCCCTGACCGCGTCCGCGACCGGCTCTCCCTCCGCGGCCACCAGGAGCTTGTCGATGTACGGGTGGAGCTCGCCGCCGGCGTCGACGATCTGATACTCCTCTTCGACCCCGACCGTCAGCCACTGCTCGCTCATGTCGGTCCCTCCACCACGAACGTGGGCACGATGCTACCTGCGCCGGCTGTAACGTTCAGCAGCGCCGACGAGCTGAGCCTGGTCAAACAGCCTCCTGGACGTCCCTCGAAGAGATATGGATCGAGGTCGATGGCAAGATCCAGCATCTCGACGGATTCGAGTGCGACGGGGAAGATTTCGCGTGGCACCTCGACGGCGGCCTGCACGACGTAAGACTCCAGCGAGGCGCCCTGGAGCGCCTGCTCCCAGGACGCTTGATCGACCGTCCAGCCGAGGACCACGCCCTTGCCGCCGTACTCGTCGTTGGGCTTCAACACGAGCTCTTCGCGGTGGGCGGCGCAGTACGCCAGCAGGTCATCGACGGCCTCCCCGTTCCTGGTGCTTGGCCCGTCGACGACCTTGCGCGTCCAGGGCACGTGGCGCTCGATGGCAACTCGCTGGCCGGGCGTGTACAGTCGGGAATTCCGCTCGTCGGAGAGGAGCGCGAGGCTCATCTTCTTGTGAAGAAGCTTTGCCCGGAAGGGGTTGACGACACAGGCGGCTCCCGACGTGTAGGCGTCGAGCAGGGCGCGGACCTCGTCGGCCCTCGCCAGCAGCTCGCTGGTCAGAACGCGGCGGTACACGAGGTTGACCGCCCTACCCGCCGCGTAGAGGCCTCCTCGGCCGAGCTCCAGCTCACGCGGGTCGCAGATCACGGTGGGCACCCCCTGCGACTCGAAGAATTCGCGGAACAGCTCGAACTCGGTCGCGGTAGGCAGCCCAGCCCAGTCCACGATGGCGACCACCGGGCGGTCGCCCTTACCCCACTGGCCAAACGCGCTGAGCATCGCAGCCAGCTGACGGCGGCGCACCGGCACTTCGCGAACACGGAACCGCTTCCGGAACGCACGCATCGCGGGAAGCGCCATGAAGACCTGCGCCATGTTGTCCTGGTAGGCCATGCCGGCCGGTGACTCAGCGTTGTACTCGACGTACCTGATCTGGGTGCCGAAGAAGCTGTCCAGCCGGGACGAGGTCGACGAGGCGGCACAGCCAGGGTCGGCAAGAGCCAGCCGCTGCTCTTCGGGTTCGAGGTCCAGCTGCGCACGCAGGCCCGGCTCAGCCAGGAGTGCCTTCTCCAGCCGGGTCAGAGCGCTATAGACGGCCCTTGCCGCCACCGCTGCTGCGACGTAGCGATCCCTGCTGAGCAGGTTGGGCCTCAGAGCGATCGAGAGCGGGCGCTGACCGAAACTCAGCCGCCGATGCGCCTGCTCCCTCCGCAGATGTTCGACGCTCGCTTCGGCCAGCAGCGCGTCTTCCAGCAGCGCATTGTAGAAGAGACCGGCATCGGCTCCACCGTCAGGTCGCCACTGGGACCTGCTCGACATACTTCCACCAGCGGTGCTCGCCCCGCCACGGCGGCTGCGCGAGGCGAAGCGCGTACCACATGACCAGGTCACACATCCTCTCCAGCACCCACTGGAAGGCGTCCTGCTTGATCGAGAAATCGTCGAAGTCGGGTGCCGGGTTCAGGAAGTCGATGGCGTAGAGCGTGCCGTCCTTGACGGCAAACTCCACCGTGTTCATGTCGTAGCCGAGGGCCTGCACGAGCTGTCTGGCGTCGGCGATCGCCCGCTCGCGCAGCGCGCCTTCCGGCGGCCGCTCGATGACGTAGCGGCGTTCGAACGGCGCTCTGGGGTCGTAGCGCATCGGCAAGATGTGTTCTCGGCCGACACAGATGCATCGGACGTAGTCATCCCAGGCGATGAACTCCTGCAGGATCATCGTCTTCAGCCCGGTCTGGTCGTAGGCGTGGATCAGCTCGTCGATCGTCGAAACGACGAAGACGTCCTTCCAGCCTCCGCCGGTGTTCGGCTTGAGGACCGCGGGGAGGCCCGTGTAGCGGACGACCGCCTCCCAATCCAGCGGGTAGCGCAGGTTCCGGAGGGAGGTCGCGGGGTCGATCCCTTCGATGTAGCCCTTGTTCGGGAGCACAACGGTGCGCGGAACCGCGACGCCCAACCGGCGCGCGAGCGTGCACTCGAAGAATTTCTCGTCAGCCTCCCACCAGAACGGGTCGTTGACGACGACGGTGCCCATCAGTGCGGCGCTCTTGAGATAGGCGCGGTAGTAGGGCACCTCGTGGGAGATCCGGTCGACGATGACCGCGTAGGCCGGTTCCTCCAGCTCGGCGGTGCCACCGAGGACCGCCATCTCTGCAGTCACGCCGTACTCCCGCCCGCGGTCGTTCACGACGTCCAGGAATCGCAGCGGGAAGGTGTTCTCGCGACCCACCATGAGGCCAACGCGCCGCGAGTCCGGTGGTCTCATGCCGCTCGCTCCACTCCGGAACGACCATACAGGAAGACCGCGCGGTTGGTTCGTGATCAGCCCTACAGGTACTGGTCGAGCATCCGGTACCAGTACGGCCAGTCGTGCTGCCAGCCAGGCCAGAGGTCGAGCCGAACCTCGATCTCCTTGGCCTCCAGCTCCTGAGAAAGCCCGACCGAGTCTCCGACGTTGGGATCGTCTGTCCCGGTGGCCACGACCCTCAGGCTCATCGCGCGAAGCGGTGCCAGGTACCGCTCATCCGCCAGCCCGGGAAGGAAGGCCAGCGGGTTGGTGAAGTAGGTATCGTCTGAGTGGAAGCCGTCCAGAAAGCGGCTGTTGTCGTAGAGGCCGGACAGACCGATCCATCCGCGGAAGCGCTCGGGATGGCGCAGACAGAACAGGACCGCATGGAACGCGCCAAACGAGGTGCCGACGAGCACCGGCAGGTCGGGAAGGTGGGGAAGGACCTCCTCGAGCACGTAGCGCTCGTACTGGAGGTGCCTGCTGACCCGCTCGTCTGGAGGGCGGTCCTCGGCATACCACGACTCGCCGTCGACGCTGTCCAGGCACCACAGACTCAACCGGCCGGCGGCCAGACGGCTGGCCAGGAGTCCCACCATCCCGAAGTCCTCCCACTGGTAGAAGCGGCCCATGGAAGTCGGGAACACGAGGACGGGCTGGCCGGCGTGGCCGAACAGCAGCAGCTCCATCTCCCGCCCGAGAGAGTGGCTCCAGCCGTGCATGTACTGGCGCTCCATTGCAGACCTGGCAGTCTAAGCAGTGAGCGCCCCCGGCGGTTGTACCTTTCCGCAGGCTGCGAGAGGTTGCTCAGCCGGCACTTCGCCCTGCTGGCGGGCGCGTTCTTGGCCAGCCTACGCCCTTACACTCAGCGTGACGCCAGTGCGGCGAACGTTGAGGAGGAAGCTGAGATGCCGGAAGCAGTCATCGTCGCGGCTGGGCGGTCACCCATCGGCCGCGCCTTCAAGGGCCACCTGGTCGACGTGCGACCGGACGACCTCGCCGCCCACGTCGTCACCAGCGTGCTGGCCAAGCTGCCTCAGCTCGAGCCGCAGATGATAGACGACCTGATGTGCGGCTGCGGTCTGCCTGGCGGCGAGCAGGGCTTCAACCTTGGCCGCATCGTCAGCGTCCTGGCCAGGCTCGACACTCCGGGCTGCACGATCACGCGCTACTGCTCGTCCTCACTCCAGACCACGCGAATGGCGTATCACGCCATCAAAGCCGGCGAGGGGGACGTCTTCCTCTCGGTCGGCGTCGAATGCGTCTCTCGCTACGGGAACGGAAGCTCGGACATCCCCAGCGCGCAAAACGACCGGCTGAAGCGCGGCAATGCCGACGAGTACCCCGACGTCTACATCAGGATGGGCGACACAGCCGAGAACGTAGCCGATCGAGAAGGCGTCACCCGTGAGGAGATGGACCGCTTCGCGGTCAAGTCGCAGAACGCGGCGGTCAAAGCGCGCGACGACGGCTTCTTCGACCGTGAGATCATCCCCGTGCCCTTGCCGAATGGCGAGCTTTTCGCCAAGGACGACGGTCCCCGGCCCGGTACGACGATGGAGGTGCTGGCCACCCTGCAGCCTGCATTCCGGGAGAACGGTCGCGTGACCGCCGGCAATGCCTGCCCGCTCAACGACGGTGCGGCCGCCGTCGTGGTCATGTCGGACACGAAAGCGAAGGAGCTCGGCATCCAGCCGCTCGCGCGGGTCGTCTCAACCGGCGTGACAGCCCTGGAGCCGGAGATCATGGGCCTGGGCCCGATCGAAGCCAGCAAGCAGGCCTTGAGGCGGGCTGGAATGACGATCGACGACATCGACGTGGTCGAGCTCAATGAGGCATTCGCGGCTCAGGTAATCCCCAGCGCTCGCGGTCTTGGCATCGATCCCTACAGCGACAAGCTGAACCCGCATGGGGGGGCGATCGCGCTTGGCCACCCGTTTGGAATGACCGGGGCGCGGATCCTCTGTACGCTCCTGAACGACCTCCAGACGCTTGACAAGACCTACGGCCTGGAGACGATGTGCGTCGGCGGAGGCCAGGGCATGGCCATGATCGTGGAGCGCCTCTAAGAAGCGGCAGTGCCACCGGCGCCGTCTAAGAGCCGTCAAGCCATCGCCTGCGAGCTCCTCGCCGTCGCCCGGGTTACGGCCTCCTGCTCACCCGGCCCGGCGCCGCTCGACCTGGCGGTCGGCGCACCAGTCCCTCCAACCCCGTCACCTGGACGTAGTGAATGCCCGCGGCGACGGCTGCCCCCACGAGCGGGCCGACGATGTACAGCCACAGGTGCGACCAGGAACCGCTGTGGAAGAGGGCGGCGCCCAGCGTAGCCCCGAAGCCCACAGCCGGGTTGAACGCGCCACCGGAGATGGGTCCGCCCACGAATGCGCCGACCACGATCGTGAACCCGATCGCGAGCCCGTAGAAGGAGTTGCCCGCGGTGGCCGGGGTGGCCGCAACGTTGAGGACGACCAGCACGAGTCCGACCGTGAACAGGATCTCGATCGTCAGCGCGCTGGCGGCGAGTACTCCCGACCCGGGCTGGATGCCAGGTGTGCGACCGCTTACCAGGTAGCCGACCACGAAGGCCAGCGCGCCGGCGACGAGCTGGGTCAGCCAGTAGCCGGCCATCGTTCTGATGTCGATCTTCCGCCGCAGAAACAGGCCGAAAGAGACCGCTGGGTTGTAGTGGCCGCCGGACACGTGACCACCCATGTACACCATGACCATCAGGGCTGCCCCGATGGCCAGGGGCGCCAGTGGGCCCGCAGGCCCGGAAAGCGCGATCACCGACAGGAATATGAAGGTCCCAACGAATTCAGTCAGCAGCTTTGCGGCATCGTTCATGGTCGATCCCAATGTTGCCAGGGAGGGGGCATCCAGCGGTGATTTCCAGCGCCTCGAGGATGCGGTAATGGAGGTCGCTGTCAAGGCCGGCGAAGCCGCCCGCCGGCTGCCTTACCCTTATCGCCGATCATGTCGTTCGCCTGGAGCGGGCGCCACGCACTCCTGGCGCTCGTCGCCGCCGGGGTCCTGGGCATGGGGATCGCTTCCGGCATGCTCAGCACCAGGCTGGCGTCGCCACGGTCACACGCCGTCGCCGGCCGGCCCGTCCCTGCCGTCACCGCTCCGACCGCAGGTCAGCCCACCGCGGTGGCATCCCCGGACCACTGGTGGAAGCCCCTTCCGACGGCGACCGCTGCCTTCCAGCCGGCTTTGCTGGTGATCGAGAAGCTCAGGGTGTTGGCCCCGATCGAGGTCAAGGGACTCGACGCGCGAAACGTGATGGAGGCGCCCGACAGGCCGACGGACGCTGCCTGGTATCGGTTCACGGCTAGGCCGGGGTCCGGCAGCAACGCCGTCTTCTCCGGTCACCGCGACTTTGGCCAGGCCGGCACCCCGGCCATCTTCTCGCACCTCGACCAGCTCGGCCCCGGGGACGCGATCGCAGTGGTCAGCGACAGGCAGACGCAGATCCTCTACCGCGTAACCAAGACCTGGGACTACAGCGTGACCAACATCCCGATGGAGCAGGTGCTTGCCGCCGACCCGGGCGACGAGGTGACGCTGATCACGACATCGGGCACCTACGTCCGCGGCGGCTATGACCACCGGCTGGTGGTGCGCGCTGTCCGCACTTCGTAGCAGCCGTCCATCCGTCCGGCCTCGGGTACTCTCTGGGCGTGCGCACTGATGACGCGTGGGAAGAACGCGTCCTGGCCAACTTCATGGAGGGGGGCCGCCTCAAGCAGATACCCGCCCGCTGGAAGAAGCGGAGGGTCGTCCTGCGCTGGCTTGCCGAGCACTTCCGGCCGGCCGAGCGCTACCAGGAGGCGCAGGTCAACGACATCCTGCGCCGCTACCACGAGGACTTCGCCCTGCTGCGACGACTGCTGGTCGACGAAGAGCTTATGCAGCGCCGCGCCGGTGTTTACTGGCGGGCCGGCACGCTCCCCAACCCACTGCCCGGGCACGAATGACTTTCGGGCTCGAGCATGATCTGCTCCGCCAGACGGTTCGCGAATTCGCCCGCCGGGAAGTCGTCCCGTATCTGAGTGACTGGGAGCGCGCGGGAGAGGTGCCTCGCGACCTCCATCGCAAGGCCGCTGCGGCAGGCATTCTCGGCGTCGCCTACCCCGAGGCGGTGGGCGGCAGCGGCGGGGATAGCACTCACTCGACGCTCGTCACCGAAGAGCTGATCCAGTCCGGCGCCTCCTCCGGCCTGTGCGCTGCGCTGTTCACGCACGGCATCGCCATCCCGCACATCCTGACCGAGGGCGAACCAACCCAGATCGATCGCTGGGTGCGGCCGACGCTGGCGGGTGAGAAGATCGGCTCACTGGCGGTCACCGAGCCCGACTCGGGATCCGACGTGGCCGGACTGCGCACGACAGCCGTCCGGCATGGCGACCACTACGTTGTCAACGGCGCGAAGACCTACATCACGTCCGGATGTCGCGCCGACTTCGTGACCACGGCGGTGCGAACAGGCGGCTCGGGTTACGGCGGCGTCTCGCTGCTCGTGATCGAGCGCGGGACGCCCGGCTTCGAGGTCTCACGAAAGCTCGACAAGATGGGCTGGCTCTGCTCCGACACCGCCGAGCTCTCCTTTCGGGATGCCCTGGTGCCCATGGCCAACCTGGTCGGTGAGGAGGGGAGCGGTTTCAAGCAGATCATGCGTCACTTTCAATCGGAGCGGATCGGGATGGCGGTGCTGGCCTACTCCGTGGGCCAGCGGTGCCTGGACCTAAGCCTGGAGTGGGCGCGTCAAAGGCAGTCCTTCGGTCGCCGGCTCGCGGAGCTCCAGGTGATCAGGCACAAGCTGGCTGAGATGGCGCGCCGGGTTGACGTGGCGCGCGAGTACACGCGGGCGGTGCTGGCCAGGCAGCAGCGAGGGGAGGACGTCACCGCACAGGTGTCGATGGCCAAGAACACGGCAGTGGAGGCGTGTGAATTCGCGGTGCACCAGGCCGTTCAGATCCACGGCGGGTTCGGCTACATGCGTGAGTCGGAGGTGGAGCGGCACTACCGTGACGCCCGAATACTCGGAATCGGAGGCGGCACAACCGAGATCATGAGCGAGATCATCGCCTCCCGCCTGGGGCTCTGATGGTGAGCCCACCTCTGGCGGTGACCTTCGACTTCTGGAACACGCTCTTCCGATCGGGCGAGGGCGGCCAGCCCGCCCGGGCGCGCCGGCTGGCGCCGCGGCTGCGGGCCTCAGAGGCGGCGGTTCAGGCGGCGCTCGTCGAAGGCTTCGAGCGGCACGTCGCCGAGTGGCGGGCTGGTCGCCACTGGGGCGCCAGGGAGTTCGCCCGGGTACTGCTGGGCCGCTTCAGCGTTGACGGACCATTCGACAGGCTCGACGAGCTGACCCGGCTTATCGAGATCAGCGGCGTCGGCCTGGGCGAACACCCGGTGGACGGTGCCAGGGAAGCCGTCGAGAAGCTCCGTGGTGCGGGCGTCAAGCTGGGCGTCATCAGCGACACCGGCTTCTCGCCTGGGCGGGTGCTGCGCGGCCTTCTGGGCCGAGCCGGCTTGCTGCATCGCTTCGAGCGCGCCGCTCTCACCTTCTCGGACGAAGTGGGCGTTCCGAAGCCGAACCCTCGAATCTTCCGCGCGGCACTTGACGGCCTCGGCGTTGAGCCGAAGCACGCCGTCCACGTAGGCGACCTGCGGGCCACCGACGTAGCCGGCGCCCGGGCCGTGGGCATGGGGTCGGTGCGCTTCATGGGCTGCTACAACGACGGCGGCGGTGGCCCCGAGGCCGGCATCGTCATCTCGCGTCTCGAAGACCTGCCTGCGGCCCTGGACATCCGCTGACGCAGCACCGAGCGCTCGATGCCCGTCAAAGCTCTTCGCGCAGGAACTCGGCCACGCGCTCGCCGACCATCATCGTCGGAAGGTTGGTGTTGGCTCGCGGCACGTAGGGCATGACGGACGCGTCAGCTATCGTCAGGCCCTGCAGCCCGTGCAGCTGGCAGCGCGCGTCGACGACAGCACCCGGGTCGCCCGCGGGACCCATGCGGCAGCTGCATGACGGGTGGTAGCCCGTGCTGTGCATCGTCCGGACGTGCTCGCGCAGCAGGTCACGGTTGTGGGCGGTGACCGGGTCTGGCAGCAGCAGCTCGGCGCCGAGGCCGTCCGCGAACGCCTCGAACAGGCGCACGGCGTGTTCTGCGCCGGCCAGCATCAGCTCGACGTCTTTGGGGTGGCTCAGCAGGCGGTGATCGAGCAGGGGCGGGGCGGTCGGATCGGCGCCGGCCAGGGTGACGGATCCCTCCGATTGGATCTCGTCTATCTCGAGCAGGAGGCCGGTCAACGCAGGCATTGCGAAGATCTCGCCCGGAAGCAGTGTCACCTTCATATCTTCGATCGGCCCGCTGGACAGGCCGCGGAACTTCAGGGCCGGGCCCAGCCGCATCGGCTCGGCGGCGGGCGGGTGTGTGAGCTGGATGACGAGCAGCGTCAGTGGGTGGTCGCGCAGGTTGCGACCCACGGCCGGCAGCGGCAGCCTGCACTCGACGCCCGCCGCCCGCAGAGCCGAGGGATCACCGATCCCCGAGCGCATGAGCACATGTGGGGTATTGAAGGCCCCCGCCGCCAGGACGACGCGCATCGCGCCCAGCTCCTCGCCTGACGCGAGCCGCACACCGGTCACGCGATCACCCTCGATCGTGAGGCGGTCGACCAGGGTGTCTCCGCGGATCTCGAGGTTGGGACGGGGGCGTGCCGCGGCGAGGTAAGTGACGAGGGTGCTCTGGCGGACACCGCCGCGCACGTTGCGGGGCAGAGGGCCGACGCCGATCACGCCCGGCGCGTTCAGATCAGGTGCCGGGCCATGGCCCAGCTCCAGGCAGGCGGCAGTGAACGCCTCCTCGACGGCATTTTCTGACGGCTGGCGCATGACGTGGATGGGGCCGCCGCGCCCGTGGTGGGGCTCGTCTCCGAAGTCGGCGTCGTCCTCGAGGCGGATGAAGTAGGGAAGGCAGCGCTCCCACGACCACTCGGGCAAGCCCAGTGCGGCCCAGCCGTCGTAGTCCTGCGGTTGCCCGCGCAGCGCGTATGTCGCGTTCACCGCGCTGCTGCCCCCGACGAGGCGGCCGCGGGGGATGGAGCTGCCCATGCCCGGATCGTTGTAATCCCAGTCGAACTCGGAGACCCCGCTGCCCAGGCGCAAGTGGCGCACCGGGTCGGGAATCTCACCCGGGAAGTCAGGGCCCGCCTCCAGCAGCAGGATCCGCAAGTGCGCCTCCTCGCTGAGGCGCGACGCCACGACGCCTCCCCCCGAGCCCGCCCCGACAACGATCACGTCCCAGGTGGGCACCTGCGCACTATAGGTCAGGGCTGGCACCCGGTCCATATCCCCGAGACGGGGG
>DATFWQ010000256.1:0-6811 GCA_035259145.1 Candidatus Dormiibacterota bacterium | reverse complement strand
CGGTCGAAGTCCCCAAGCCCGGAGCGATGGAGACCTCCGCGACCCGCATCCAGGGCGCGTTCCTCCGCGACGTGATGAAGAAGAACCCGGACAACTTCCGCATCATGAGCCCCGACGAGACCGCGTCGAACCGCCTCCAGGCACTGTTCGAGGTCACCGGCCGCACGTGGATGGCGGAGACGCTGCCCAGCGACGACCACCTCTCGCCCGACGGCCGCGTGATGGAGATCCTGAGCGAGCACCTGTGCCAGGGCTGGCTCGAGGGCTACCTGCTGACCGGTCGCCACGGCGTCTTCAATTGCTACGAGGCGTTCATCCACATCGTCGACTCGATGTTCAACCAGCACGCCAAGTGGTTGAAGGTGACCCGGGGCATTCCCTGGCGGAGACAGATCGCGTCGCTTAACTACCTGCTGACGTCGCACGTCTGGCGCCAGGACCACAACGGCTTCACACACCAGGATCCCGGCTTCATCAACCTCGTGATGGACAAGAAGCCCGAGATCGTCAGGGTCTACCTCCCACCCGACGCCAACACGCTGCTTTCGGTCGCCGACCACTGTCTGCGCAGCCGGAACTACGTCAACGTCATCGTGGCCGGCAAGCAGCCCGCCCTGAACTACCTCTCGATGGAGCAGGCGGTCATTCACTGCACCCGCGGCATCGGCATCTGGGAGTGGGCGAGCACCGACGCCGGCAGTGAGCCCGACGTGGTCCTGGCGTGCTGCGGCGACGTGCCGACCCTGGAGACGCTGGCAGCGGCAGACCTGGTGGGGCAGCACTTGCCGGACCTCAAGGTCCGCGTTGTGAACGTCGTCGACGTGGCGCGCCTGCACCCTGCAGCGATACATCCCCACGGGCTCTCGGACTCACAGTTCGACGCGCTGTTCACAACCAGCCGGCCCGTGATCTTCGCCTTCCACGGCTACCCCTGGCTCATTCACCGGCTCACATACCGTCGACACAACCATGACAACTTCCACGTTCGTGGATACATGGAGGAAGGCACGACAACCACGCCGTTCGACATGGTGATGCTCAACAACCTCGACCGGTACCACCTGGTCATGGACGTGATCGATTGGGTGCCCGGGCTCGGGCCACGAGCCGCCCACCTTCGCCAGCAGATGGAGGACCAGCGGCTGCGCAGTTGCCTGTACACGCGAGAACACGGCGAAGACACTCCCGAGGTCCAGGGCTGGACCTGGCCGCGCTGACTGATCAGAGAGGGCGCTGACGCCGTGCGGATGCTGGTCATCAACGCCGGCTCGACCAGCCTGAAGCTGCGCTTACTTGACACCGATGACACGCTGCTGGCGGACCACGAGCTGCCGGCAGTCAAGGGCGCATTCGACGAAGACGCGGTCGCTGCTCAAGTGGCCGGGCTGGACGGGGTGAACGCCGTCGGCCATCGCGTCGTGCACGGTGGCCCGGCGCTTTCGACGGCGGTGCTGGTCGACGAGCGCGTCGAGGCGTATCTGCGCTCACTCGTTGACCTTGCACCCCTCCATCAGCCGCCAGCCCTCCACGGCATCGATCTCGCGCGGCGGCTTCTGCCTGGCGTCCCGTCGGTGGCCTGCTTCGACACGGCCTTCCACGCCGGCCTCCCGGCGGCCGCCGCCACCTATGCGATCCCGCAGCAGTGGCGCGACCGGTACAGCCTGCGTCGCTACGGCTTCCACGGACTGTCTCACGCCTACGCGTCACGCCGCGCGGCTGAGCTACTGGGACGCCACGCTGAACGGCTGCGGCTGGTGACCTGTCACCTCGGCGCGGGTGCCTCACTGGCCGCCGTCGTCGACGGCAGGTCCGTCGACACGACGATGGGGTTCACTCCTCTCGAGGGTCTGGTCATGGCGACACGGCCCGGCAACGTCGATCCGGGGCTCCTTCTCTGGCTGCAGCGGCACGGCGGCCTGACCGAGCCGGACCTGAGCGACGCGCTCGAGCACGGTGCGGGCCTTAAGGCGCTGGCGGGCACCGGCGACATGCGCGAGGTCCTGGCTCGCGCCGCGGGCGGCGCGGCCGACGCGCGGCTGGCTCTCGACGTGTACCTGCACAGGCTTCGAGCCGGCGTGGCCGCGATGGCCGCAGCGATGGACGGGCTGGACGCACTGGCGTTCACGGGCGGCGTCGGCGAGAACTCGTACGAGGTCAGGGCAGCCGCGGCCTCCGGCCTCGGCTTTCTTGGGGTCGCCCTGGACCCGGAGCTGAACACGTCGGTCGCCGGTGACGCGGACATTGGCGAGGGCGGCGCCGCCGTTCGAACGCTCGTCGTCCGAGCGCGTGAGGATCTGGAGATCGCCCGTCAGGTGCGGGAGGTCCTTGCGTCAGCTTCCGGTGTCTCAGACCGCGGGCAACCCATGTCGACCTGAGACCACCCCCTCCCCCGGCTTCGCCGGGTACTCCCCCGACTTCGCGAGGGAGAGAACCTCTCGCAGCCTTTCGACGAACGCCCTCGGATGGGTCCGGTAGCCGGCGTGGCCGCCGGGAAACTCCACGATTGATGTTCCCAGCTGCCGCGCCCACCCGGCTGCACTGCGGTAGCCGGCGAGCTCCTGGCCAAGGCGCCCACCCGCGATCACGACGCGATTCGCCACGGCGCTCAGGACGCCCGTGTCAGGCTGGAAGTGGTCGTACATGTCAAGCTCATGAGCGAACAGGAACTCGGCGTTGGCCAGACGATCCCTCATGACGTCGGGCGCGGTCGGCAGCTCCACGTCCGGCTCGCGGTCGTCGAACCCCGGGCTGGCCTGCGCCACGATCTTCTGGAGGGCTGAGAAGGCCCCCTCGCGCCGATAGGTCTCCCGGAGGTCGTCGTGCCGCTGCTTGTCGGCGCCGGCGGGCGCCGGCGGCTCGTGCGCCACCAGGGTCAGCACCTGCTCGGGGTGACGCGCGGCAAGCTCCAGCCCGACGGCGGCGCCACCACTGCTGCCCAAGACGTACGCCGGTTCGTTGCCGAGCAGGGCGAGGAGGCGGTGGGCGTCATCGGCGTGCGTCTCCACCCGCTGAGTTTGCCCTGGGTCCTCGAGCCGGCTGCGAGACAACCCCCGGCGGTCATAGGTCACGACGGTGTACCGGTCGGCAAGGTCGTCGGCGATCGCGTCGAAGGCATGCGCGTCGCCACCGGCGGGGTGGATCAAGAGCAGGATCGGGCCGGAGCCGCGCACCTCGTGGTGGAGGCTTGCTCCCGGCACCCGTAGGCTGCCGGCCTTCATCGCGATCATGGGGTCTCCTCCTGACGTCGAGTTTCAAGCGAGAGCGTCGAGCGGATGCGTGTGAGCGCCTCCGGCGTCAGGCGCCGGGCGAGCATCTCCAGGGCGGACGCCACGCCCGCGACCTCTCGAGGGGCCTCCGTCCCTAGCGCTGCCATGAGCACGCGGTGGACGGGAGCCGGGTCCAGGTGCGCGACCTCTCGAGGGGCCTCCGGGGATGGCACCACCAGCGTCCGGCGGCGATCGCTTGAATCGAGCACGGTCACCACCGCACGTTCTTTCCGCAGCCTTGCGACGGACGCGGACACGTGGCTCTGTGGGAATCCCGTCCGGGCGGTGATCTCGCCGATCGAGCTGCTCGGATGTTCGAAGACATCGATCAGGACGGATCGGACGCTCGTGGGGAGCCTGGTCGACCCCGCCCGTGCAGCGATGGCGAACGAGGCCTCTGCCCGAATGGCCTCCTCGCCGATCTTCATCAGGTTCCGCCCGAGGAGAAAGAGCTCCAGGCCAGACATATCAAGAATGATACATCAACCTTGATGATATGCTGGGCCACCGGTCGGCTGTGCTCAGGCGAGCTGATCAGGCGCCGATGAGGCCAGGCGGGGGCATAGTCACGGCGGGTCTGCCTCGGGCTTCACCGGGAGCTGCAGATTCTGCCCCAGCGCTCAGGTCGTCCCAGGCTCGTCGCCCGAGCTGATCCAGCGGCCGCCGCCGGAGGCAGCGACGAGATCGTCTGCCGCTCGCGGGCCCCAGGAGCCGGGCGCGTACGTCTCAGGGTGGCCCTCGGCCTCCCATTCCTGCAGCAGAGGGTCCACGATCTCCCACGAGCGCTCGATCTCCTTGCCGCTGGGGAAGACAGTATGGCCTCCGGCCATGATCTCGCTGAGCACGTTGACATAAGCGTCGGGCAGCTCTTGACGGGCCAGGCGCTTGTACTCCAGCTTCATACCGGCCGGCACCATCTCGAAGCGACCGCCTGGTCGTTTGGCGCCGATGCGCAGCAGGATGCCCTCGTCGGGCTGGAAGCGGATGACGAGAAGCGTCGGGATGCCCCGCTGGCGTCGCCCCCCGACCCTCAGGTGGGGCGCATCCTCGAACCTCACCACAACCTCGGTGAGCTGGCGGCGCAGAGCCTTGCCCGTGCGAATGAAGATCGGGACGCCTTCCCAGCGCCAGTTCTCGATCACCACGCGGCCGGCGGCATAGGTCTCGCGCCTCGAGTCGGGGTTGACCCCTTCGGTGTCGAGATAGCCGTCGTACTGGCCGCGGACCGCCAGGGTCGGATCGATCGGCGCCACCGCACGGAGGGCTTCCTCCTTGGCCTTTCGGATGTCTGCAGGGTCGAACGTGGTCGGCGGCTCCATGGTGACCAGGGCCAGGAGCTGAAGGACGTGGTTCTGGACCATGTCCCGGACGGCGCCGATGTGGTCGTAGTAGCCGGCCCGGGTGCCGATGTCCTCCGGCTCGGCTGCTGTGATCTGGATGCTTTCGATCATGGTGCGATTCCAGACCGGCTCGAACAGTGAGTTGCTGAAGCGGAAGGCGAGCACGTTCTGGACCGTGTCCTTGGCGAGGTAGTGATCGATCCTGAAGACCTGGCTTTCTTCGAACAGCTCTTCCAGCTGACGGTTCAGGAGCCGGGCGCTGGCAGCGTCGTGGCCCAGCGGCTTCTCGACGACGATGCGCCGGTCGTCGCCGCGGGCCGAGAGACCCGCGCGGGTGAGGCCCTCCAGAATCGCAGGGAAGGTGCTGGGCGGCGTGGCGAGGTAGTAAACGACAGGGCGGCCGTCGCCGCCGATGGCCTGGCGCAGCGTCTCGTATGTGTCCGGCCGCTGATAATCCAGCCGGACCCACTCCGCGCGGGCGGCCAGCCGGTCGCTGCCGCTGGCCTGGGCGACCAGGTCGCGGAAGGCCTCCTGGGACAGCGGCGTGCGCCCGGCGCCGACCACCCGGACCCCGAAGTTCACCCCCGGCAGGGCGGGCAGGATCTTACGACGGCTCAGGTCGCCTGACGCCCCGAAGATCACGATGTCCGCCGCAGCTTCGGCCAGATCGCCCATCACCCATATGATGCTGGCAGGCGGGCGAGTGCCGCCCGGCAGCTCGCTGCGGAGTGTCGATGGTATTCAACTCCAGGAACGCCTCCGACGACTAAGGGGACTCCACTAACGGACGCTAGACGGCATCGCGCCGACTGATCCGCCGGCCCGTGGCGTGGGGGATCAGGCGGCCGGTCCAGCCACGCCACTACCATCGGTCGCATCGCAGACCGTCTGAGTCAGGAGGCACCCGAATGGAGGAGCGGACCGCTGTAACAGACCCCGCGGCGGCACTGAGCTTCGACCGCAGGCTCGCAACCGCCGAGATCCTGCAAGGACTGCTGGTCGACCTGACCGACCTCTCGCTGAAGGGCAAGCAGGCGCACTGGAATTTGCGGGGGCGCGCGTTTCGGGACCTTCACCTGCTCCTCGACGAGCTGGTTGACAGCGCGCGCGGGGCCGCGGACACGCTGGCAGAACGCTGCCTGGCGCTCGGCGTCGCGGCCGACGCCCGAGCGGCCACCGTCAGCCGCGACTCACGCCTGCCGCCCTTTCCCGAAGGCCGCGTCGAAGACAGCCAGGTGGTCGACCTGATCGTGGCCGACCTGCATACGTTGTCAGAGGCGGGCCGCAGCCGCCTGGGCCGCCTCGGCGAGCTCGACGTCGTGTCGCAGGACCTCGTCATCGAGGTTCTCGAGGACGTCGAAAAGTACCTCTGGATGTTCGAAGCACACCGGCCCTACCCGGGTGCCCCCGAGGATAGGGGATAGCGAGTTGCAGCCAATACTGGCGGGCCACCTGAACTGTGAATCAGACGACACTGGATTCGGCCCACAGGTTGATGTCGCTCTCGGTGGCAAAGCGGTCGAGCTCGGCCAGCTCGTCGGCCGAGAAGTCGAGGCTGTCCAGGGCGGCGACGTTCTGTTCCAGCTGCGCCACGCTGCTTGCGCCGACCAGGGCCGAGGTCACGCGGGCGTCGCGCAGAGTCCATGCCAGCGCCATCTGTGCCAGGGTCTGGCCGCGCCGCATCGCAACCTCATTGAGGGCGCGTACCTTGGCGAGGGTCTCCCCGCTGAGCAGCTCCTGAGACAGCGTGCCGGGCCGGCTCGCCCGAGAGCCCGCCGGGACACCCGCCAGGTACCTGTCCGTCAGCACACCCTGCGCGAGGGGGGAGAAAACGATGCAGCCCACTCCCTCCTCCCCCAGCACGTTGAGAAGGTCCTGCTCGATCCAGCGGTTGAGCAACGAGTAAGAGGGCTGGTGGATGAGAAGCGGCGTGCCAAGGCTCCGTAGAATCGCAGCCGCCTCCCTGGTGCGCCGAGCCGAATACGACGAGATACCCACGTAGAGCGCCATACCTTCGCGGACGGCTGCATCGAGGGCCCCCATGGTCTCCTCGAGCGGCGTGTCCGGGTCGAAGCGGTGGGAATAGAAGACGTCGACGTACTTCAACCCCATCCGCCGCAGACTCTGGTCGAGGCTGGCCAGCAGGTACTTCCTCGAGCCTCCATCGCCGTACGGGCCTGGCCACATGTCGTAGCCGGCCTTGGT
>DATFWQ010000255.1:0-5264 GCA_035259145.1 Candidatus Dormiibacterota bacterium | reverse complement strand
GGCCTTGACACGGGCACGCTGATCGTCTTTCAGGTCAACGCACTCCACAACGTCGCCCATTTAGCGGTTGGGCTTCTCGGCGTCGTCGCGTTCTTGACCGGGAGGAATATCGAGTACGCCCGGATGATGGCCGTGCTCTTCGCGGTCCTGACCGTGGTCGGATTCGGGCCGCAGCCGCTGCTCGGGCTGATCCCAATCGGCGGTCTGGATATACCGCTCCACGCTGCGACGGCTCTGCTGGCCGGCGCCGCCGGCTGGCTTTACTGGTCTCGACCCCAGGCGAAGCCTGCCGCGTAGCGACGCACGCAATCCCCGCCCCCAGGAGAGGAGGTGTCCGGGTGGACGCCTCCTCTCGACGCGCACGGCGCCGGCATGATCAGCGGTCGAGCGCGGCGCGGACGAGGTCGCGGAGCTCGGCATCATCGATGCCGGCGGCGTCGGCGGGGCGCAAGTGGATCGTGCCCTTGCTTGTCTTGAGATCAGGGTGCCGAGCGGTGAACCCGGCGTCCTGGCCCTCGTCCCATCCATAGATCGACAGGCCATGCTTCCACGCGCCGACGAACAGGCGGCGCTGCGCGACCCTGTACGTGGGAATCCCGTATGAGAGCACCACCGCAGCGTCTGGATGCGTTTCGAGGACCAGCCTGTGAAGTCGATCGAACAGAGGCCGGTGCTCGGGGGCGATGGCGTCGATGTAGTTCCGCACGGCGTCGTCCATCGCTCCATCATGAGGAACCGGGCCGGCGATCGGCTGGTCAGTCAGAGCCTGGTTCCGGTCGACTGTCACCGCCGCCGGCCAGACGCTCAGCCATGAGCGCGCGCTCGGCCAGGTTCTTGGTCAGGCCGATCCCCTCTACTTCGGCGCGGTCTGCCTCGGCCGTGCGGCCGAGCTCGCGCAGCAGCGCCGCCCTGGTGGCGTGGAACAGGTGGTACCGGCTCAGCGACCCGGCCAGGGAGTCGACCTCGCAAAGGGCAGCCTCGGCGCCGTCGACGTATCGAAGCGCGATTGCACGGTTGAGCCTGACGATGGGCGACGAATCGATGGCCGTGAGGAGCGAGTAGAGCGCGAGGATCTGTGGCCAGTCGGTTTCGTCCCAGGTGGGCGCTTCGCAGTGCAGAGCGGCGATGGATGCCTCGATTTGATACGGACCCGGGCGGCCGAGGGCACTGGCCCGTTCAATGAGCCGGACGGCGTCAGCAATCGCACGCCTATCCCAGAGCGCCCGGTTCTGGGATTCGAGCAGAAGGAGGCGCCCCTCAGAGTCGAGACGCGCAGGCCAGCGCGCCAGGTGCAGCCGGATCAGTGCCACCAGTCCGATCACCTCTGGCTCCTGGGGCATGAGGCGCATGAGCAGCGTTGCCAGCCATTCCGCATCTCGGGCAAGATCTCGTCGAATCGGCTCGCTGCCGGCGGTCGCGACGTAGCCCTCGTTGAAGACCAGGTAGATCACCGTCAGAACTTCGTTCAGCCGCGTCATGAGCTCATCGCCCGCCGGTATCCGGTACGGGACCCCCGAGGCCACGATCTTGTGCTTGGCCCTCACGATCCTCTTGGCCAGGGTCTCTTCATGGACCATGAACGCCCGCGCGATCTCCTCCGTCGTCAGGCCGACCACCGCACGCAGTGTGAGGGCGACCTGAGCCTCGCGCCCGAGCACCGGGTGGCAGCACGTGAAGATCAGCCGCAGCCGGTCATCCCCTTCGCGTGGAGGCTCAGTCGGAAGCGCCGCGACCAGAGCGAGCTTCTGCCGGTACTTCGCCTGGCGACGGAGTCTATCCAGGCCCTTGCGCCTGGCTGTTGTGAGGAGCCAGGAGGAGGCTCTTTCCGGCACGCCATCGCGGGTCCAGTGCTCCAGTGCCTCGACAATCGCTTCGGACACGAGCTCTTCGGCGAGGTCGAAATCTCCGAGGAGGCGGACCAGGCTCGCGGTGAGCCGGCCCGCCTCCTCGCGGAAGACCCTCTCCAGGACAGCGTAGGGCTCGCGATCAACGTGCACGTTCGATGATCGGCCGCACCTCCACCTTGCCGTCGGGCTGCGGCATGGTCTTCACGATGGCGAGCGCCTCATCGATGTCGGCCGCCTCCAGGATCCCATAGCCTCCAATGGCCTCTTTGGCCTCCATCAGAGGCCGGTCGAGCAGCGTGTGCTTGCCGCGCTCGATCACCACGGTGGTGGCAGTGTCAGGTGACTGGAGCTGATGTCCACCTACCATCTTGCCGCTGGCAAACATCTTCCCCCACCATTCGACCACCTTCTCCATCGACTTCTCGCGCTCGGCCACGCTTCCGTTTGCGAACCACTCGCCCTGGGTGATCAACAGCATGTACTTCATTTCTCTTGCTCCTATCCCGTAACTCGGGCCGTCATTCACCAATGCAGACGAACGGGGAGCCGGCAAAAGGACGCGCCCTGCAAATGGTCGTCGATCACGGTTGTAAAGCCTCCTGACGAATAGGCCCTGCCTTCAACGATCTGATCGCGGCTGACCCTCCGCGAACATCCGCCTTCCCCCCGCACTCGCGCCAGCGCCCTCGGAGCAGCACGGTCAGCGCTGATAGTCACCGGACGTAACCACGCCGTGCACCACCCGTTGCACGTGCATGCCCCTGGGTGGGTAGCAGGGCTGAGGAGATGACGATGAAGGTCCCTGCCCTCTGCGCAGCTTTAGGCCTCATGCTGGCCGCCTGCTCCATCGGGTCAGCAAGCCCGGACCATCCTTCTGGCGCTCGGCCGACCCCGGGAGTTACTCCAACCGACGCGGGCCACGCATCGTGCCGAGTGCCGTTCGTGAGCTCCGACTCGACTGGTGTCACGGCCTACTGGATGGCACGGGACGGCTCCATCAGCGAGGATCCTGCCGGACGCTTCGGGCGGCGTTCCGACGATCTCTATCAATCGGCCACGACACCGGTCCTCGTCGGCCCTGATCCTCTCTATTACGACGCCGCGCAGCGCCGCTGGCTACCGGTCGGCCGGCAATCCGTCTCACCGGACGGCTCGCAATACGCCTACGTGAAGCCCTTCACAACGACCATCCACGTCGTCACCGTGGCGACCGGCCAGGAGAGCGGCTACCTGGTCCCCCGCGGTCCCTGGCACATCCTCGATTTCACCGCCGAGGGCCTTTATCTCAACCAGGAGTGGGAGGGGGTGGGCACCGGCTTGTGGAAGCTCGACCTGCGAACGAGCGGGCTCCGGAAGGTGCTGTCAGACCGCACGGTCACCTTCGTCACAACCGAGACAGCCTGGGTATGGGATGTCGACCCGTCGGCCCCTGCCTCGTTCAGCGCGTTCGCGGGCGCGAGCGTGCCCAACAGAATCTCCCGGCTGGACCTTCGGAGCGGTGCGCTCACCAACTGGGTGACCACAGTCGACGCCGTGCCGAACGTAATCGGCTTCGACATCAAGGGAAGTCCCTTCATCGTCGCCAGCGGCCGGCAGGAGAGCGCGGTAGAGCTGGTGCCCGCGCCGAATCATGTTGTGAAGGTGACGACGTATCCGGTGGGTCCCGGCGGCCCGGTCTTCCAGCCCCGCACTGCCATTGCGGACGCGTCCGGCGCATGGCTCGGTGGCCCCGACGGCCTCTATCGCTACGACGCCTCCGGCTTTCACAGAGTCGCCGCGACCGGCAAGGTCACCGACCCGGCCAATCGCTGCGTCTAGGCGGCATCTACGGGACGTTGGGAGCAGGAGCATCGGTGGGTGTGTTCGGGATCAACGGCAAGGGCAACATCCTCCGCGTCGACGGCAACGGGTCGATCCTAGGCCGACATGCCGAACCGTATAGTGAGTTCTTGCCATGAAGCGAGAACTCGGTCCGACCTGGTCCTTGCAGGACCGCGAGGCGGGCCAGCGCTTTGCCAACGCATGGGAGGAGCATTTCCGGGCCGCAGGGGAGCAGTATCCGCTCGAGCCCGCTCCGGCGTTTGACGAAGACACCAGAGGGACCCAGGTCCTGAATCAGCAGGTGCCGGCGCTGATGCGCTATCCGAACGTGGTCGGCGTGAGTGAGGGGATCCGGACGCGCGGTGGAGTGCCGACCGGCGAGCGATGCCTGGTCGTCTACGTCCAGCGCAAGGTCCCCCGCGACCAGCTGAGTCCCGACGATGTCCTGCCTCGGGGCGTCGACGGAGTCGGTGTCGACGTCGTAGAGGTCGGCGCCATCGAACCGCTGCCGGCGTCGCCGAACACAGGGCGCTGAGGCTTATCCCAGGTCGGTTACCTGACGGCGGTCACTGGCCGCACCCCAAGCGCGACTTCAACGTCTGCGATGTGATTGTGGATCGTGATGAACGCCGAGCCGGCGAAGAGGAGGCCGACCGCGCTCAGATCCCTCTTCATCAGCAGGCTTCCGGAGTCTCCCCCGGCTGACATCGCAGTGGTCAGGATCTGATGGCGAAAGACGGCCGCGCCGAAGAGTGCGCCGTAATTGACAGCAACGGTCGCATTGGTCGCAATGACCCGGCCGACCGAGATCTGCGTTGTACGGCCGATCTTCAGCACGCTGTCTCCGATCACGGCCTGATCGATGCCACGCGGCATGGCTATTCCGATGATGGAGGGCGTGACGTTGCGGCTGTAAGTTGGCCGGGCCACAGCCGCATCGACCATGTTGTAGCCAGACATGCCGAATACGATCGGCTCGAAGCGCTCCAGTGTCGCAATGCCGTCCGCGGGATAGACGCCTCCGTCGACGGGCCCTGGCTGCAGGATCAGGTCGCCAGCATTGCCGCGGTTGACATTGGCGAGGACGTGATTGTTGCTAAGGATCAGGTGGTCGCCCGCCGGCCCGCCGTGCTCTGGACCGCAGTCGCAGCGGCGCACGTCGCGGACCAGGCACCCGAATGTTCCCGCGGTGATGTTGAAGTGCCCGATGCTGAAGCCAGGTAGGGCTGGGCGCACGCGCGCGTTGAACGTCAGTGGCTGAAGCAAGCCGACCTGAATTACGTCGGTCGGAACGCCACCCACCCGCGTGGGAACCTGCGACCCCTTCGGCACTCGCTGCTTGGGCAGCTTCTGTTCAACCAGGACCGTCAGAGACCAGGTAGTGGTCGGCTTGCCGTCTGTGACCTTCCGCGACGCGCAGACCCCCACGACGTTGTCCATGGCAAGCAGTTCGTCTTCATGCGAGTACTGCTGCTCCGCAATGCCGGCTACGGCCTCAACGACTTCCGCATGGTCGGCTGCTGGGCCCGCCTCCCCCTGCTCCCGGAATGCCTGCTCCCAGGCGTCCGTCGCGCTCTGTCCAGCCGCCCTTTCAGC
>DATFWQ010000254.1:0-2234 GCA_035259145.1 Candidatus Dormiibacterota bacterium | reverse complement strand
CCAGACCGCTGAGCGGGAGTTTCCGGAGCTTATGGCTGTGAACTCCTGTGGCTAGCCACGATCCAGGCTGGATTGGGTGCCATGGAGCGTGGGCGGCGCCTCCAGGTACCCCTGGCTTGAGGTCACCGAAGCTGAGGTTGGCTCCGTCGCGGAAGTCTGGGGCTGGGGCGCCGATCCTGCATCGCCTGATGACACCAGCAGAGTTGCCAGGTCCACTCAGGCTGGAGGTCCTGAGCCCTGTGCCCTGCATCAGCCCGCCGTGGAAAACGCCGCCAGCCGCCGGCTTCGCGGCCACGTCCGGGATGAACTCCTTCCGGGTGGTGTGCGGTCAACCTGGCGGCCACATAGTACGATCATGTGTCACGCGATTGTGTTACAATCTCGGCGTGGCCGAGACATTGACCATCCGCTTGGACCCCGAGGACCGTGCAGTCCTGGAGGCGACCGCGCACGAGCGTGGGCTTGGGCTAAGCGCGTTCGTCCGCGACCTGGCCGAGTCGGAGGCGCGGCGGCTACGCCGGGAGGCCATCCGCGCTGAGGGGGAACGGGTGGTAGCACACCTGGCCGAGCACCCTGAGGCACAGGCCGAACTGGAGGAGATCGGGACCCCGATCAGCGAGACCGGGTGAGCCGGCCTGCGGCTGGGAGCATTGTCCTCGTGGACTGGCGAAGCGATGCGCTGCCTGCTGAGCCCAGCAAGCGGCGACCGGCGGTTGTGGTGGAGGACGATGGGCTCTTCCCCGACGCCTACCCGCACACGCTTGTCGTACCACTGACCCGGGACCAGGGCCTTGCGTACGCCAGCTTCGCAGAGCAGATCGAGCCTACGCCGGAGAATGGTGGCACTCAGACCTGCTGGGCGCTGGCCCACCACGTGACAAGCGTCTCGATCCGGCGGGTCGACCGGACGCCCTCACGGGTCACGCACGAGCAGCTGAGGAGCATCCGCTGCCGCGTTGTGCTCGCTCTGGGGTTGGCGTAAGTATCGAGGTGGGACCGGCTCAACGCGTCGGCGTTGGGTTCTTAAACCTGCTGCCGAGAGGATAGGCGCAACCCTATCGTGGGTTCGAACCCACCCTCTCCGCCAACCGATGCTGACGTGATGCCACTCCGCCCCCCTGCCATGCGAAGGTCGGGGCAACGCGTGTCCTTACGGGTTCGGGGTGGGCTGTGGCTGCTGCGTCGGCCCTCGTGATCGCCCGCGGAGCCGCACTCTCGGGTTGATTCGCGAAACTGGTGGGAGGAGGGAAGAAACGCCGGCGACCTGGGACTAACAGGAATGTCGTTGGAACAGATAAAGACGTATGTGAAGACTGGGGAGCGGACATGAACGCGCGTGCAGTGATCGCGGATCGTTGGTACGCGCACGCGTGCACGGAGCAATTGCCTCGGCCGATTTTGGAAGAGCTTAGCTTGAGGTGCTCAGTAGCTTGAGCCGCAGGTGCCGACTGTTCCTCAATTCAGGATCAACGCTCGCAGCCGCGCTACCTTGACGTCGCTGGCTCGTCGCCGACCGGGATGCCCAGGGCCAGCTCTTCTCGCTGCTTCGACCCTGTGGCCACGCGCAGCGAGACGGCGTGCGAAAATCCTCGAAGCATTCTCAGCGGAGCGTGTCGGATCGAGGCAGCGGCGTTCGTAGTAGGGGTGAAAGGCGCCCGAGGGGGCTGCCACACGACGACAGGAGATGATCCCGATGGCGCAGTACCTGCTTTCCGTTCTCGCCGACACGACCGACCTTGCCACCGCGGAAGAGATGGCCGCGATCGACGTCTTCAACGAGCAGCTCCAGGCCGCCGGCCACTGGGTCTTCGCCGGCGGCCTCGCGTCGCCCAGCACGGCCACCGTCGTCGACGGCAGGGACGGGGAGGCGGTATTCACCGACGGGCCGTACCTGGAGTCCAAGGAGCACATCGCCGGTTTCTGGATCATCGAGGCACCCCACCTCGACGTGGCGCTCCGGCTCGCCGCCCTGGGCTCGAAGCACTGCAACCGGAGGGTCGAGCTCCGGCCGTTGCTGGGCGGATGACGGACGTCGGCGAGGTGATCGCCCGGGCCCACCGCGAGGAGTGGGCCCGGGTGGTCGCAACCCTGGCCGGGCGCTTCGGGGACCTCGACATCGCCGAGGAGATGGCCGCCGAGGCGTTCGCGACCGCCGTCGAGCGCTGGCCGGTCGACGGCGTCCCTCCGAGTCCGGGCGCGTGGCTCACCACGACCGCCCACCGCAAGGCCATCGA
>DATFWQ010000253.1:0-12836 GCA_035259145.1 Candidatus Dormiibacterota bacterium | reverse complement strand
CGCGAACTCGGTCAAGCGAATCGCGGCTGGGGTAGGTGAGGGAGCACAGGTGATCCAGATGGTCCACGAGTACCTCCGCAACCCCGTGGAAGCGCCGTGAGGCCCCGCCGAGCAATCCCTGCGGCCCCTGCACATCCCTTGCCCCTGGCCGAGCTCGATCAGGTTTCAACCGCCGCCTGCTGGGCGCCAGGTCCCAAAGCGTTGGGCGGCTGGCGGCCCCGCCGCCAGATAGCCTCGTAAAGGTACGCCGTCGCCAGCGTCCGGTGCGGTCGCCAGCGCTCGCCTACGGCGTCGACCTCCTTCGGGCTCGGCACATGGTCCAGTTGGAACACGGTCTGAACGGCGTGCCGCAACCCGAGGTCGCCGGAGGGCAGGATGTCCTCACGGCCCAGTTGCCCGATCAGGAAGAGATCCGCCGTCCAGGGCCCGGGCTGCCAGGTCACGGAGCGAGGCCACCTTGGCTCGCGAGAGACCCACCAGGCGGAGCTCCTGGTCAGAGCCCTCCACGATGGCCCGCGCCGGATCGCGTCTGCCGATAAGGGCGATGAGGCGGTCGTAGATCGCGGTTGCGGCCCGGGTCGAGATCTGCTGGCCGACGATGCCACGGGCCAGCGACTCGAACCTCCGTCCGCCGCGCTATATCTCGGGATTGGACCAATTCCCGGCAGTGGGCCCTCTTCCAGACCCTCTGATAGAGCCGTTCTCCAGCACTCGGGTTCACTTAGACGGTGATGATGACTTTGCCCCGTGCGTGGCCAGCCCCCAGGTAACGGAGAGCCTCGGCGGTTTCGCCAAGCGGGAAGGTTTGATCGATGACCGGCCGCAGCTTTCCCTCGTCGACCAGCTGCTTGATCAGCGGCAGGTCTTCGACCCTCGGCAGCGACGCCACGCGCAGCTGTTGATGTACGAACCGCGACATAAGCATCGCCCCGGCCATCCTGCCGATGGTGCCGAACCACCGGCCGCCACTCGTTCCGTTGTTGAGAATCAGAATCCCATGGGGGGCGAGCACCCGCCGGCAATCTGACGACGAGTGGTTCATGACGTTGTCGAGGATCAGGTCGTACCGCCGGCCACCGCTGGTGAAGTCCTCTCGGGTGTAGTCAATCACGTGGTCAGCGCCGAGCGATCGGACAAGATCGACGTTTCTCGTGCTGCACACGCCGGTCACCTCGGCTCCCAACCACTTTGCGATCTGCACGCCGAACGTGCCCACGCCGCCGGCCGCGCCGTTGATCAAGGCCCTCTGCCCTTGCTGAATGCGGCCGACATCGCGGAGGTTCTTCAGGGCGGTCGCCGCGGTCACCGGGATGGCTGCCGCCTGTTCGAACGTGAGGCCCACCGGCTTGTGGACAAAGCTGCTCTCGGCGGCGCAAGCATATTCGGCAAAAGTACCGTCGCACCAGCCGAACACCTCGTCACCCGGTCGGAGCCGCTTCACGTCGTTTCCGACCGCCACGACAGCGCCTGCGACATCCTGGCCGCGGACGATTGTCCTGGGCCGCCGGACTCCCCCCAGGGCCGGGCGGACGATGTAGGGCCGGCCCGTCAAGGTCACCCAGTCCACCACGTTCACCGAAGCCGCGCGGACCTGGACCACCACCCCGCCGTCCTTGACCGCCGGCGTGTTGACCTCCGCGAGATGCAGGACGTCTGGCGAGCCATAACCGTCCTGCACGACCGCCTTCATGGTGGTTGCCGGTTGCGTCGCGTTCACCTCGTCTCCCTCCGCATCTGCACGTTTGCCGGGGTGTAGGTTCTCCCGGCGGCCGTGGCTTGCTCGATCCACCGCTCGCTGTTCGCGCCCACCACGAGCAGCCACAGCATCAGCGAGGCCTCCGCGATGAAACCGAGGACCTCGAAATATGTGGAGAGATGGATCGCCACCGGCGGCGACATGAAGGTCAGCCAGCCCACACCGGCCATCGCGACCAGCACACCAAGAAGGCGAGGCAGGAAGGTCGACCTCAACATGACGTATCCGATCACGATCTGAAACAGACCGAAAAAGAGCAGCGAGATGTTCCCGGCCTGAGTGCTCAGGTTGAAGAACATCAGAGCCATCGCCTGCAGCTGGTTCGTATCAAACGCCCTTAGATACGAGTCGCCTCCCAGCACGACAAGCGGGGCGAGCTGGAAGAGGTTGCCGAAAGCCCCGACCGCGGATCCCACCAGGCTCAAGAACACCGCGACCAGCGACAGGCTTCTGCTCACCGGCCTGAACAGCTGGTAGAAGAGAGCCATCAGCGCGACGTAACACCCGATCGAGAACACGCCCAGAGCGACTCCCCATCGGAGGAACGATTCGTGCGCCCGGATGCCATTGGCGATGGCCGCTGCGTCGCCGGACACCCCGCTGATCGCGCTCAGACCGGCCTGGCGAAGCAAGACCTCGCTGAGGAATGCCGTCAGAAAGAACAGCAGGTACACCGCTCCGGTGATCCGCGCGCGGGCGCGTGGCGACATTCCATCGATCAGCTCCATCGTCGATCTCCTTCGAGTGCAGGCATGCCGGCCGCGACGCTCACCCGCGTCCACCGTTCGCCATTTACACCCATCACGAGGAGCGCCACGCACAGCGACCCCTCTCCAAAGAGAGCGGGCAGCTGGATCCAGGGCACCAGATGAACCGCGAATCCGGGGGCGAGGAAGGCGGCGAAGCTGTTCGTCAGGTAGGCCAGGCCATCGAGCACCATCAGCACGCCGACCAATCGGGGCAGGAAGGTCGACCTGAAGACCAGGTATCCGATCGTGAGGGCATAGAACCCGAAAAACACTGTATAGACGTCGTAGCTGATCCCCTGTGTGTCGACCGGCAGGTACGCCAGGGCCCGCAGCTGTCCCGCGGTGAACACGCCCGAATAGGGTCCGCTGTTCAGCAGGACCAGGGAGCCGAACTGGTTGAGCACGCCAGCGCCCTCGACGGCGGTGCCCACGAGCGTGAAGAAAACCACCAGCAGCGCGAGCGTGCGGTTCACGACCCTGAAGAGTTCGTAGAAGATGGCCGCCAGCCCGACATTGGTGACGAGGATCACCATGTGGGCCGCGAGGCCAGACCGGTAGAGCAGCTCGCTGGTCTGGAGGTTGTGCGCGGTGGCCACAGCGTCGCCCGAGGCCACGATCACCGTAGGAACAAAGCCGATGGCGAAAAACCCACCGACGATGTTCAGCAGGTAAAGAAAACCCGCCATTCTGGCGAGATTCCGTGGCGAGGCTGCATCGATCCGATCCATCACCCACTCCTTTGGCACGTGATCGGCGTTGACGTCAGATTGATCACCTCGTGACCGCGCAACGCCTCGAGAAAGGGCTGAAAGCTTCCGCACACGGTGCATCGCAGGACTCGGCTCTCGATCTGGACGTCGCCGACGCCGGAAACGCGCTCCATCTGTTCTGCTGAGGGTGGAGAGCCGACAAAGGTCACTTCGACGCTCTGTATCACGGGCTCTTCGACCATGGCCCTGAGCCTAGGCGGCGGCCAAAGAGTGGAAATCGTCTGAATTGCTGATCAACTACGTACTGGACCGACGTCGGATGCCCCGCATCCGGCTGTTACCGTCTACCGGCGCGCGCACCCATAACTTCACGCTGTAGTAGGTTCCCTGTTCGATATGGCCAGACCCAGGCGCAGGTCAGGCAACCTGCCGGCCGAGGCCACGACCTTCATCGGCCGGCGCAGGGAGCTTGCCGAGCTCAGAAAGAGGCTAACCTCTGCCCGCCTGGTCAGCCTGGTCGGGCCGGGAGGGGTCGGCAAGACCCGGCTTGCAATCCGCGTCGCGACGGACCTGGCGCGCGGCTTTCCAAACAGTGCGTGGATCGTCGAGCTCGCCGAGGTCCGGGATCCTTCCCTGATCGGTAACGCTGTCCTGGCGGCCCTGGACCTGCGGGACCAGGCCGCGACTGAGCCGCTCGCCCTTCTGCTCGGATACCTGCGGGACAAGCAGCTGCTCCTTGTGCTCGACAACTGCGAGCACCTACTCGGAGCCGCCGCACAGCTCGCGGCCGAGATCATCAAGACTGCCCCTGACGTACGGCTGATCGCCACCAGCCGCGAGCCGCTGTCGGCGCCGGGCGAGAACGTGGTCCCGGTCCCACCCCTCGAGCTGCCTCCAGCCCACTCGACCGAGCCGCTCGCCCAGGTACGCCAGAACGAGGCGGTCATGCTGTTCACGGACAGGGCTGCGGCCGCCTCGGGCACGTTCGAGCTGACCAGCGTGAACCAGGCGGCGGTGGCCGACCTGTGCCGGCGCCTCGATGGCCTGCCGCTCGCGATCGAGCTGGCGGCTGTGAGGACGCGAGTACTGACGGCCGAGGACATCCTCGAACGCCTGGGCGACCGGTTCAACCTGCTGACCGGCGGAGGTCGGGCGGCGCTCCCACGACACCAGACGCTGCGCACCACGATCGACTGGAGCCATGACCTCCTCAACGCACAGGAACAAACCCTCCTGAGGCGCCTGTGCACCTTCGCAGGCCGGTTCACCCTGGAAGACGTCGCGGCAATCTGCGGGGCAGACGACAGTCCGGCCGCGGACATGCTGGATGTGCTGTCGTCGCTGGTCGACAAATCGCTGGTCATCAAGGAGGACGTCAAAGGCCGGGCCTGCTATCGCCTGCACGAGACGATGCGGGAATACGCCGGTCTCAAGCTCCAGGAGGCGGGCGAACAGGAAGTCGTTGAGGCGCGATTCACCGCGTACTACTGGGCCGCGTGTCTTCGGTCAGCGCTGGACGCGCGCTACCGGCTCGTCGAGTGGCTTGGATGGATGGAGCTGGAGATCGACAACATCCGCGCGGTGCTTCGGAGCTGCATCGCGCGGGGCGATTTTCCGCGCGGAATCGAGCTCGCCACGTCTGCCGGTTGGTACTGGATCACGCGCGCCACGACCGAGGGTGTGCGTTGGCTCGATGAGCTGCTTGCGTCTGGACGCGGCAACGCTGAGACGCTGCCCTGGGGGTACTTCATGCGCGGCTTCCTGGCCGTGCTTCAGAGTGACCCGACCGCCGCGCAGCCGGCCCTCGAGGGGGCGACCGCGCTGGCAAAAGAGGCGGGATTGCTGATGCCGCTCGCACACGCACTACCCATGGCCTCGATCGCCGCAGGCATGGCCGGTGATCGTGAGTCTGCCAGGCACCTACTGGATGAAGCCCGAGCGGTGGCAAGGGACCTGGACAACCTGGACGTGAGAGTCGGGCTGCTCCAGGCTCAAACACTGAACGGCTTCTTCGAAGGTGACCTCGAAACGGTCGCGTCGGCGGCCTCAGAAGGCGCGCGACTCAGCCAGCAGGCGGGCGATCTGTACGCGTTCGAGATGATGACGCTGAATCAGGGGTTTGCGACCCTGATGGCGGGCGACTTCGGTGCGTCGAAGCCTTTGTTCCAAAGCGCGCTGAGGATCGCCCATCAGATCGACGACCGGGTGGCCCAATACGCTCTGCTCGACGGGTTGGGCTACCACGCCGCAAGATCGGGCCAGGCCCGGCTTGCCGCGCAACTACTCGGGGCCTCGGAGACCGTGCGCACGGGAGCCGGCGCGAGCCCCATGCCATTCCTCGTTCCATTGCTGATGCAGGGGCGAGAAGCGGCCATGGCGGCGCTCGGAGGGTCGAGGTTCGACGCGGAATACAGCGCCGGAAAGAGTCTGAGCCGGGATGCCGCACTGTCGCTCGCACTGGGCGAATCGACCCGGACTGGCGCGGCCGCCTCCGACGGCGCAGGCGCGGGGATGCTTGGCAAGCGCGAGGTGGAGGTCGCGCGGCTGGTCGCGGAGGGCCTGAGCAACAAGCAGATCGGATCGCGACTTTTCATCTCCGAGCGCACCGTCGCCACGCACATCCAGCACATCCTGAACAAGCTCGGCTTCAACTCCCGTGCGCAGATCGCCGCCTGGATGGCGTCGCCAGGGCAGGTCACCGACTCGTCCTGACTCTCGACCAGTTACGCGTCTCACGGAGAGGTCGTCCTCGCTACGGCTGTGAAACGCCGGCGTGGAGTCCGGGCATTCGCGTCGACACCTTCGGGTAATCTGGGTTAACGCGCCGATTCTCCCTTCGACCCCCTGCCCGTCAATGGCAGCAGGCCGGCGCCCGTCAGCGCTCGCAGGATGCCCGCGTGCACGGTGTCCACCGGCCCCTTCCCGTCGACAGCCAGGACCGGGACCCCCTCGGCCCGGTAGTGGTCGATCACGGGTTCGGTGACCTGGCGGTACTCGGCCAGCCGCTCGGCGATCGAGGCCGGGTTGTCGTCCGCCCGGTGCTCCGTTGCCGCCCGGTCGAGGAGACGGCGGAGCAGCGTCCCCTCGTCGACCTCCAGGAGCAGGACGACGTTCACTCGGCGGCCGGTCCCGGCCAGGCGCCGGTCCAGCGCTCGGGCCTGAGGAGTGGTGCGTGGGTAACCGTCCAGGATGGCTCCCGGGGCTGCATCAGACGCTGCCAGCCGCTGCTCTACGAGCCGCTCCACCAGGTCGTCAGGAACCAGCTCGCCGGCCGCCAGCAGCGGTCCCACTTCCCGCCCCAGCGGAGTGCCCGCGGCAGCCTCGGCGCGCAAGAGCTCACCGGTCGAGACGTGGGGCACGCGCAGGTCCGCGGCGATACTCTCGGCCTGGGTTCCCTTGCCGCTGCCGGGCGGTCCGACGATGACGCAGATCATCCCGCTCCCATGTGGTGGTCTCCAGCCGGGTGGACTGGCGGTTGTAGCCGTCGCCCTCGAGACGTGTCCCGCCGTCGGTGGCCTTCACCTCGGACACATCCTTCCCAACGTAAAGGATGTAAACGTCTGAGTACGGCCGACCACGTCTCGTTCTCCTTGTCGAGCCCGTGTGCGGGGGAGGCATCGGTCGGCTCGGTGATGACTCGGAGAACCTAGGTCATACGTGCTCTTCCGGGGTCCCGTCCGGTCTGGCAGCTTCATCTCCGGCCGGCGGTCGCGCCAGCTTCACCAGTGAGGGGCGCAGCACTCTGTCATGGGTCCGGTACCCGCGTCGCACCTCCGACACCACTGTCCCTTCCGGATGCTCGGACGACTCCTCCGACCCGATCGCCTCGTGCAGCTTTGGATCGAAGGGAGCGCCGACCGCCTCGATCGGCTCAATACCAACTGAGGCCAGCACGTCTTGCAGCTTCTGCAGCGTCAACTGGATGCCTCTCAGCCAGCTCGGATCGGTGCCGTCCGGCACCTGCACCATCGCTCGCTCGGCGTCGTCCAGCACGGGCAACAGCCGCGTCGCAACCTCCTCCGCCGCGTGCTTCCTGATCTCCCGCTGTTCCCGCCGTGCCCGCTTCTTGAAGTTGTCAAACTCGGCCGCCAGCCGAAGGTAGCGGTCCTGGCACTCAGCCTCGCGGTCGGGTTCGGTTGCCATCTTCAGTCACGTAGCGCCCTGGCGGGCACAACTCACTGGGAACGATCATGACGAGCCTGCGCTCCTGCGAAGGTCTGGGAGGCTGATGCGGGCCTGGCCGTGGGCCCGGCCGCTCGCGTGCCAGCAGCCCGCTCTCGACGGACGCCACGCCGGGCACCGAACCGGCAACCCAGATCGCGAGCTCGACGTCCCTCGGCGATTCCAGCTCACCCTCCAGGATCACCCGGCCGGCGTCAGAGCTGATCCTGACCCGGCTCGGCTGCAGCTCCCGGTAGGGCAGCATCGCCAGAGCGACCGCCTTCACCAGCTGCTCGTCGGTCACAAGGTCGTCCTTGACCTGCACCACCCCAGGCGTGGCGTTGACGCGCCGGATCGCCTGGCGTCTGCGTACTTCATTGGCCACGTGGCCAGACAGTCGGACGACCCCCTCGCGCACCTGGATCTCGATGGAACGGACAGCCGCGTAGCGGAGCGGCACGACAGTCCACAGGGCTTCATACGCCGCAACACCAAGCTCGTCGTCCGGCACGTACCGGGGCTGCCTAAGGAAGTGCTCGCGGTCGAGGCCGAGCAGGACCCCCTCGATTCCACCGAGGCGACGTCGGAGAGGGCTACTCGACGAACAGTCGAAGACCACCAGCCTGAACGGACCAGGAGCTGCCGGCCTTCGGCGCTCGTCGGCCAACGCTGGACACGCCCAACCGGACGCCCGTCGTCAGAGGAGAACACCGGCAGACGGCGGCGTCCGACACCGGCCAACGTCCGCGCCGCATCCCCCGCTGAGGCAGATCGCATCACGGCGCCCTCAAGCCCCTGCGCGACCCGCCGTTGTCTCGACAAGAGCCTCCTTGCTGGAGAGCAGCTCACCGTTCTCCACGTCGACGGCGGGCGGCAGCCTGCAGCGCGTCCTGGGCCTTTTCCGTGAGTTTGTCGAGCCCCATTGATGTCACAAGGACCTGAGCCCTCCGGGCCGTCAGGTCGTCCACGCAAGGGGCCGCTGCGGCGGCCTCGCGCTCGCCGCGTCAGCGGCTCTTCGATCTCGCGCCGGCCGGCTGCTTGGCCCGCTCGCCGGGCTGAATCGGGATCCGCATCGGCTTCGGCTTCGGCGCCCTCGGCACCTCCAGGGTCAGAATGCCGTTGTCGAATCTTGCTTTTATCTCGTCGGCTCGCACGTCGCCGGGTAGCGTGATGTGGCGCTGGAAGTTGCCGAAGGCCACCTCGCGGCGCAGGTAGTTCCCCTCTTGACGGCTTTTTTCCTCCGAACGCCTGGCGTTGATCGTGAGGACGCCGTCTGAGAATGTCACCTCCACGTCTTCAGGCTTGAAGCCAGGCACGGGAGCCTGGATCCGGTAGCCGTTATCGACCACAGCGATGTCGACCGGGAGGTGGTTTGTGGGCGCTCCGGCCCGACCCATCTCCGCTGTAAGGGGGCTGCGCATGGGCTCCCCGAAAAGATCGCTGAACAGACGGTCCATCGCAGTGTGCAGGTTCGTGAGCTCGCTCGTTGGGCTCCAGTGGGCTAACGTCAAGACTTGCTCACCTCCTCTGGGCAATGTCTCAGGAATCTCAACAATGCAGGCGTCCGTTTCCGGCGGACACTTTATGAGTAAGGGTGGCCGGCCGCCGAAATATGAACGATATCAGTAGAAATAACCCAGTTAAGTCCGTAAAAGGGTTAACTGGAAGCTCAGATATAGTGAATAGACTGACGCACCCGTCGGGAGATGGCCGGCCGTATCGGCGGCGCACCTGAGACCTAGAACGGCACCCGTCTCCAACGGGTGGCCAGGTGTCTCAGCGGCGGGGAAGCTCGACTGGCCGCCCACCGTCGAGACACACGACGACGAAACCCTGATCAAGCGGCCCGGCGAAAAGTACCGCGGGTGGCCACCGCCTGAGAGGTGGAACAGGCCCACCAGGATTCCGCCCGACCAGATTGACCGTGACCACCACACCGGCCGGCGGGGCGTCGTAGTTTCTTGGACAGCAATGATGCTGGGACTCGCCACCACCGCCAGGGCGATGGTGGCCGACAGCAAGGGGATCCTCGCGGCAGACGAGAGCACCGGCACGATCGCCAAGCGGTTTGCGTCACTGGGCGTGGAGTCCACCGAGGAGACTCGCCTCGACTACCGTCAGATCCTTGTGGGCGCTCCCGGCCTGTCGGAGTTCATCAGCGCCGTCATCCTCTACGACGAGACGCTGCGGCAGCAGATGCCGGACCGCACCCCGATCGCGACATTCCTTGCGGCTCAGGGGATGATCCCTGGCATCAAGGTGGATCGTGGCCTGGTGCCTTTGGCGCCCTCCTCGGTGGAGCAGGTGACAGAAGGGCTCGACCGTCTGGCCGCTCGGCTGGTCGAGTATCGGGAGCTCGGCGCGCAGTTCGCGAAGTGGCGCGCGGTTCTCCACGTCGGTCCCGGCCTTCCCTCGGCGGCGGCCATCGAAGTCAACGCCTGGCTGCTCGGGCGCTACGCACGTGTCTGCCAGGACGGCGGCCTGGTGCCGATAGTCGAGCCCGAGGTCCTGATGAACGGCGCGCACTCGCTCGAGGACTGCGCGTCAGCCACTTCGCGCACGCTCACGGCCGTCTTCTCGGAGCTTCGCGCGCACGGCGTCTCGCTGGCGGGGACGGTGCTCAAGACGAACATGGTGACGCCGGGCTCGGCGATCTTCGCCTCCGCGTCCCCGGCCGAGGTGGCGCGGCGCACGGTCGAGGTCCTGCGCGCCCACGTGCCGGCCGACGTGCCCGGTGTCGCGTTTCTGTCTGGCGGCCAGTCCGAGGAGGCTGCGACCGCCAACCTGGACGAGATCGCAAGACTGGGCCAGCACCCGTGGCGCATCTGCTTCTCGTTTGGCCGAGCCCTCCAGGAGTCGGCGCTGCGGGCGTGGGGCGGCCGGCACGAGAATGCCGAGGCTGCACAGCTGGCGCTGCTGGAGCGGGCCCGGGCGAACAGTCATGTGCTGCGCCGTGCCTTGAGCGTCCGCACGTAGTCGAACTCGGGCAGGAATTGGCGCCCGGATCACACAGCCGTACGGGGTCATACGCCCCCACCGACGACGGGTACGACCTCGCCCTACTGAAGGAGATGCTCGCCTGGCGAAACGCCGTCGGTGTGCACATCCGGTAAATGCCGGGGCGCTCGGGTCGCTCTCGACGCATCTGCAGCCGCCGGCGTTGGGAAGGCTGGGGCCGCAGCAAGGTCCGGAAATCGGGAAGAACTCGACGGCCCGAGACCTGCCGCTGCTGCGCAACCGCCTACTCGCGTAGGCGGGGGAGCGCGGTCGCGCCGGAATGCGGGACGGTGACGAGCCGGTTGGTGAGCTGGCCCAACCCGTCGATCGAGATTGTCACCTGGTCGCCCTCGGCCGCCGTGTATGGCGGCGGTGGCACGATCGACGTTCCGGTCAGCAGCCAGGCCCCGGCCGGTAACGGGTACGCGGAATGGAGGACCCCACACAGCTCGGCGGGGTCTCGAACCATCTCGGCCAACCCGGCCTCGCCACTGAAGACCTCGGAGCCCTGACGCTCAATTGTCATGCGAACGTGAGCTGCGCCGAGGTCCCCCACCTCCCAGGCCAGCACCGCCGCGGGCCCGATCGAGCAACTCCGGTCGTAGACCTTGGCCTGAGGAAGGTAGAGGGGGTTCTCGCCCTCTATCGAGCGCGAGCTCATGTCGTTGCCGCAGCTGTAGGCAACCACCTCGCCACGGCTGTTGGAGAGCACCGCCAGCTCCGGCTCGGGCACGTCCCAGCCAGAGTCCGGCCGGATTCCGACCTGACCGCCGTGAGGAACGACCCGCCAGCCTGCGGCTTTGAAGAAGAGCTCCGGGCGCTCGGCCTGATAGACGCGCTGGTAGACGTCGCTTTCTGAGGACTCCTCCATTCGCGCCTCACGGCTGCGCAGATAGGTGACTCCCGAGGCCCACACCTCCTGGGCACCGGCAGGAGCCAGCAATATCGCAGCGGCCGGCTCGACCTGGGGCCCGTGCCCCACCTCTGCGAGACGGGCCTGCATCTCGGCGGCAGGCACCGCCAGGAGCTCGTCCAGGGTCAAGGGCGAGACGTCGAAGAGCAGCCCTCCACGCCAGAGCGCCAGTACCTGTCGGCCCCCGGTCTCCAGCCTCAGCACCGACGTCGCGGCGGGGAGGTCACCCGTCGCGATCATGGAGCGCGGTCCACGTATACGGTCTTCCACTGCGTGAAGAACTCACGCGCGACCTTGCCCTGCTCCCGGCTCCCGCTCGAGCTCTGCTTCATACCGCCGAACGGGGCCTGGAGCTCTATGCCGGCTGATTCCTGGTTGACCTTGACCACGCCCGCCCGTATCTCCTGTGCGAAGCGCAGGGCCGCGCCCAGGTCGCGAGTAAAGAGGCTCGCGGACAACCCGAAGGGCGTGTCGTTGGCCAGCGTCACCGCCTCCTCAAAGCCGTCCGACTCGAGCGTGACTGCGACGGGGCCGAAGATCTCCTCGCGAAGCAGGCGCGAGTCGCGATTGAGGCTCGAGATGACGGTGGGGCGCACGAAGTAGCCATCGCCGAGCTCGTCCGCCCGGTCGCCTCCAGCCAGGAACTCTCCGCCGCCCGCACGGCCTTCGTCGAGGTAGCCGAGAATGCTGCGCAAGGCCGGCTCCGATACCACCGGCCCCACCCTCGTCTCCGGGTCCAGCGGGTCGCCCAGCTTCCAGGAGCCGGCCAGCGAGGCCAGCCGGTCAAGGAATGCGCCTGCGATTGCGCGGTCGACGATGACCCGGCTCGTCGCCGTGCACTTCTGGCCTGCCGAGAGGAATGCGCCTCGTGCCACCTGGTTCGCAGCGTGGTCGAGATCGGCATCGGCCAGGACGACTGCTGGGTTCTTGCCGCCCAGCTCCAGCTGGACCTTCGTGCCCAGCTCCACCGCCTTTCGGTGGATTGCCCTACCGACCGCGTTGGAGCCCGTGAACGTGATCGCGTCGACCTCGGGATGGCCGGTCAAGGCATCCCCCACCGCGGATCCGCGACCGACCACCAGGTTCAGCACCCCGTCGGGCAGACCGCCTTCGCGCAGCGACTCCAGGAGGCGGACCGAGGTCAGCGGAGTCAGCTCGGCCGGCTTCCAGACCACGGTATTCCCATAGGCGAGCGCGGGCGCGATCTTCCAGGCTGGAATCGCGATCGGGAAGTTCCAGGGCGTGATCGCAAGCACGACGCCCAGCGGCTCCCGGCGCGCATAGAGCAGCATGCTGGGCGAGGCCGACGGATACGTCTCCCCGTCTGGCTCCAGGGTCTGGGCTGCGTAGTAGCGGAGGATTGCAACCGCCCGCCTCACCTCCCCGACCGCTTCTGCCAGCGTCTTGCCCTCCTCACGGGCGAACTCTCGGCCAACATCCTCCGCCCGCCGCTCGAGGACATCGGCGGCGCGGCGCAGGATCTCGCCTCGCGCGGGTGGCGGCATCGCCCGCCAGCTGGGAAAGGCCGCCCGTGCAGCCTGTGCCGCCTC
>DATFWQ010000252.1:0-4352 GCA_035259145.1 Candidatus Dormiibacterota bacterium | reverse complement strand
CGCGGCCCCGCAAGCGCCTTCTACTCGCTGGGTTGGCAGCTCTGGCAGCCCTTTTGACTGGTTACGGCGCGCTCGCCCTCACGAACGCGCCTGCCGCCGCGGCTGCCAGGCTTGGGGGATATGGGGTTGGCCAGGGCTGTTGGTTCGTAAGGGACGCCGATGGTCTGCACTTCCAGCCGGGCGGCTGGTATCACGGTCTGCCCGCCCTGTGCACCAGCGAGCGGCGCGACTCGACGCCTGCTCGCTAGGGCGAGCCGAGGCCAATAGAGCTCGACCATCAACCGCAGGGCGTCGTGCTCGGGTAGCGCCTTGCCTAGGATCTCGCCCATGGTGTCGATCTTCGTCCGCACCCGGGATTGATCGGCGACGGTCTGCTCGACTCCGGCCTCGAGGCGTGGTTCCTGCTAATCGGGCGTCAGCCGAAGCCGACCCCGTCCTTGACAGGCTAGCTATACATATGCATGATATAAGTGCTGTTGTATTTTTTATTCAATGGAGAGGATAAAAGAGAGCCATGACGCTCGACCATCTTCTAGTGATCATGCTGGTCGGCCTCGTAGCAGGCTTCCTGGCCTCGCACTTGGTCGCCGGCCACGGCTACGGCCTTGTGGGGGACATCATCGTGGGCATCCTGGGAGCGCTGATCGGCTTCCTGCTCATCGGCGACTGGCTGGCTGTCCACGTCCTGGCCCCGCTTGGAATCGCCAGCGCCTCAGTGCTGGGCCAGATCCTGATCGCCTTCATCGGCGCTGCGATCCTGCTCGCGATCCTGCGATTGGTCGGCCGAGCGGGCGCGGGAGGCGGCCGCTACTACCAGGGACGCCGAAGGCTGCTATAAGACGGCGGCCGGAGGAGGGAGCCGATACATCGGCACCACGTTGAAGATTACCCGGACCCGGTCGGGAGATTCTTCTCCCGGCCGGGGTCCGCAGGTCATGTTGTGATCCAGTTGCTAAAAGTCCGGCCATGTGGCTCAGGGCAGCTAGCTCCGTGAGGCGGGAAGCCGTGGCCGATGCAGTGGCCATGATCGTCGTCTCCGCGGGCGTCGCGCCCATCGTTTTGAGCGCTGCCCTGGCCTGGAACGGGTGGCGCGAACGGCTCAACTGAGTCAGCCTCCAGCAGATGCAGGAGAGCCATCAGGCTACTCTCCACGATCTGGATCGAAGGCACCAGGCCCATCTCCAGAACTTGGACCGACGGCACGAGATCGCACTACGGGACGTGGACAGGCGCCAAGAGGTCGCAATGCGCGATCTGCATCGCAAGCATGAGACCCGTCTCCATGAGCTCGCTGATCTGCGGGCGCTCAGAGACCTGAAGGTGGAGCGTCTGAGAACCAACCTTCTCGCTGTGATTGACGCGGCATTGAAATTTGGGGACCGCGAGTTCGACCTACGGATGAGGCCGCGTCGTTTTGCCGATCCCGCTCCTGCCGTCGATCAGGCTCGGAAGCGCCTGAACGACCTTCGGCCGGTTTTGATACTTGACACCGAAAGCGAGCGTTTACTCCGTGCCGTAGCAGACCTGGTGAGAGAGTACGACACCTACGTGATCACGCTCAGGCGCTGGCAGGGCCTGACCGAAACAACCAGGCCTCCGATGACGACTGGGCCTGAGACGCCTTCCGTTACTGGTGACCAGGAGGCACTTCAGCAGGCTCAGAAACGTGGGGACAGCCTGGCCAAATGGGTGCAGGTCATCGCTGCTGAACACCCCCACATCGAAGTCGCACTTGACCACGCCGTCGCCCGCCGGCTCTGCGAAAGCCTCGAGCTGCGTGCGGTTGTCTATGACCGCGGGCGCCTCCACCCGGAGCAGGCGTCGCGCCGTGACCGTCCCCAGGAGGCGTCCCAACTCAGCCGCGCGCCGTAAGGACCGCCGAACGCTGCGCCCGCCTACTGCCAGGCTGCTCCCCGGTAGAGGGGCCTCCCGGCCAGGTCCTCGGGCAGCGCTAGGACTCGTGCTCGCTGGCCACGCATGCGGCGACGGCCGCCACCCCCCGTCGCCGTGCTCGCCATCCGCCCCAGCCGCCCCGGGGAAGCGGCGGTGCCGCCGTGCGGCCGCGCGGTGCAGAAAGGACGGGTCGCGGTGCAGGTGGTCCTCGTCTGTCCGTTGCATGCTGGCAGGGACCAGGAAGGCGTTGAGGGTGTCGCCGGTGGCAAGGCGGTCAACCAGCAGCGGACTCAGCGTGTCGACGTCGTTGAGCAGGTTAGCGAGCCGCAAAGCCGCCCCCGGCGGCGGCTCCGGGGAACACGCCACCTGGGCGGTTCACGAGTGCGACCTCCTCTGCGATGCCATGCCGGAGGGGGCGGCAGCTGCGCGGCAATCCTAGCCTCGATGCCTCGGCGGTCGGTCGCCGAGTCTTGAAAGGCAGGGTACGAAGCTGATAGCCAGCCTCCCGAATTCACCGCTCGACATCATCTCAGGAAATGCTTGACATGTCATGGGCGAAAGCATTAGGGTCATTGGGGGATATAATCTTCTATCAATAACGAAGAAAAAGTTATAGCAATAGTTCCTCGAGCTGACCGAGGAGAGATGGGAGAGACAGATGGAAGACAGGAGCAAGGAAGGGGAGTTACCCAACCTGGCCCATTGGCCTGATCCTGGGCGATCGCGAGTGCGCGTGGGGGTGATCGGCTGCGGCTACTGGGGCCCCCACCTGGTCCGAAACCTGCACGAGATGCCGGAAGCGGAGCTCGTCGGCGTCTCCGATCTGCGACCTGAGCGGCTCGACTACGTCCGCTCGAGGTATCCCGGCGTCCGCCTCCTCTCCGACTACCACGACCTGCTGGCAACCGACGTCGATGCAGTGGTGGTCGTGAGCCCGATTCACACGCACCACACCGTTGCACGCGATGCACTGCTCGCGGGTAAGCACGTGCTTGTCGAGAAGCCGCTGGCGACAAACGTCATGGAGGCAGCAGACCTGGTCACGCTGGCGCGCTCCAGGCAGCGGGTGTTGATGGCGGGACACACGTTCCTGTACAACCCCGCCGTCCAGGAGCTTCGCCGGCTGGTGCAGGCGGGCGAGCTGGGCCGCATCTACTACGGGGACGCTGCGCGGCTCAACCTCGGGCTCTTCCAGCGGCACGCGAACGTGCTCTGGGATCTCGCGCCGCACGACATCTCGATCCTCATGCACGTCCTGGGCCAGGACCCCGTAATGGTGAGCGCCAGGGGTAGCACCTGCGTGCAGGCGGGCGTGCACGACGTCTGCTACTTGGAGATCCAGTTCTCAGGCGGAACGAGCGCAAACGTGCACGTGTCCTGGCTCGATCCGGACAAGGTGCGCCGTCTGACGCTGGTCGGCGACCGCCGAATGGCCGTGTTCGACGACATCTCGGACACCACCAAGCTGCGCATCTACGACCAGGGCGTCGAGTACCCGGTCACTGACAACTGCGGGGAGTTTGAGCTCGCCTACCGACGCGGCGAAATCGTGATTCCATACATCGCCTGGCGAGAGCCGCTCCGGCTCGAATGCGAGCACTTCCTGGACTGCGTGCGCTGCGGCAACCGGCCGCTGAGTGACGGTGAGCAGGGAATGGCTGTGGTCGCCACCCTTGAGGCTGCGGACCGCTCTTTGCGCAGTGGCGGAGTGCGCGTTCCGGTCAAGATGCCGGCGCTGCCTGTGATCGGCCAGAAAGCAGTGCACCGCAACGGAAAGAGCCCCCATCACAATGGCTCGAACGCGTCTATCCGGCTAGTCCTGGCTGGTGGTCATGGCGGGTGAACTGCCGCGAGGGAGCGTTGTGGCGGGGCTGGCCCTGGCCAGCGTGCTGGCTGCGGTCCTCGGCTCATGCGCGGCCCAGGAGCGGGGCGGCCAGCCGCCCACCGCGCCGCCGGCCACGGTTGCACCGGGCCAGGCCGCCCTCCGCCTGCCCTCGATAAAAGGTCTCAACTACGACGGGCCGGCTGCGGCAAACGGGGAGTGGCTGGGCACCCGGTGGCTGCGGGCGGACGGCAGCTGGGACGCGGCCAGGCCTCGGCTGCAGGCCGACCTCGACTTCATCGTGGCCCATCACCTCGGCCAGGTGCAGCGGCTGTTCATCGGCCTGGACCAGCTGATGGTCTGGAATTCGTCGAGCGGCTTCGTCCGCTTCGACGACGCCGCGCTCAGACACCTCGACGAAGCGCTCGGCATGTTCGACAGCCACCAGCTGAAGGTCATAGGCGTGGTCTTCGATCAGGAGGAGGTGTCGAGCCCCGGCAACTTCCACTTCCAGGCGCTGGACGGCCGCCACCCGGCCATGCGCGCCAACTACCTGAAGGCGGTAGAGCAGTTCTTCGGCCGGTTCGGCTCCCGGCCCACCGTCGCCGCCTGGGACCTCTTCAACGAGGCCTACAAC
>DATFWQ010000251.1:0-4338 GCA_035259145.1 Candidatus Dormiibacterota bacterium | reverse complement strand
CATGAGGTGCTACCTCATCCGGCTTTCCGACGGTGTTCACGTGACCCCTGTCGCCCACGCGGCACTCCGAGTCGATTCATAGAGGCGAAGCAGACCCAGGCTTTGATACCACCCGGTGTCATGCATACGGCCCCAGTTCCGCCCACTCTTGCGCCGCTTCCTGCTGTCGAACAGCGCGAGCCGCTCGTCGACGTACCGGTCGATCTGGATGAACCTCCGCCCGGAAGCGTTCCCGGTGCGAAGTAGGGTAGGCGACTGGCGCGATACGGTCTGCCGCTAGGTCAGCGGCGCACATCCCAGGCGTTTCCGACGCTGGCGCTCATTTCCGAGACCGTGGGCGTCCCGCCCGTCTCCAGCCGCCCCCCATCGATCCGGGCATGACCTTCTCGGTCACCCGGCGCACCGACGTCCTTCACCGACGCTTTTCGCTGCACCGAACCGGACGTTTCCGACCAGCCGAACAAGACCCAGGCGGTTTCCCGACATAACGATGTGCGCTCGACCACGTACTGGTCGAGTTTGGCGAAGCAGCGGGTCGGGTGGCGATCTCGATGAAAAAAGAGAACGTAGAGCCTGGTCATCCAGACGGTGTCCACGCAGAAGAAGTCAGAGGCGAGCATCTGGTCGGCGTGCTGGCGCACGAACTCGCGCAAGGAGCGCTGGCCGCGACGAGGAGCAGGAGGTAGGTTGTGGCGACGAAGCACCTTGCGGACGGTGAGGTGGGAGCATTGGTGACCGAGCTTGAGCAGCTCGCCCGCGATGCGGCGGTAGCCCCAACGTTCGTTCTTCCGGGCGAGCTTCAAGATGAGTTCGCGCAGATCGCTTCCCTGGGCTGGTCGCTGGCGGCGGGGTCGTCGTCGGTAAGCGGCCCACTTGCGCCTGACCAGCTCTCTGTGCCAGCGGAGCAGCGTCTGAGGGCTGGGCTGCAGCGATTTCCAATCCGGCCTGGGCAAGACGCGGCTGATGGCAGCCAGCAGGAGGCGGTCGGCCGGCTGCCAGCGTGGTGGGCCGACTTGCCGCTCGAGGACACGGAGCTGGTGCGTAGGGCGAGGACCTCGGCTTCGAGTCTGGCCTTGGACCGGCTGCGGCCGATCAGGATCTCGAGCAGGAGGTGGGCGGCGGCGTAGAGGAGGATGAAGAGCACGGTCGGGGCATCATCACAAAGAGCCTGGAGGCACTGCTGAGCCCGGTCAGCCGTAAAGATGTACTCGCCAGTTGCCTCGAAATCGAGTTGACTCCGAGGGGGTTAACCGCACAGGTTCGAGTTGACTGGAAAGTTGTCACGGCACACGAGCTGCTCAGTGTGCGGTTGACAATAGCCTCAGACGGCGTAGGATGGGCTGAACCTTTTAGGCGAGCTGGGTTCGAGCCCGCCTTTTCGACGCAAGGAGTGGGGATATGGGGAGCCTCGAATCGCCGTCAGCTGACGGCGCCATGAACTTCGACCACGAGCACCTTACGCATCGCGCGTTTTCCCGACGGCAGTTCCTCGGCGGTACTGTCAGGGCTTCAGCGATTGGTGCCGCCGCTGGTTCCGGCCTACTGTCGGTACCGATCGCGTTCGCGGACGACAAGACCGGCAGTAGCGTCATGCCCCGCCCAATTCCGGGCGGATTCCTGACGCCGTTCGGCGTCATCTCCCACCACTTTCGTCCGGCGCGCGGGATCGAAGCCTCGACCATCACCGACTTCAACGGGTTCATCGGCCTCGCCGAGATCGAGGGTGGCAGAGGCGTCGGGACGAATACGTTGACCGGAGCGGAGACCCCGATGTTCTTTGGGATGGATAACCGCTTTATGATCGGGGAGTTCCTCGGCGTGGATGGCGAGGTCCACAGAGGAGCATTCGGGTTCATCTGAATGGACCTGTTCATCGTGAACCAGGATGGTTCACAAGGGCCCCAGGTCCACGACTTCAACCCGGGCATCCCGACCAGCGGACCGTCCGCCGGGCTGTTCTGGACCGCCCACGTGCCGATGGACAGCATCGAGATCGATCTCGGCCAGGCGACAGCCTCCATGAGGCTGACAGACTTCGCCACGAAGGACTTCTTCACCCTCAAGAATGCGTTCCTCAACGCCATAGTGCCGCCACCAGCCGACACCATCCCGCCCGTCGACGCGACCATCACTCTGGTACATCGCTGGTCCAGCGTGAAGGCACGGGTCGACGTGACTGATTTCGAGACCACCGACCTGACCACGAATCGGCGGTTCGCCGGACGGTTCATCGAGGACACCGCCACGGTCGAGTGGTCGGCAACCGTGCCCAGCAAGAATTTCCACTTCAAGTCCGGACCGGCTGATCCCTCGAAGAGCAGCTTCGCGGAGATCGGTCGCGAGCGCAACGGCGTCTTCTTCCGGCCGGGGGAGGACGGCTAACGGGCCGGCGCGGCTTCGACGCGCGATCGGCTGAGGCTCGGCGGAGGCTGACTCGCGGCGCCCTCGCGGAGGCGGGACTCGATGGGCTGCGCAAGGTGGCCGTCGTGGTCGAATGCCTTCGATTCCCGTGCGCCCCTGTCAGCTGGCCGCCCCACCAGGGTAGGAGGCGGACGCCGGCCGCTGCCAGGGCGGCAGGCTAGTTGAGCGCGGAAATCGGCTGGGCAACCTGATCCACGTGTACAGCTGGGCCGCACACCGAGGCGGCCGACGCTGTGTAAAGACACCCGATGAAAACCGGCCAGCGTTGGAGACCCGAGGTGTCCGGCGCCCGATCTGCGATGGTAGGGTTGCCCTAGCATGAGAGAGTGGCCGCGGCTCATGGCGAGAGGGTGGGATTCGAACCCACGATAGGGTTGCCCCTATAACGGTTTCGGAGTTAGCGGGCGCCGTCCGGCAGTACCCGAATGGGTGCCGCGGTGTATTGGGGGCACGGGTCCGAGGTGATGGCTCGTGCCGATTGGTGCCTTGTGATCTCGGGATGCAGTGCACGCGCTGTGCACAGACCGGACACGATGAGGCACCGCATGCGAAGCGCCAGTGCGGACGCGTGAAGCATGTGGTTAACAGCCCCGAATCGGGTGATCCACGTCAGTCTGTTGCGTGTCACAGAATGCCGTTGCGTTCGGGTTGCGGGCCTGGCAAGTCCGCCGAATGCTCAGCTGTTACGGTCCGTGCTACGGATTCTGTGACCCCGCTCAGCAACGAAGCCTCCGAGCATACGGCTGCCGACCCTGGCCCAGATGGCGCCCTTACGCCGCCCCGTACAGAACACATCAACTACGTCAGCTACTCGGCAAAACGTTGCCTGGCCGCCTGCCGGGAAACTCCAAGTGCCACGGCGATCTGGTTCCACGAGCGGCCATGGGCACGTGCAATCTCGACCGCTTCACGCAGGCGAGCCTTTACCGCTCGCTCCGCGTCAGACGCGCGCGCTACGGCTCGCAGATCCTCGGTGTCGTCCACCTCGGCAGACTCGGGATCGAATTCTTCGGCGAGTTGCTCGAAGCGCCGGGCCGCCGTCTCAATCTCCTCATCCGTGTTATGCCTCGTCATCGCTTCCTCCTGTGCTTGCCGAGGAGCGGGTAGAACTTCGACCGAAGCCGCATTGCGTGCAAGATGACCGGGTCATCGCCCTCGAAGTCGAGGACGCCGATCTCCAAGAGAGTCCCATCCCTCGCCGGTCCGATAAACATCGTCAGGCCTTCATCCATATCCGTTCTGCGTAACGCGTTGCGGACGGCGTGCTGCATGTCCTCGTCGGCGAGGCCGTACCTTCTGGCGGGTTCACCGATCCGCATGAAGACAATATACGTTGTCTGGTGCTTGCACGCCGAGAGGGTGACGGTGTACGGGATCAGGTTGCCGCGGCCATGCCGGAGGCGAACAGAGCGCAGGCGCAGCCGGTGCGCCCTCCAGCGCCGCCAGGAGCCGCTCGGCGCCCTCGTGGGTCGCTTAAGCATCTGAAGTGACCTCGCGCGTGCGCGCGCGACCCTCAGGTGTGTGCTCGTGGGCCTCGGCACTGGCGCTCCTCCTGGCTGCTCGGCCGTTTCGCCACGGCTGGAGGCGAACGAACGCCGCCACCGAGTCGCTCGAGCGTCAGTGTGGCGGGCGGGCGTGGCCGGCGCGACGGCGACCAGCGCAGCATCCTCGACACCACATCACGATTGCTGTTCGGCACGCCGGTCGAGGTGTCGCGCCGGCCCCATAGGGGAAAGATGCCCGCACTCGATTGTATTCAGCAGGCTTCCGGCCCGGCTGTGCGTCACTGATACCTAAGCGGCTGTGACGACCGCGCCTCTACCTGGCCTGGCCGACGGGCACACCGCTTGCAGGCGAAGCCCGGGGCGCCGGCGTAGCGCCCCTAACGCACCAGCACGCTCCTGGCACGCTCCAGCT
>DATFWQ010000250.1:0-23457 GCA_035259145.1 Candidatus Dormiibacterota bacterium | reverse complement strand
GTTGGCGACCAGGCGCCGGCGCTCATGATCGTAGAGGAACAGGATTCCCGCCTCCGCTGCGGGGATGACGCGGATGGCGCCCTCCAGGATGCGGTGGATCATGTCCTCGAGGTCCAGCTCGGCGGTGAGCGAGCGGCTCACCTCGATGAGCGTCACCAGCCGATCCAGTTCTGCCTTCGCCGACCTCATGACGGGGCTCGGCTTCATGACCGGGCTCGCCTTTCCCATCCCTTAGTCACCAAGATACTGCCCCGCGCGTGGAGCCTGGTGGTGTAGCCGAAGAGGCGCCCACATAGGGAGATCAGCGGCGCCGCGACTTTCGGTCGCGGTAGTGGTCGTGAAACTGCCAGGTCCGGTTCACCGGGTCCCAGTGGGCGTGCTCCCCCACCCGGATGTCCTGGGCCAGCCGCACGCGCGCCCGGAACCACCGTGCAACCAGGTCCTGCAACGCAGCGCCCGGCCACCGTGCCTTACGCTGCCGTTCCGACGTCATCGCAACCTCCCGGTCACCACGGTGCGCTACGACGGGACCATCCACGACTTCATGATGCTCAACCCCCTCGCCGAGACCAACGCCACGCGTGCCGCTGTCGCCCAGGCCGCGGCGACCCTGCACGCCGCGCTGAACCCGCCCCGAACGATGACATCCGGCCCTCGTGCCGCTCAGAGCTGACGGGCCAATCGCTTCACCCAGTCCAGCACCTCGTTCGCCCAGCCCAGAGCCCTCAGGTCGGCAGAGAGCGACTTCAGCGGATCGTAGATCAGCGTGTCCCGCGTGACCGCCCAGCCGAAATCGATCTGGACTGGCCCCGTCCGTGGCGAGCCGTCCCCGCGACTGAAGACGACTCCGGCCGACTGCATGACGTTGATGAACTCCTGCGCCAGCACCGCGTATGCGATCGTGGTCGGGTGCACGCCGTCGAGTGAGAAAAGGCCGCCGGCCGTGCGACCCTCAGGTCCGGAGACGAGGAAGCGGGAGTCGGGCGGCGGGACGAGCGCGGCGAGCTCGGACGGCAGCCTGTAGGGCGTCCACCAGGACGGCCTCGCGGCAGGGTCGAGGAGGTACCGGCGCGCAGCGATGCGGTCGAGCAGCCCGGCGGTGTCCAGGATCAGCCAGTCGAGACCGGCCCGGCGAGCGGCGGCCACAGTCTCGGCGATCGCGTCGTTGTACTGGTCGATCGCCGAGTCGATTGCTCGTGCCTGGTTGCCGGTCAGGTGCGGGTCGACCGCTGCGTCGAAGCGGACGTCGTCAATCCAAGGACGCGTGTAATAGGGGAAGTACCGCGAACCCGGCCGCATCTTGCCCCCAACACCGCGCGCGATGGGCGCGATCGTGACGTGGGGCACCGTGGCCCAGATGACGTGTCTGGCGTTCACTTCCCGGACCTGCGCGGCGAGCTGCAGCAGCTCGGCTCCGAAGTGGCTCGGCCGCCAGACGTTGTACGCGCCCTTCCTCGCCGGATCGTCGTAGCCTTCGTCGCTCCAGCGAACCTGCAGCTCCAGCACCGTCCCGAGGGCGTTGTTGGCGCCGATGAAGACGATCAAGGAGTCGATCCCGCCGTCCTCGCCGTGCGCCGTCGCGGCCTCCACGGGCGTGAGCGCGCGGCGAGTTGCGGGATCGCGCGCTGACTCCAGCACGTACAGCGCCATCAGCGGCCCCGAGTTCTGGACCAGCGGGTGCAGGAGCGAGTCCTTTCCCTGGGTCATCGCGGCCCGCTCGGTGTCGGCGGTGCACGCCATCAGATCTCGGATGTCGAAGCCCGCGACCGCCAGGTTGTGCATGATCCCGCCTGACTGCGGCACGCGCGAGCCGCGCCCCTCTTCCCAGTACTCGCGGAGCTGGTCGAGGAGGTGGTGGACCACGAACACAGCCGGCGCCAGCTCCCACCAGTCCAGAGTGGACCCGAATCGGTGCTCGAGCTCGCGCGCCAGATATTCCAGGTTCAGCGGCAGGCCGCCGAAGGCCCTGTACTCCGGGTGCCGGAAAGAGTCGTACCAGCCAAGTTCGCGCGCTATGAGGGCCGGATACGAAAGGTCCGTGTTGAAGATCGCGCCGCTCTGGAAGCCGTGGCTGAGCGAGTCGCCCAACACGACGAGGCGGTGTCTGGCAGGCTCTGCCGGGGGGAGCCGGACCGGGATGCCGAGTGTCGAGTCGGTGACCGGCTGTCGCGCTTCGAGCCGGATCACCACGTCCGCCGGCGTGCCGGGATCGCGCAACTCGTCCGGAACCGCCTGGGACACCGTCGACGCAGGCTCCCCGTCCACCTGTACGCGTCATTGTGTCACGCAGCGGCTGCGACGTCGGTACTCCGGCGGAGTCATGGGCCTGGTACCTCCGTTGCAAGAGCTGCTGAACGGGCTCCCGGCCAAACGGATGAGCTGAAATCACGGCATTTGGAAGTCGCGCCGGCCTCACATCGGCAGCTAGCCTTGACGAAAGCGCACTGACAAACAGCGTACTTTTCGGCGCAATCTCCGAGTGCCGGGTTGGCAAGGCTGATGCGGAAGTTTGGGATCGGGGATGGGAGGGCTGCGAACGGCGTTTTCAACGAGCTGCGGACGGCCAGAGCGCCCGAAGGCCTAGGGCTCGAGGATCTGGCCGCGCTCGTCAGGGCCACGGCCGACGGAATCACGGTCCTGGACAGCGATCTTCGAATCGTCTATGCCAACCCTGCCGCTTGCAAGCTGCTCGGATACTCCCTGGAGCAGCTGGCGGGTCTCGACGGTCTCACGCTCATCCCCGAGCGTGAGCAGCGGACAGCAATGGCCGTCCTCGCAAATGCTGGGCAAGGCGAGTCCCACGCAGTTGCCGGCGTCGCCAGGCGGTCCGACGGTGCTGAGGTGGAGGTCGAGCTTACGACCAGCACGCTGGACCTCCGGAGCAAGCGGTACATCCTGGTCGCCTCTCGAGACGTGACTGAACGGCGCAGGCAGGCGAGGCAAGCGGCCGCTCTTGCCCAGGCCGCCGCGAGCGTCGTGCTGGGCGACTCGATCGAAGCGACGGTGGAGGCCATCGCCGAATGTGCTCTCAGGGGTACGCGGGCTCTCGCCGCATGGGTCTTGCTCGACAGCGAAGACCACATCGGCGCCTGGCTCGGCGCCGCCGGCCTGCCGGACGGGTTCCGGGAACACTTCGGAGACGAAGGCTGCGAACGCGCCCGCTACATCTTCAGGCAGGCCCTGTCAGCGCAGCGCGTCGTCATTTACGCGGACGCGAGGCAGCAGGTGGAGCGCCAGCTCGGGCCGCAGTGCCGGACAAGTCCCCTGCTGTCTCTCCCCTGGCAGGCGGGCGTCGTCGTGCCCCTCGTCTATCGGGGCGCGATCGTCGGCGTGTTGTTCGTCATCTACCGGGAAGGGGAGATGCCGAACGAGGCCGAGGCGACCTTCCTTACAGCCCTCGCGGACCAGGCGGCGACGGCTGCGGCAAATGCACGACTGATGGCGGCCGCGCGCGAGAAGGTTGCGTTGGAAGAACGGCAGCGATTGGCGCGGGAACTGCACGACTCCGTGTCTCAGTCGCTCTACGGCATCCAGGTGGCAGCAGGGATGGCCCGGGCGCGGCTCACGCAGGACCCCGTCGCGGCTGCCGAGCCCATCGACCACGTCCTGGAGCTCGCCGACGCAGGCCAGGCCGAGATGCGGGCGCTGATCTTCGAGCTGCGCGCCGACTCGCTGGAGACCGAGGGCCTGGCGACGAACCTCGACACACACATCAAAGCGGTCCGGGCTCGAAGCGGCATTGCTGGTCAGACCATCGTGGACCACGAACCGGGCGCCCCGATCGAGGTGAAGCACGCGCTGTACCGAATTGCGCAGGAAGCACTCCGCAACACGGTCAAGCACGCCAGTGCCCGGCGCGTGGACGTTCGCCTGCAGGCGCGGTCCAGCGCGCTGGTGATGGAGATCGCCGACGACGGCGTCGGCTTCGACCCCAACGGGCACTTCCCGGGACACCTGGGCCTACGCTCGATGCGCGAGCGGGCACTCGCGGTGGGAGGCTCGCTAGAAGTCACCAGCTCTCACGGCCGGGGCACCCGAATCGTCGTCAGCGTTCCGTCGGCGCCGCCGAACCATCTCACCGACGCATACATGTCCCCTGTCGCCCCATGAGAGGCTGGGGCGGCCGCACGGGCCTGGCTCCGCGATGATGATGCCGCTGGACGGCAGCTCGACGGGCGCTTAGGGCACAGTTCCGAAGCGCGGCGGACCACCTCAGTCGGGCCGCCATTCGAGCGCCGATGCAGGTGCGGGACTTTGTAGCCCGCTCCGGTCGCGGTGTCCCTTTCCCTTCGCGCCAGTCGTCACGGGTGAAGAGACCGCGTGGACCGGTACCCGCGGCCTCAGACCCAGGGACGTTGCGCCACAGGCGGAGGAGACACCATGGCAAATCCAGTCGTTTGGTTCGAGGTCACGGGCAGGGACGGCGATTCCCTCCGGAAGTTCTACAGGGAGCTCCTGGGCTGGAAGATCGGCGCCGGCGATCCGGCCTCCGGGTTCGATTACGGATTGGTCGACCCCGGTTACGGCGGCCTGCCCGGGGGCATCGGCTCCACCGCAGACGGTGGCACCGGTCACGCAACCTTTTACGTGGAGGTCGGCGACCCCACCGCATTTCTCACCAGGGCCGAGAGTCTCGGTGCCACGACAACCATGCCCGAGAAGGAGATCCCCAGCTTGAGTCTCAGATTCGCCAGATTCGCCGACCCCGACGGCAACATCGTCGGACTTTCGAACAATGCCGCGGTTGGTGGTCGTGGAGATGCCGGGACGAATCCTGTCCTCGGCTTCGAGGTCATGGGCAGGGATCCCAAAGCCCTGTGCAAGTTCTACGCGGACCTCTTCGGCTGGAGGATGAGCGAGGCGGCCGGCTCTGGCTATTGGATGGTCGAAACTGGCGGAGACGGTGCACTCGGAGGGATCGGCCCGGCCAAAGCCACGGGCCGGAACCGTGGAGCGGGATTCGCCACCTTCAAGGTCGAGGTTGAAGACCCGCCGGCTGTTCTCGAGCGAGTCGAAATGCTGGGAGGCAAGACCGTGCTACCGGCGACGGAAGTCCCCGGCACGACGTTCAAGATCGCCTACTTCAGCGATCCCGACGGTCACGTCATCGGCCTCACCAAGGGCATGCGCTTCAGCCGCTGATCCTCGTCGCCGCGCCCTGCTCATGGGTTCCGCACGCCCATCAAGCCGGCTCGTGGCTGTAGAGGCGGCGCTCGAGCAGGGCTCGCTCAGCAGTGTTGTCGGTGAGGGCAAGTGCGCGCAGCTGCGCCGCATGGGCCTGCTCGCGCCGGCCGAGGGCGGACAGAATCTCCGCCCGCGCGGCGTGGAAGAGATGGTAGCCATCCAGATGGGCAGCCAGCGCGTCCAGGTCTCGCAGTGCGGTCTCGGCGCCGTCGACCTGCCACATGGCGATCGCTCGGTTGAGGCCGACGATGGGTGACGGCGCGAGCGTCAGGAGCATGTCGTAGAGAACGACGATCTGGGCCCAATCCGTTCCGTCGATGCTGGGGGCCTCCGCGTGGCAGGCGGCGATGGCTGCCTCCAGCTGGTACGGGCCCGGCCTGGCCTGGCGGGCCGCACGTTCGATCAGACCGATTGCCTCATCGATGAGCGACCGGTCCCAGCGCGCGCGATCCTGCTCGGCCAGCAGCACCATCTGGCCCGCCCTGTCGAATCGCGACTGCCCGCGGGCCAGATGCAGCTTCATCAGCGCCAGCAGTCCCATCGGCTCCGGCTCGTTCGGCAGAAGCCGGCACACCAGGGCGGCCAGCCAGGCAGCCTCCTCGGCGAGGTTGCGATGGGAAGGGACGCCTGCCCTCGTCGCAAGAAAGCCCTCGTTGAACACCAGGTAGAGGACATCGAGGACTACGGCGAGCCGGTCGCCCAGCTCCTCCTCTGATGGGATGCGGTAGGGGATGCCGGCGGCGGCGACCTTGCGTTTGGCCCGTACCAGCCGCTGCGCGATGGTTGCCTCCGGCGCGACAAAGGCGCGGGCGATCTCAGCGGTGGTAAAGCCGGCCACCGCCCGGAGAGTGAGCGCGACCTGAGCCTCGCGAGACAGCGCCGGATGACAGCAGGCGAGGATCAGCCGGAGCCGATCGTCCTGTTCCCTGCCGTCCTGCTGCTCGACCGCAACGTCGGCGAGCTTCTCCCGGTACCGCCGATCGCGGTCGAGCCTGTTCAGTGCCCGGCGGGTGGCGACCGTCGTGAGCCAGGCCGCTGGGCGTTCCGGCACGCCATCGCGAGGCCAGGTCTCGACAGCCGCCACAAGGGCGTCCTGAACGCAGTCCTCGGCCAGGTCGAAGTCACCGAAGCGCCGAATGAGGGCCGCGGTCACCCGTGCCGCCTCCTCCCGAAAGACGTCGATCACGGCCGCGGCGGCGTGCGCGGCGACATCAGGCACCCGCGTCAGCGCTGCACGACCACAGGTCGGATCTCTATCGCACCGCCCCCTGGCCACGACTTTGCCATCGCCAGGGCCTCGTCCAGGTCGGCGGTCTCGACCTCCGTGTACCCGCCGACGAGCTCCTTTCCCTCGATGAAGGGGCCGTCCTTCACTATCGGACGGCCACCCTGGAAGGAGACAGTCGTCGCAGTCTCGGGTCCCTGCAGCTGGTTCCCATTGCCCAGCCGCCCGTGGTGCCCGGCGAACCACCGGCCGACCCGGACATACTGCTCACGGAGCTCGTCGGGCGTCAGTGCGTCGAATGCCGCCTGGTCGGCCGCCGTGCCACAGAACAGAAACACGTACTTCATCTGTTCGCCTCCTGGCCGTATGACAAACGACGACCCCGACCATTCGACAACACAGACGATGGGATCAGGCGTCCGAGCGAGATCGCGAGGGTGCTGAAGGTCCACGGCCGGCTGGTCGACTCGCCGGCCGCCTGGCCCTGATGCGGGTGACCGAGGGCTGCTTCACCGCCGCCGCCGGCGCCGGCCGGGCCTGTGCTCGGGCAGCCACGAGCAGGTCAGCCATCCCCGACTCGATGCCTCGCCTCAGGATCTCGAGATCCGGCACCGAATCGTAGTCACCCGTAAGCCCGAAGTTGAGGCCGCCGAGGTACGAGAAGATCGCGATCGCGATCCGCACCGTCCCCGCGATCGGGACATACGGATATGAATACAGCAGCCGTCTGCCCGCCGCATAAAGCGGGAACTGGGGTCCGGGCACGTTGGTCGTAACGGTCTGGACCAGGCGCTGTTCGGAACGTATCGCGAGCCGTCCGCCGAGTGCAAGCAGCATGGGCGGGGCGAAGCCGGACAGCTGCGTCAGAACGTCGCCGGCCACGGCCTGACCAGAGCGCTTGAACCCCTCCATCTGCTTCTTGATGGCGTTCAAGCACTCGAGCGGGTCGTCGATCCCAACCGGAAGTCCCGGAAAGAGGCCGGAAACGCGATTGTTGTAGAGACCCCTCTCGCTGTCCCGGCGGACCGAGACCGGTACCAAGGTGCGGACGACCCTGCCGTCGACACCAGTCCCTCGCTCGAGAAGGAGGTCGCGGAAGCCCCTGGTGATGGCGCAGAGGACCACGTCGTTCACGGTGCCCCCGAGGGCGCTCCGTATCTCCCTCACCTCTGCCAGGCTGGCGCTCGCCCAGCTCCATCGGCGATGTGGGCCGATGGGTCCGTTGAGCGATGCGACTGCTGGATTGATCCAGCTGCCCAGGGACTGAACGAGGTTCCAGCCGTCGGTGAGGTTGGCTATTCCCAATCCGCTCGCAAAGATGGCGCGGGCAACGATCGGCAGGCCCCTCACCCGGTTGAAGGGGTCCAGGATCGCGTCGGCCGCGGCGTCTGCAAGGAGGTGAAGGTCGCTGGGCTCCTCGGCGGGCCGCCAGTCGGGCGCGTGGGTTGGCGGTGGCTGCGGCTCACGATCGAGGAGCACCGTCAGCAGGTCGGTGCCGGATACACCGTCCACCATGCAGTGGTGCACCTTTGAGATCAGCGCCCAGCGCCCGGCTTCCAGGCCCTCCACCATCCACAGTTCCCAGAGCGGCTTGCCTCGATCCAGGTTTTGAGCGAAAACCCTGCCGGCCAGGTTCCTGAGCTCTTCGGCCGAGCCGGGCTGAGGTGTCGCGGTCCTGCGTATGTGATACAGGATCTGGAAGTGGGCGTCGTCTACCCATACCGGGCGGCCGAGCTCCATCGGGACGAAGCGGACTCGCTGGCGGTAGCGCGGGACCAGTGGGAGTTTGGCCGCCACCGTCCGGACGAAGTCTCCGTAGGTTGGCGGCGGCCCTTCGAAGACCGAGACGTTTCCGATGTGCATCGGATTCCTCTCGTCTTCGATTGCCAGGAACATCGCGTCCTGGGGACTCATCCGGTCCACGCTCGGAGTCTAGATGAATGATTCCGAATTGCCGACGGATCTTCGGCGCCCACGCACCCCATCTCGCGGCCCTGCTTCTGCGGTCCTCGCTCACCCATTGACGAATGGGCTCGCTCCGGTCCTCGGCGCAGGCCCACGATCTGGGGCACCTGGCCACCGAACCTCTCGCCGCCAATCGGAATCATTCATCTAGATGGAGAATGGCTGCAGATGGGACGCGTGGGATTGGTGCTTGGCGCGGGAGGCGCCGTGGGTCACGCATTTCACGCTGGCGTGCTGGCGGCCCTCGAACATGAGATGACCTGGAAGCCCGACTCGGCCGAGGTGATCGTCGGCACGTCGGCGGGCTCCGTCGTGGCTGCCCTCATCCGTGCGGGCTGCACCGCTTCCGACCTGGCCAACGCCTCCCTCGGCGAGCCCCTGAGCCCGGCGGGGAGGGCTCTGCTCGAGAAGATCGGTCCGCCTACCGAGATGCCCTTCCCAGGAGTTCGACAGGTGGACGTATGGCGGGGCCCGGCAGCGGCCCACCTCCTCCGGCGGCCCTGGAGGATCCGGCCCGGGACGCTTGGCGCCGCACTCCTTCCGCCGGGCAACGTCCCATCTGATGCGGTCGCGGCGGGCGTTCGGAACCTCTACGGCAACGCGTGGCCCGTGAAGCCAACCTGGATCTGTGCAGTACGGCTTGATGACGGCCGGCTCGTCGTGTTCGGGAGGGCCGGCTCACCGCCGGCATCCATTGGAGACGCGGTCGCAGCCTCGTGCGCCATCCCCGCTTACTTCACTCCGGTCGTGATCGGTGGCCAGCGGCACGTCGATGGCGGCGTGCACTCAGTCACGAACGCCGACCAGCTGGCAGATGTCAACCTCGACCTCGTGGTCGTCAGCTGCCCCATGGGGTCGACTCCGGGGACGGCTACGCTGAGCGCCGATCTGCCCTTGCGAGCTGCGGTTCAGATGCGGCTGGCGCGGGAGGCTGCGACGGTGCGGCGAGCGGGAATCGAGCTTGTGAGCTTTCTTCCCACAGCCGCCGACCGCACCGCGATGGGCGCCAATCCGATGGACATCCGCCGCAGCAAAGCGGTCACGAAACAGGCTTTTGAATCCACTGTCGGGCGGCTGAAGGACGCTGGCTTCCGCGGGCGCCTCGCAGCGTTGGGCTGATGCTGAGAACGGCGCTGGGAGATGGCAGGCCGGCCCTCGTCGCCCAGGCTGTCCCTGGGTGCGTACTCTCACGTTGGTGACGTTTGAAGACGTACGCGAGATTGCGCTCGCGCTGCCCGAGGTCGAGGAAAGCACGTCATGGGCCACGCCCGCCTTCAAGGTCCGGCGCAAGATGATCTGCCGGCTCCGCGAAGAGGGTGACGTCCTGGTCGTCAGGATCGACATCGCGGACAAGGAGTACCTGATCGGCTCCCAACCGGAGGTGTACTTCACGCTGCCGCACTACGACGGCTATCCGGCGGTGCTGGTCAGACTTCCGGCCATCGAGCGAGACGATCTTCGAAGGCTCCTGACCGCCGCCTGGCGCTATGTTGCTCCTGCGAAGCTCGTCGCCAGCCTGGACGCGAGCGGCTAAACGCGCTCGAGCACGATCACGGGGATCCGGCGGGTCGTATTTCGCTGGTACGCGGCGAAGCCAGGCATCAACGCCGCCTGTGCGTTGAAGAGTCGGTCGCGCTCCTCGCCCCTGGCCGCAGTCGCTCTCGCCTCGAACTTCTCGCGGCCGACCTCGATGGTGACGATCGGGTTGGCGACCAGGTTGTGATACCAGGCCGGGTTGGTGGGGGCGCCGCCTTTGGAGGCGATGACCACATAGCGATCCCCGTCGCGCGTGTGGACGAGCGGCGTCGTGTGCGTCGCCCCGGTCCTGGCGCCCCTCGTGGTAAGCAGCACGATCGGCGATCCCTTGAACATTCCTTCTTTGATCTCTCCGCCGTTCGTCCTGAACTGAGTGATGACGTCGCTGTTGATCTGGGCCATATCGGTGCTCATTGCATTGCGTGTACCAGCAAGAGAGTGCTCCTATTCCTTGCGTCAGCCGGTGCTCGTGGAGTGCCCGGAGAGATCGGGTCGTGGCGACCTCAACAGCTGCGGCGCTCAGTCGATGCTTCCGCGCCCCGCTGGCCTCGTCACGCTCACCGGGCGATACGTGGCGCTCAGCACGCCGGAGCCGAACGTTCTCGATGCCACGAGCTCGAGCTCCACATGGCCGGTCGTTTCGTCAAAGAGGCGCATGCCGCGCCCGACCAGGACCGGAAAGATCCAGAGGGAGAGGTCATCGAGCAGCCCCTCGCGGAGCAGCCACCGCACCAGTGTGGGACTGCCCGGAACCTGGATGTTCTTGCCCGGCTGTTCCTTGAGCTTCGTCAGCTCGTCGGCGAGGTCGCCAGTGACCAGGCGGGAGTTGGCCCACTTGAGGGGCGTGGCGAGAGTGGAGGACACCACGTACTTGGGCGCGTGGTTCAGGAAGTCCGCCATCGTCACGTCGCTGCCCTGTCTCGGCCAGTAGGCGGCGAACTCCTGGTACAGGCGACGGCCCATCAGGATGGCGTCGGCCTCCGCTACTCCGACCGACAGCGCCTCGGCCATCTCGCTGGTGAAGGGCCGGTACCGCCACCGGTCGGGCGCTTCCACCACCCCGTCGAGCGAGATGAACAGCCCGGCGACGATCTTGCGCATCCCGACCTCCTCAGCTCAGAGCAGATAGTCTCAGGGCGTCCCTATGCCTGGCACGTCCACCTCGTAGGCGACGATCTTGCCTGGCCGTGGATCGAAGGAGTCACCACTGGGAAAAGTGCTCGTCATGACGAACAGGGTCCGGCCGTCTGCACCGCCGAGGGCGCATGCATAGGCGCCCTGGTCGGTTTCGACGCGCTCCTTGATCTTGCCGCCCTCCGCCACCCGCACGCAGGCGTTGCCGGTCGCGTCCGCGAACCACACGCAGCCTTCCTGATCGAGGCAGGGACCGTCAGGGACCATTCCCGGCACCTCCGACCACACCCTCTTGTGGCCGAGGCTACCGTCGCCGGCGATGGTGAACGCCGTAAGGCACTGCCCCCGGCTCTCGGCGACGATCAGGGTGCCACCGTCAGGCGTGATCATGAAGCCGTTCGGGACGCGGATGGCGGTGTCGGCGACCTCCGCCCGCCCGTCGGGCTGCACGACGATCAGCTCCGTCAGGGTCGGACCCGGGATGCCACCGCCGACGGTGTCTACTGCGCCCGTATACGCTCGGCCCGAGGCATCGACAACCAGCTCGTTGCACGAGTAGGACGTGACCCCGGAAAGGTCGGCGTGCTCGGTCAGGGTGCCGTCCGCCTCCAGGGCGAGTAGGGATCGGCCGGCCACGATGAGCAGACGCCCGTCGGGCAGCCACCCCAGACCCCGCGCCGGCACCTGGTCGACGGCGGTCCGCGCCGTGCCACCCTCGTCGACCACCAGCACACGTCCTTTTCGGTCGGGCAGCCACAGCTCGAAGTCGCAGAGCCACAGCCGGCCGTCTCGCCAGCGGGGGCCTTCGGGGAATACCAGGCCGTCGACCACCAATCGGGGATTCGTCGCGCGCATTGCAACCTCCTGAGGTCACAGTCAGAGCCTCGTCGATACGGCGTCTGGATCGGACCTTTGCCGAGTCGAGACGAGACGGACCGTTCCGTCACTCTAGCAGGGTGCTGGGCGGCCCGTCAAGACGGTGCGTTCCGTCTCGTTTGCTGATACCATCGGCGCGTGGCCACCGGAAAGACCGCCCAGCCGGTGTCCCGACGGAGGGAGAGCTCCCGGCTTGCAATCCTCGACGCGGCCCTCGCCCTGTGTCGTGAGGAGGGCTACGCGAAGCTCTCGGTCGAGGCGATCGCAGCCAGTGCAGGCGCCTCGAAGCAGACCATCTACCGCTGGTGGGCGTCGAAGGGGGCCGTCCTGCTGGAGGCCCTCGAACGCGAGGTGGCCGAGTCAGTGACCATTCCCGACACGGGCGACGTCGTTGCAGATATGCGCATCGTCGTCGGCAACCTGATCAGGCGCCACGCTGACCCGAACTTCGGCCCGCACGTGGCCGCGCTCATCGCCGAGTCACAGCAGGACCCGGCACTCGCGCAGGACGCGCTCGAGCGATTCGTCAAGGGACGCCGCGCGCCGCTCGCGGAGCGGCTGCGACGGGCGCAGCAGCTCGGACAGTTACCGGCGTCGCTGGAACCGGAAGCCATCCTGGAGGTTGTCTTCGGCGCGCTGTACCACCGTCTGCTCCTGCGCAGCGGCCCTCTTGACGCGGCATACGGGCACTTCGTGGTCGACGTGGTGTTCACCGGGGCCGCGGCCAGGATCGACCCCGCAACCGACGGTTCGCACCTCCGCTGATCGCAAAGTAGGGTCTGTTCCAGCTCGAGACAAGTCTGCCCGGCCTGTTCGCCGCGGGGGACGTGCGTTACGGGTCCGATGAAGCGATCCTCGGCGGCCATCGGGGAAGGGTGCGATGGCGGTCGCGCTCGTGCACCGACTCCTGTCCAAGACCGCCGGGTAGACGGTTTGGGTGCAGCCGGGCGGTCGAATAGGGCCCGGGCGGCGGCCAGCTCCGGTGTTCTGAGTTCCTCGACTGTGAACTCTCAGCGATTCGGGAGGCCGGGCCGTGACGAGACAGGTGGCCGCAGGCCCAGCAGGCACCTCACGGCGCCGACGACGTTCGGCATCAGAAGGGCGCTCGCCGCGATCCCGAGGACCGGGACAGCGGAAGCGACGATCATGCGCAGGGCGAGGGATGTGCCGTACAGGTACAGCCCGGTGAGGTGCGCACCCAGCGCAAGCGCAAGTACGACCATGCCGAGGCCATGCAACGCTGTCCAGCGCGGTGACCGTCTGTGCCATGGCATCGCAGTCACCAGAAGCATGCCCGCGCCGCAGGCGAATGTAAGCGCCACCAGGACGACCTCCACAGAGGCCGCGTACCGAAGGAGCTCGATCTCCTGTCGGTCCCAGTTGCAGCCGAAGCCGGCTCCGAACGCGGTCTGCCACCGACCGCAGCCTTCCGGGTGGACGCGATCAAGCGGCGGACCTGGCGGCACAGGCAGCAGTGGCCAGGAGATCGGACCGGCCATGACGCGATTGTAGAAACGCTTCGGGTACCCAGCAATCACAGAGCGCCGGCTGGGGTCGCGGCCGAGCGTCTCCAGGGAGAATCGGCCTGTTGCCAGCGGACAACCTTCACCCGGACCCTGTCGCGCAGCGCCAGGAACTCAGCCGGATCCCGCGCGACTCTCCTTCCTCGACACGACGCCACACCCGGTCGTTTCATGTCACTCGAGCCGGCTTGACGCCTGGGCATGCCTGGCTTCGTGGGTGCGCCGGAGTCAGCTCATAGCGCTTGATGAAGTCGCAGAGCCTCATCTAGCTGAAGCATGATCGCGGCCGGAACCTGGCCAACCTGCTCACTGACGCGCTCGACTGCAACCGACCTGACCTGCTCCGCCTGAGCCTTCGAATCCTCGCGAAGGCCAGTAGCCTCCGCAGGAAGCAGCACCTGGAAGGGATACACGCGCTGGATGTTTAAGGTGATGGGAACGACGGTGATCACACCGCGCCCGACCCGACTCGCCGCGGCATTGGCTCCGTCGTTGCTCACGATTACAGCCGGACGCCGCTTGCTGGTCTCCGAGCCGCGAGTGGGATCCAGGTCAACGACTCGGATTTCTCCGCGGCGCATCAGGAGGAGAGGCCGTCGGCGCTGGTAGTCTCCCAGACCTCAGCCTCTCCGCTACCGATCCATTCTCGCCAGGCGGACTCGTAAGCTGTGCTTAACTCGCTTGCGCGCAGCAACCTCACCGCCTTGTGCAGGACGGCCGACCTCGAGTCGTAGCCCTGCGCCTTTGCGTAGGCGTCGAGGAACTCGACGTCTTCGCCGGGGAGGCTGACGCTCAGCTTCATACTACTATGCTACCACTGGTAGGGGTCTAGTAGGACATCCCATCGGTGAGCTGGGCAGGGATCCTTGATGGCCCGTAGCGCTTGCCGACCAGGAAGGCGATCAGCAGCCTCTTTGGCTATCGATCGCCGTCACGATTCGCGACAGGGTTGTGTGCGGCTGCTCCAGGTGGATCAGGTGGCCTGAGCCGACCACGGTCTCGACCTGTGCCAGCGGACTGAGTCTCCCGTGATCGCGAAGGAGTTCGCCCCAGAGCGTCTCAACGCGCTCTCCGGCGGTCCGCGGCAGGTGGCCATACCTCACGAAGAACTCGATCATCACCGCGGGATCGTGGACCAGGACAGCGAGCGGCACCAACGGAAAGGGCCCCAGCGCCTCGAGCGCGGCGGTAGAGGTACGGTACTCGAGCTCCTCGTACTCGGCCAGCGCCGCGTCGTAGGCCTGAGCGCGCGTGAGGTGTCGCCACATCGCGTCGACAGCTTCGCGCGAGTGCTGTGAGCAGTAGGTAAACGGCGGTTGCCTCCTCATCAGAGGCTTGAGCGCCCCGATCAGCCGGAGCCTGGCCATGGTTCGAGCCACACGCATACGGCCAGACAGGTCGGAGCCACTGCCGCGAAACAGCTTCGCGGGAAGCTCGCGGCGAAGCCTTGAGTTGTCGGGATGGGCGGGATCGAGCAGAACCACGCCGGCAACACGATGTCCAGCAAGCCGGGCGATGGCGTTGGTGTAGAGGCCGCCCTGCGAGTGCCCGACCACAACAAGAGGGCCGTCCGGCGCGACTCGGGCCAGCAGCTCCAGAGCCTCCGCCGCGACGTTCCCGACCGTCCGGGGCGAGAGCGGAGGGCCGCTTTCGCCGTATCCCGGCCGGTCCCACGTGAGGACGCGGGCGTGCGCACTGAGCTCGTCCTGGATGGGCCACCATTCCGCGCTGGCGAACCCCAGGCTCTGTGTGATGAAGACCGTGACCCGGCCTCCTCCGGTCAGGCGGTAGGCGACACCGTTACTGGCCATTGGGACTACTCATAACGAAGGGTGTCGGCGATCCTGACCCTGGAAGCCGTCCATACGGGTCCGATCGTCGCGACTGACGCCACGGCGACTATGAACACCAGCATCGCCAGCATACGGATCGGGTTGAAGACGAAGGGCGAGTTGAGCAACACCGCGCCAAGGAGCTGGACGAAGCCATAGGCCAACGGGATGCCGACGATGACCGCTCCACCGAGCCGATGATGGTCCTCACCCGGATCGATGTCCACTGTGGGTACCACCCGAGCTCATGGGGCTGCTAGCACTACCTGGCCGCGGCAGCGGGTATCGGGATCTGTCCGGCCGCCGACTCGCTCGGGCATTGGCGTTTCGTCCGTGTTCCCGCCAAGGACCAGGCGTCGAGCGCGCAATTTTTTCACGACCTGCGCGTGCTTGAGCGGTCCGTATCAGCCGACAATGTGGGAGACTCAGGCCCACTGATGGGCTCCCAGGTGTCCACCAGGCTTCCCATTTCGCTCACTCGCTTCATCGGCCGCGAGGCCGAACTGGCCGAGGCCGCTGCGCTGCTGGCTGATAATCGCCTGCTCACCCTTACCGGGCCAGGTGGCGCCGGCAAGACGCGGCTTGCGATGCAATTGGCCGACCGCCTTGCCGACGGCAATCCTGATGGGGTGTGGTTCGTCGACTTCTCGCCCTTATCCGGCGGCGAGTTTGTGTGGGACCGGGTGGCGGTGACCGTTGGCGTGAGGGAGCCGGGGCCGGGGAGGACGTGGGCCGAGGCGGTAGGCCGCTACCTCGCCTCGCGCCAGGCGCTGGTGTTGCTCGACAACTGCGAGCACGTCGTTGAGTCAGCGTCCGAAGTTGCGGCCAGCCTGCTCGAGTCGGCGCGGAACGTGAAAATCCTTGCCACCAGTCGAGAGCCACTGGGGGTCGGCGGCGAGGTCACCTGGGCTGTGCCGTCGTTAGCCGAGGCAGACGCGGTCGATCTCTTCACCGACCGCGCCCGGCACGCGCTGCCGCGGTTCAAGCTCCACGACGATGACAGGCCCGCCGTACTCGCCATCTGCCGGCGGCTGGACGGTCTGCCCCTGGCCATCGAGCTTGCTGCAGCCCGTACGCGCGCACTCGATCCGGCCCACATTGCCGCGGGCCTGAAGGATCGCTTCGCGGTCCTGGCCAGTGGGCCCCGCACGGCGCCACGCAGACAGGCAAGCCTTGAGGCCTCCTTTGACTGGAGTTACGAGCTGCTGTCAGATCCCGAACGCACGCTGCTGCGCCAGCTCTCGGTGTTCGCCGGGGGGTTTGACGTCGAGGCTGCGCTGGCCGTGTGCCCGGCTGCGACCCTCGAGCTGCTGGCGGCGCTTACCGACCGCTCCCTGGTCATCGCCGAGAACAGGGGCGGCCAGGCTGAGGCTCGCTACAGGATGCTGGAGATGGTCCGCCAGTTCGCCGCCGAGCATCTTGATGAAGCGGAGGAAGTCGAGCTGCTGCGAACTCGCCATCGTGACTACTACCTGGGGCTGGCGGAAGCCGCAGAGCCGCGGGCGCTGAGCCATGGCGATGAGCGGTGGCGTGCTCAACTGCGCCGTGACCAGGACAACCTGCGGGCGGCACTCGCCTGGAGCCGCGACCGCGACGAACCGGTGGCCCTGGGTAGGCTGGTGGTCGCCCTGGCGACCCCATGGTTGCTGCATGCGGCATACACGGAAGCCGAGACGTGGTTGGGGCCTGCCGCGAGTCGAGCTCCTGAGATTCCGCCGCTGCTCCGGGCACAGCTACGAAACGTCCAGTGCCTCTTCGCGGTCAGCTCGGGACGCGGGCTCGGCGAGGTGCCCGGGTGGGCGAGCGAGGCTCTCGGCCTGGCCCGCACAGCCGGCGACAAACACGAAGAAGCGTTTGCGCTTTCCGCCCTCGGCGTAATGGCGGCCCTGGCCGGCGGCGCTAGCGAAATGCGGCCCTACTTTGAAGACGCTCGCTCCCTGGCTCCGGTGCCGGGTTCTCCCATGGCCGGCAGGCTGCTCATGCTCAGCTACCTGACATCGTTCACGTTCGTGCTGTTCCGCTTGTTCCAGTCCGACCCCGACGAGGCCCGGCGACTGGCCGAGGAGGCGATCGACGGTGCGAAGGCCGGCGGTCATTCCTCCGTCCTCTATACGGCCATGTGGACCGCGGGATTCATTGCGATCATCCAGGGACGGCTGGCCGATGCCGCTCAGCTCCTCGAACCGGCACTGGCTGAGGGCCGCCAGGTCGATGAGACCATGGTGTGGAAGTGTGGTTTCTGCCTTGGCTGGGTGGCGATGCTTCGCGGCGACCTCGCCTCGGCTCGCGCTGCCATCGAGGAGAGCCTGGCGGCAGTCCGTGGTTCGGATGCGGCCGGAGGGTCGGGCCAGTCAGTGGAACCCGCCGTCAGATGGCTTGCCGGCTGTATTGAGCTAGCCGATGGTGACTTTGCTCAGGCCAAAGAGACCCTGAGCTCAGCCGCCGACGTCATTCGGTCGTCCCCGATGTCACGCTACGCATCTCTGCCGCTGGTTGTCCTGGCGGAGGCGCAGCTCGCGCTGGGTGCTCTGGAAAGTGCAGAGGCCAGCCTCGAGGAAGCCACCCCCCTCGCACACTCAGGAGAGCTGACCTGGATCCTCGGGCGGGCCGCCCGGGTTCGGGCCCAGCTTCGAGCCCGCCAGGGTGACCCGCAGAAAGCCGAGTCACTCACGCATGCAGCCATGAAGCTGGCCCTTGACGCAGGCGATCAGATTGGCGTGGTGGATGCTCTGGAGCTGCTGGGCCGGCTGGCGGCCGACCAGGACAGCAATAAGGAAGCGGTTCGGCTGTGGGCGGCGGCGGAGTCTCGGCGGACGACCCTCGGCTATCGCCTTGCGATCGACCGCGACGCGCACTATGGGGGTCTCACAAAAGTCAAGCAGAAGCTCGGCGAGGATGACTTCGCGGCCGCCTGGGCCGAGGGCGCAAGGCTCACGGCGGACGAAGCGATCGCGTATGCCGCGCGCGGGCGAGGTGGGCGGCGCCGTCCGACCGCCGGCTGGGCCAGCCTCACCGTGACCGAGCTGGAGGTGGTCCGCCTGGTGGGCCAGCACCTGAGCAATCCCGAGATCGCCGCACGTTTATTTGTTTCACGCGCGACCGTTAAGACGCACCTGATCCACGTCTTCGCCAAACTTGGCATCGACTCCCGCTCAGAGCTGGTTGCCGAAGCTGTGAGGCGCGGAATCCAGCCGCAACCGGCCTCCCGCGACTGACGCCCCACAACCGCCGGTTTCGGGCCCGGCTCCGAGGCTGCTGGGGCAGGGAGTGCGAGGACCAGTAAGTCTCTGCCACGCCAGTAACGGTGTGCTACCTTGCTGCGTTCCGCCTGCAGGAGAAGGTTCATGGCAGACAGTGGCGGTCCCGGCCACAAGGATTGGCCCGCGGCGAGTAACGCCAACAATGCAAGGCCGGCCAGGTCCAGGGGCCGACTGAGGGACTACTGGGAACCGCTGTCCTTGCTGGCGAAGGTCATCACCGCACTGCTAGGAGCCGTGACAGCTCTGGCGGGATTGCTGAGCGCGCTTGTGGCCACCGGCATCATCTACTACAGACCGGCTACCCCGGCGCGATCGATAACTCCGACGCCCTCGGTATCCGTCCTGTACGCAACTGAGGGTCTGAGACTGCGCCTTGGTCAGTGCTTCAATCTCGACACAGGCCAGGCGCAATGCGGAGAGGAGGACATCGCGCTACCAGAACGCCAGACTGGCATGCTGGCTATCAGCAACGGTGCGCAGGTCGACCAGTTCGGAGCCAGGAGCCTCGCTGACTACAACGCGCTCGATCCCATCAAGCTGGAGGGACTCTCCTACAGCAACGTGCGCATCATCGATCTGGCAGCTGGCCAGCTCGTCGCCGTCAAGACGCACAGCGGCAACTTCGCAAAGCTCTGGGTATCGATCGTGCAAACTCCCGACTACACCTTGAAGATGACGAACTACCACGTCGGTTGACGCGCGCGCTAAGGCTAAGGAACTCTTGCACGCGTGTCGAGGGCCCGCATGATTGAGCTGACGGCGGTTGGTTTACGGTTTACGGCCCAGGCTTCTGAGCCTCATTCCACACGGTCACCGGTGTCTGACCGGCGGGGTGTGCCTCATCCCGGCCGTCTATGGCTGCATCCAGCAGCCACCAGGTACCCGGGGCGATGCGGTCCCACCAATTGACGCCATCGTAGACCGCGTGGGATGTAGTGACTCCCGCCCCAATCGGGGCCTCCCCCATGTCCTGCCCGTCTGGGCCATCGAACCAATGGGGCGGCTTGGCCCCACCGTCCACCGGCAGGATTCGGCCGGTGTAGGTCACGTCCACCCCGGTCGACGCGGGCGGCGGGTCCGGCATCGGGTAGGAACCGTCCCAGGCTGAAACTCCAGAGGCTGAAACTCCGGAGCCGGGTCGCAGCCAGCCGGCCACGCCGAAGTAGTGATGAGGGACCCGGGCCGCGGCGCTGCCGGTCAGCGAGTTGGCACCGAACCAGTTTTGATCCAGGCTGGTGAATGTATTCGCGTCCGCCGGCCCGATGCAGACGGCCACGTGGCCATTGGGTCCGATCTGGGAGTTCCAGACCACAAGATCACCCGGCTCGGGGAAGTTTTCCTGGCCATTGGCGATCCAGACCCAGCCGGGAATGTTCTGGCCAGCGAAGTCCTTAGCCCCCTCCACGAGTGGCAGCGGGTGGCCCAGGTTGTCGGCCCAGGCGTCGGCCAGGTCTACGCACTGGCAGCCATAGGCGCCATCCAGGTCCAGGCATTGGTTTTCTCGCTGAGCGATGAATGTAGCCAGGTCCACTGGCAAGAGAATATCCGAGGCACATCAGAAAATTGGTGACCTTGCGTCATCGCGAATCGGCTTCCCGTCAACGCACGCTTCTAATCCTGGGCATCGCCGTGTTTCGCGTGCTGATGTTCGGGATCGGTCCCGATGGCGATCAAACACAGCAGCCGCAAATCGTGAACACCATTTCTGAGCTCGCTCGAAGGCCTGCTGGCCGCCATCACGGGCTTCTACTTTGGGGAACGGACGCAGTGCGTGCCGACCCGGGTGAGACAGTGCAAGTCATCGCTCGCTGGAGTCGGGTTCCACGGAGTCATGGCTCTGCAGAGCATCGCCGTGAGCCGCCATGGCCATACGATTGCGCTCTAGGAAGTCCCGGATCACGGCCAGCTCGGCGTCGGTGTAGGTGGCGGCGATCTGCTGGGTGCTCAGGATCAGCTGCCCGAAGACCTCGGCGTCGCGTTCTGCGGTCAGCTCGGTTGGCTCCACGACCACCCGCCGGCGGTCCCCGGGGTCAGGCCGGCGTCGGGCGTAGCCGGCGCGCTCAAGGCGGTCGATGACCGTCGTGACCCCGCCCGTCGTGAAACCCAGGGCCTGGGCCAGGTCGGTAGGAGTGAGGCCGCCGCTGCTCCCCACGATCTCCAGGCTATGGAGGTCTGTCCGGTTCAGTCCGTAGCGATCGGCCGCAAGCCGGTCGAGCCGGTCGATCTCGGCGGCGAGGGCCCGCAGTTCCGCGAGCACGGCCTCGACCAGAGGACGATCAGCGGGGGACATTGCTTGACAATCTAGCAGCTAGACTCTCAAACTACAAGAGGATCTAGCAAATCACGGTACCTCAGTGGGGGACCAGAGCCAAGGGAGGCCCATCTTGCCAACTCGACGATTCCGGATCCTGAGCGCCCTCTGCGGCGTTCTCGGGGTCACCATGGTCATCGTGTCCTTCAATCTCAATCCCGGCCCGCCGGCCAACGCCTCGATCACCGAGGTGATGGCCTGGGGCAGGCAGTACCTCGATTCCATCATGCTGGGTTCCTGGCTCCAGGGTGTTGGATCCTTCCTGTCTGTTGTCTTCGCTGTCGCCATCGTCCACATGGCTGGTGCCACAACACGCTTCTGGGGCGTGATGACGGTGTTTGGCTGCATCGTCCTCGTGGGCGTGAGCCTCCTCGAGGTCACGTTCTATCTCGGCGCCGTGCAGGGCGGGGTCAGCGGGAATCCAACGACTGTGTCGGTCAGCCTCGACTTGATCAAGACCGCGCAGCGGCTGTTTCCCATGCTCGCGGCGCCGGCAGTCTTCTTTCCGCTGGGTGCCGTCATCCTCGACTCACGTGTGCTTCCTCGGGTGTTGGGGTATCTGTCACTTGTCGTTGGGGGCGCTTTTGCGGTCTCAGGGGTGGTCTACCTCTTCGCTCCGATCCTGGCTGTTGTCGTCGCTCTGTCGATCATCCAGGGGGTCTGGTTCCTGGCCGCGGCTATCACGCTCCTCGTCCGTACACTGAGGGCATCTGAGGCAGAGACCGCCGCATCACGGGCGTAGAGGTGACCGCCTGGATGATCGCCGGGGCTGAATGCTCGCCGAATTCGGTGGGCATGGATTCCGTCGCTCTCGATCGAGCGCTGGAGTTGGTGAGGGCCAGGAAGACCGCGGCGCAGCTGTGCGTGCTTCGTGAGGGACAGGTCGTGCTCGACCGTTCCTTCGGATGCCCGAAGGACGCCCTCTTCCTGATCTACTCGGCGAGCAAGCCCTTCGTGGCATTGTTGGTGCACCTGCTTGCGCAGCGGGGCATGCTTTCACTCGACGATTCGGTGGCTGCATACTGGCCCGAGTACGGCCAGCGGGGCAAGGGAGCAATCACGGTGCGCCACGTGCTGCAGCACCGCGCCGGCGTGCCCGTGGCCGGCAGCCTCCTGCGAACGGTACTTCACATGTCAAACTGGGACCTGTCGGTTCGCGACGCGGAACAGACTCGCCCTCGCTGGGCGGCGGGGCAGGTTGCGGCCTATCACTTCATCACTTACGGGTTCATCCTCGGTGAGCTCGTGCGCCGAGTCACTGGCGTGCCCGTGCGTGACTTCTTGAGGAGCGAGCTCCTCGCTCCGCTGGGTCTCGACGCGGTCTGGCTCGGCCTTCCCGACGAGCTGTGGCCGCGGCGTGTACGGGTCCGGGCGGGACACCCGAGCGAGTGGATCAACCAGGTCGTCTTCAACCGCCGCAAGATTCGCCAGGCCGTCATTCCCGCGGCGGGTATCTCGGCCACCGCCCGCCAGCTCGCGCGCCTCTACAAGATGCTGCTGATGGGCGGAGAGCTGGACGGTGTGCGGCTGCTCGAGGAGAGGACGATCGCTGAGGCCAGGCAGCCGTCCAGCGACGGCGAGGTGGACGCCTTCATCAACCGGCCCGTCCGGTGGGCACAGGGCTTCCAGCTTGGCGGACCCGGCTCCGACCCCCGAGACATGAGCCGGGTGATGGGTGGAATCAGCAGTCGCCAGGCTTTCGGTCACGCAGGCAACGCCTCTTGCGTCACCTGGGCCGATCCCACCCGGCGACTGGTCTTCGTCTATCTGATGAATCTTCAACCAGGCATCGACGAGGGTTTTCGTCACCTCGGCGAGGTCAGCGACGCCGTGCTCGCCGCCTGCAACTGAGGGCGGCCGGCGAACGATGTAATCGAAATTGGCCACAATGGCGGTGCCAAGGAAGCCTGCATGACCGACCGGATCAGCCCGACGCAGTTCCACGAGTCCGAGGGCGTCGAGAATTGGCGCGTCCTCGGCGACGGTGCGTGCGCGTACTTCCGGACCGGGTCGTTGGCGGCAGGCGCCCGGCTCGTCCAGGCGATCAGCGTGCTGCCGGGCGTCGACGACCACCACCCGGACGTGGACGTGCGTCGAGACGGCGTGACCGTGCGCCTGATCACGATCACCGACGACTACTGCGGGATGAGTGGGCGCGACGTCGACCTGGCCCGCCAGATCTCGGCAGCTGCCCGAGAGCTGGGCCTCTCTGCCGACCCGTCGGCAGTCCAGAGCCTGCTTGTCATCCCCGGCGCGACCGTTACCGCCGAGGTGCTGCCATTCTGGCGGGCAGTTCTCGGGTATGAGCCGCGGCGCGACAGCCCCGACGAGGACCTCTTCGATCCGCGCAGTCGGGGGCCGTCGTTCTGGTTCGAGCAAATGCATGAGCCGCGCCCCGGCGCCGGCGGCGCGATCCACGTTGCGATATGGGTGCCGTACGAGCAGGCGGAGGCTCGCATCGCGGCGGCGCTCGCCGCCGGCGGCCGGATGGTGCGCGACACATTTGCGCCCTCGTGGTGGACGCTGGCCGACGCCGCGGGGAACGAGGCCGACATCGCCACCACGATGGGCCGCCCCTGAGCGACCGTACGCGAGTGAGTCTGAGGCCTGC
>DATFWQ010000249.1:0-16680 GCA_035259145.1 Candidatus Dormiibacterota bacterium | reverse complement strand
CGAGGACGTTGCGGGAATGGACGTCCGAGCCACGGTGCCCGTCAACCTGCGTCCGCTGGAGCAGGCCCACAGGCTGGGCAACCAGTTCGGCGTGGTGTTCCTGGCCTTGCCGCTGGGCTTCGAGGCGCCGCGCGAACGGCTGGCCGAGATCAAACGACGAATGGATGAGCTCAAGTCTTCGCTGCAGCCCGTGGTCGCGTTCGGGGCCCTGAACGCGATCGGCTTCCTGCCCAGCCGGCTGCAGCCGCTGCCGATCCAGTTCTTTGGCAGCAAGGCGTCGGTGGTGCTGACCAACGTCCCAGGGCCGCGCGAGCCGCTCTACCTGGCTGGCGAGCCGCTGAAGCGAGCCATGTTCTGGGTCCCGCAGTCCGGACGCCTGGGGTTGGGCATCAGCATTCTCACCTACGCCGGCGAGGTGCTGATGGGTGTGGCGTCGGACGTGGGCCTCGTTCCGGATCCGCAAACCATCGTCGAGGGCTTCCACGCGGAGCTCGGGGAGCTGCTGGAAAGCGGAGATTAACAGGTGGTCGCGGGCGCTCGAACGCGGCTCGGCGCCAGGTGCTGAAGGAACCAGTCGCGTGCGGAGCCGCTCGCGTGTGCGAAGCTGGGTCCCACGGCGACCGCATCTCCTGGCGACGGGCGACCCGTGCCATCGCCGGCGAATGCACCGAAATCTTCACGGAGCGGCGCACAAACGGCCCACGCGCGGCCAAGTTCAGTCGAAGTAGGCCCCGCCGTTCACGTCCATCACCTCACCCGTCACGTAGCCCGCCTCCTCTGAGGCCAGAAACAGCGCCGCCGCGGCGATGTCCGCTGTCACGCCCACCCGGCGTGCGGGCACAGTCGTCCGCACCCGCTCAGCGACCTCAGCCTTGCGCTCTGGCGTGGCGCCGGCCGCCTGGAAGATGTCGGTGTCGACCATGCCGGGAGCGATCGCGTTGGAGGTGATGCCGTACGGCCCCAACTCGCGTGCCGCGCCCTGGCAGAGGCCGATCAGGGCGGCCTTGCTGCAGGCGTAGTGCGCTGCACCGAAGATGCCACCCCCTTGCTTGCCCGCGATGCTGCTGAGCCAGATCACCCGCCCCCAGCCGCGGGCTCGCATGTCAGGCAGCACCGCCTGCATGCAGATGAACCCGCCACGGACGTTGATGCCCATGACCTGGTCGAACTCCTCCAGAGAGACGTCCCACACGGCTGTGCTGCGTGAGATGCCCGCGTTGGACACCAGGATGTCGATCGGTCCCAGCCGCCGCTGCGCTTCGGCTACCGCTTCCGCCACCGACGCGGGGACGGTGACGTCCATCACCAGGCCGATCGAGCGCGCGCCTAGCTCGGCTGCGTTGCGGCTGGCGCCCGCGCCGTCGACGTCGGCGAGGGCCACGTTCGCCCCGGCTCCCACGAACACCCGGGCGATCTCGCGCCCGATACCACGCTCGGAACCCGCGCCTGTGACCAGAGCCACTCGGCCGTCGAGGCGGAACGGCTGGCGATCAGCCACGGAACCGTGGCAGAACCTCGCGGGCGACCGCTTCGGCTTTGCCCAGCGAGTCGGGCTCGCTCACGATCACGATCAGCTCGGTGAACCCAGCCTGACAGAAGCTCTCAGCCTCGGCTAGCAGCAGCTCCAGGTCGTCGCCGCCGTATCGGAGCTGGACGGACAGGCGAATCTCGGCAGGATCCCGGCCAACCTCCGCGCAGTGGCGCTCCAACACCTCGGACTTGTGGACCGCCGTCTCGACCGGACCGCCGGCGAAGTTCCAGACGTCCGCGTGCCTGGCCACGACTCGCAGAGTCCTCTGCTCCCCGCCACCGCCGATCCAGACGGGCGGCCAGGGCTGCTGTAAAGGCTTGGGGTAGACCTGCGCGCCGGTCAGCCTGTAGTAGCGCCCCTCGAAGTCTGCCTCCTCTTCGGTCCACAGCTTCTTGACCACCGTGCAGGCTTCGTCGAGCCGGCGCAGCCGCTCACCGACGCCAGGAAAGTCGAGGCCGAGCATCGTGTGCTCCGCTTCGGCCCAGCCTGCGCCAAGGCCGAACTCCAGCCGGCCGCCTGAGAGGTGGTCGACGGTGGTCGCGATCTTGGCCAGCACGCCCGGGTGGCGGTAGGTGTTGCCGGTGACCATGTTGCCGATCCGCACTCGTCGGGTTGCTTCAGTCATTGCGGCGAGCAGCGTCCAGCCCTCCCAGATCACGCCGTCGAGGGGCCCGCTTCCGATGGGGTTGAAGTGGTCGAAGATCCAGAGGTGGTCGAAACCGGCCTCGTCGGCCAGCGCCCATACGGCGCGCTGCTGCTCGATGGTGCAGAGCTGCTGTGAGAGCTTGATCCCGACCCTGACAGGATGGCTGTTCCGTCGCGATGCAATCATGCCGACCATGATGCAGATGCAGAGCTTCCAGGTCAGGCTACGGTAGGCTGGGCGGCGTCACGAAAGTGCGCGCTGGGACAACCGGCGGGTGTGCGCACGGATCAAAGAGCGAACGTCAGTCAGGAACCTGGCTACCGTGCCAAGCTCCTCGTCCGTGTAGGACTCGAGCAGCAGCCTGGCCTGGTTGCGGAGCTGCTCGAAAGAACGGTCGACGATGCGCTCAGCCTCCGGGCTGAGCTTGATCAGCACGCGACGGCGGTCCGACGGGTCCGGCTCACGTCTGGCATGCCCGGCGGCGACGAGGCTGTCAATGACGCGCGTTGTGGCGCCGCTGGTGACCTGTAGCGCTCGGGCCAGGTCGCCTGCGGTCATGCCGCCGGACGTTCGCAACACCTGGAGTGCACGCAGATCGGTACGGTTGAGTCCAATGAAGACAGCGGCCGCTCCGCTCAGCCTGTCGACTTCGGTGCCCAACAGCTGGATGTGGTCGAGGATCTGCTCGATCAGCTGTGCCCGGTCCGCAACCATTTCACCGCAACCAGCAGAATCATGGAACTTGTTAAGAAGTCTGCTTGATGAAAGAATTTGAGGACCGCCTGGAACTGGAGCTGCGCGGATTCCTGTCAGAGATGCGGGTCGTGGCGCTCTCGATTGACGCACGACTCGGTCCGCTGGTGGACGAGCTGGAGTCCGCCGTCGCTGGCGGCAAGCGGCTGCGGCCCCAGCTGGCAGCCTGGGGATATCGGGCGGGCGGCGCCCCGGTCGACGCTCCCATGATCAGGGTCGGGGCCGCGCTGGAGCTCCTGCAGACCTTCGCCTTGATCCAGGACGATGTGATTGATCGCTCGCCGACGCGACGTGGCCGGCCGGCCAGTCAAATCGTTCTTGCCAGAGCCGCGCAGGTCGAACCCGACCGCTTCGGGCCAAGCGCGGCAATCCTGCTGGGTGACCTGGCCCTGATCTGGGCGGATCAGCTCCTTGCTGCTTCCGGCTTCACTCCGGAGCGGCTGGCGCGAGCCCAGGGTGTGTACAACCGGCTGCGAACCGAGGTCACTCTGGGCCAGTACCTGGACGTGCTCGCCGCACACTCACGCCGCGTGACCGAGGCTGAAGCCCTCACGGTCAATCGATACAAAACCGCGAGCTACACGGTGGAGCGCCCGATCCAGCTGGGCCTGGCGCTGGCGGGCGCGTCCGACCCGCTGATAGAGGCCGTCAGCAGCTACGCAATCCCGGCCGGCATCGCTTTCCAGCTCCGTGACGACGTGCTGGGAGCGTTCGGCGACCCCGAGCTCACCGGCAAGCCGAGCGGGGAGGATCTGCGGGAGCGCAAGCCAACGTGGCTGTGGGCGCGCACCCTGCACCTGTGCCCGGAGGCGGAGGAGGTGAAAGATGTCGCCAGCCTCCGCCAGCTGATGGTCGACAGCGGAGCCCTGGCCGAGGCGGAAGAGAAGATCCGGGTATTGGGCGAGGAGGCACTTGCGGCCGCGCGCCAGCTGCCTGTGGCGTACGCGCTGGTTGGCGAGCTGGTGGACATCACAGAGCGGCTCGTCTGGCGCCGGTCGTGATAAAAGGGATGACGTAAGGTCCGTGGGGACTGCCAATGGCTCAAAAGACCAGTCAGATTCGCCCCGCTGAGACGACGTCAGGGGTTGAGATCAAGCCGCTCTACGGGCCGGCCGATGTCGCCGGCCTGGACTATGCGCGCGACCTTGGAGACCCTGGCGAATATCCGATGACGCGCGGCCCATACCCTTTCATGTACCGCGAGAAGCTCTGGACGATGCGGACGTACACGGGTTTTCGGACCCCCCGCGAGACCAATGAGTGGAACCGCCGGCTGCTCGCGGAGGAGGGTGTGACCGGGCTTTCGATAGCGCTCGACCTGCCCACTCAGATGGGATACGACTCGGACCATCCGGAATGGCGAGCCGAGGTAGGGCGGGTCGGGGTCGCGATCGACTCGCTTGCCGATTTCGAAGTGCTGTTCGACGGTATCCCGCTCGATCAGATATCGACCAGCTTCACCATAAACGGGCCTGCGTTCCTGTTCCTGGCGCTGTACCAGGTGGCCGGCGAGAAGCAGGGTCTGGCGCCGGCCGTCCTTCGCCCGATCGTGCAGAACGACATCCTGAAAGAGTTCTTCGCCCGCGGCGCCTGCGTTTTCCCAGTGGAGCCGTCGCTCCGGCTTGTGGCGGACACCTTCGAGTACTGCAGCCGGGTGATGCCTCGTGCGAACCCGATCTCGGTGTGCGGTTACCACATCAGGGAGTCGGGCGCGAACGCGGTCCAGGAGATGGCCTTCTGCATCTCCAACGCGCGCGAGTACATCGAGCGGGCGATCTCACGAGGCATCCCCGTCGACGCGTTCGCGCCTCGCATTTCCTGGAATCTCGGCGCTTTCATGAACTTCTTCGAGGAGATCGCCAAGTACCGCGCCTCACGCCGGATCTGGGCGCGTCTGATGCGCGAGACGTACGGTGCGAAGGATCCCCGCTCGTGGCGATTCCTCTGGTTTGCGGGGACGTGCGGCTCGACGTTCAGCCACCGCCAGCCGCTGAACAACGTCGTGCGGGCCACGGTCGAGACGATGGCGCTGGTGCTGGGAGGGTTGCAGTCGCTGACCGTCAACACGTGGCAGGAGGCGTTCGAGATTCCCGACTCGGACGCCATGCTGCTGGCGCTGCGAACGCAGCAGATCGTCGCTTTCGAGTCTGGCATCGCCGACACGGCCGATCCACTTGCGGGCTCTTACTTCGTGGAGTCTCTGACCGACGAGTACGAGCGGCGGATCCTCGAGTTGATGGAGGACGTGCGGGTGCGGGGTGGCATGGCCAGGTGCATCGAGGAGGGGTACATCCAGCGGTTGGTCCTGCAGGAGGCGTACAGGCACTCGATGGCGGTCGAGAATGGCGAACGCAAGGTCGTCGGCGAGAACATCTTCGCCTCTGCTGAGGAGCCACCGCCAACCAGGCTGTATCAGCACAACCCGGCCGCACTCACAGAACAGCTGGAGCGGCTGGACGAGGTGCGGTCACAGCGCTCGGAGGGCGAGGTGCGACGGGCCTTGGAGAGGTTGCGTGACGCGGCCGCAGTTGAAGAAAACCTGATGCCTCACACGCTCGAGTGCGTGCGGGCGTACGCAACCGTGGGCGAGGTCATGGGCGCGCTTCGCGAGGTATTCGGGACCTACCGCGAGCCCGTCGGCATCTTTGAGTAGCCTGGAGATCGTCCGGCCGGTGGCGGTGGTCCGATGTCCGTGAATGCCCCGGGCCAGCGATTGGCGGGAAAGGTGGCGGCCGTCAGCGGCTCAACCCGGGGCATCGGCCGGGCGATCGCGGAGCGCTTCGTGGCCGAGGGCGCCCGTGTCGTCGTCAACTCTCGATCGGCCGGGTCTGCCGAAGCCGTGGCCCTCGAGATCGGCGGCGAGACGGTGGGTGTCGCCGCTGAGGTGAGCACGGCGGCAGGGGCGCAGCGTCTGGTCGATGGCGCGCTGGACGCCTTTGGCGGGCTCGACGTGATGGTTTGCAACGCAGGCATCGCGATGCCGCGCGATTCCCTGCAGATCAGCGAGGATGACTGGCGCCGGACCCTCGATGTCGACTTGACCGGCGTCTTCTTTTGCGCGCAGCGGGCGGCGCGGGTGATGATGGCGCGAGGTGGAGGGTCAATCGTGACCATCTCCTCGCTCCAGGCCTTCGCGCCGCTGGCCGGCCGTGTTGCATACGCGGCTGCGAAGGGCGGCGTCGTGGCGATGACCAGGTCGCTGGCGGCGGAGTGGGCGCCCCGCGTGCGCGTGAACTCAGTCGCCCCCGGCTACGTGGCCACACCGATGGTGATGGAGCTGGTCGCGCAGGGCCGAGTCGATCCCAACGCGGTCAATCGCCGCACTCCCTTCGGACGCATGGCGGAGCCGGCCGAAGTCGCCAGTGCGGTCCTTTTCCTGGCCTCCGACGAGGCGAGCTACATCACAGGTGAGACCATCATGGTGGATGGAGGCTGGGTGTCCTCCGCAGGCGTCTGAGACGGACGATGGATCCCCGTGCAAATTGATCCCCCACCCTCCCAGGGGGGCACACCCACCCCCTGGCGGTCAGTGGGACGCGTGGGAAACGATCAGCCGGTGACGGGCTGCTGTCAATCCCGCTTGTAAACCTTGAGCACACGTCGTCCTCGCAGCCGGGAACTGCGCAAATGTACGTATGAGTAACTCCGCACGATCGGGAACTACGCGATCGTACAAATGCGTATCTCCCGAGGATCGGGAACTACGAGATCGTACAAATGCGTAGCTCCGGGGATCGCGAGGAGGTCCGGGAGGACGCTCTGACAGCACGGGTGGGTGACCAGGTGCGGGCGAGGCCGAGATGGCCGGGCCGCACGCCTGTGGCGGCCGCCCTCGCTGCGGTGGCTGCCGGGGGGGTGCTCGCGACCTGGGGCCTGAACTCTGGACTCCCCTACCTCTTTCGGCCCGACGAAGACGTGCTTGTCGGCCGCTCGGTGCGCATGGCCGCCGCGGGCAGCCTCGATCCACTGTTTGCGAACTGGCCCCCTCTCGCTTTCTATATCGTGGCCGGTGCCGAGAAGCTCACCGGCAACCTCGGTGGCGCCACGCTGGGCGACCCCTCTGGAGCCTACCTGACCGCTCGCGTCCTCTCCGCCGCCGCATTCGTGGCGACCATCGCGCTCGTCTTCGTGGCCGCGCGCAAGGCGTATGGGGACGCAGCCGCGGTTATCGCCGCCTTCGCGATGGCCCTGGCCCCGCTTGCAGTCCGTCAGGCGCACATGGCCACGATCGACTTCATCCAGACCGCCTTCGTGGCGGCGGCGCTCATGGCCGCCCTGCGCGCCCGCTCTGCCCGCGCCTTCGCCGTCGCCGGTGCAATGTGCGGGCTGGCGGCCGCCACGAAGTACACGGGTGGGCTGTCGATCGTGTTCGTGCTGGCCATGGCTATGCAGTCGGGTCAGCGCACACGAATGGTGTCGGCATCGGCAGCCGGCGCCGCCGTGGCCTTCGCCATCCCGTCCAGCGTCACCCTGGCACACGCAGGCGCGTATGCCTCCGGCCTGGCTTTTCTCGGCGGGCGAGGCTTCGCACAGGACTACGGCACCCCACCTGGATGGGTCTATCACACCACCGTGAGCCTGCCTTTCGGCATGGGCCTCGGCGCCTACGCGCTTGTGCTCGGAGGCCTGGCGATGTCGGCCGTCACCCGCGCAAAGTCCGACGCGGCACTGCTGGCCTTCGTAGCCGCGTACATGCTCGTTGTCGGTGCAAGCCACGAGGTCTTCTGGCGCTACGTCCTGCCGGCGCTGCCCGCGCTGGCGCTGCTGGCCGGGGGCCTGGTTCGGGCGATCCCCCGGAGGCTCAGGGCGCTCGGTGTGGCTCTGGCCCTCGCCATGCTTCTGCCCTCACTCTGGGCATCAGTCAACACCGATCGCCTCCTGGCCACCACCGATACCCGCGTCCAGGCCGGCGACTGGCTGCTGGAGCACGCCCCCGACGGTGCCACCATCGAGACCCCTTACTACGTCGGCCCCTTCTACGATCAGGCCATGGTCGACGACAATCGCCGCTGGGTCGACGACGAGCTGGCAGCGGGGTTCCTTCAGGGCCGCTACACGACGCGCTTCCGGCTCAACGTGGACGACCCGGACTACGTCATCGCCGGCTCGAGCTTGCCAGGCCAGGATCCTCCGGCGACCGTCGCCGGCAGGCCGGCGCTGGCGACGTTCAGCCCGGGTCGCGGCGGCGGCATATACGATCCCATCGATGCCTTCTATCTGCCCATCTGGGGGTTCGCCGGGCTCGAGCGCCCGGGCCCGAGCATCGTGATCTATGGCCATTGAGGTCCCGGCCGAACGCGAGCTCTTTCGCCAGAGCGTTCGCAGCTTCGTGGAGCGCGAGGTGCTCCCGGCCGCGGATGCGCTCGACCGCCATGGAGAGTTTCCACACCGCCTCTTCAAGCGCCTGGCCCGCCTCGGCTACTTCGGCCTCCGCTACCCCGAAGACGTGGGGGGCCAGGGCGCCGACTTTCCGACCGCCTGCGTCCTCTACGAGGAGCTGGCCGCGGGGTCGCTGAGCCTCGCCGCGATCGCCGCCATGCAGAGCCTTATGGGCACCGTCTTCGTCCACCGGTTCGGCACCGCGGATCAGCGCGAGCGCTACCTCAAGCCCGCGCTCCTTGGACAGAAGCTCGGCACCTTCGCCTTGACCGAGCCTGACGCCGGCAGCGACCTGGGCGCGATGCGAACCCGAGCCCGGCGCACCGAGACCGGCTGGCACCTCACGGGCACGAAGACCTGGATCACCAGCGCGCCGGAGGCTTCGTTCCTGACAGTCGGAGCCAAGACCAGCGACGAGCCCGGGATCAAGGACATCGCCCTCTTCCTGCTCGATGCGGGCACCCCTGGCTTTGCAGTCGGCAAGCCGATCGAGAAGCTCGGAACTCGCAGCTCGCTGACCAGCGAGGTCCACATCGACTGCCACGTCCCCGCCGATTCACTTCTCGGTGGCGAGGGACGGGGCATCAAGAACGTGGGCGGCACCCTTTCCGAGATCCGAGTCATGACCGCCGCGCTCGCAATCGGCCTCGGCCGGCGGGCGCTCGAGGACAGCGCCCGCTACGCCGGGCAACGGAGAGCCTTCGGCCGGCCCATCGGCGATTTCCAGCTCATCAGCGCCAAGCTGGCGGACATGGCGACCGAGCTTCAAGCGGCGCGGCTGGCGACCTACGATGCAGCCGCCCGCCTCGACGGCGGCGGTGACGTGACGACCGTGGCGGCCATGGCCAAGTACTTCGCGACCGAGGTCTGCGCGCGGATCGTGGATGAGGCCACACGGATCTTTGGCTCATACGGCTACGCCACCGAGTATCCGGTGGAGCGCTACTTCCGGGACGCGCGCTTCCTGCTCTACGGGGGCGGCACAAACGAGATCCTGAAGAGCCTGATCGGCCGCGACGTGTTGAGGCGAGGCGGCTGGTGACCGACACACTTCGCGGCTTCCGGATAGTGGACCTCACCCGGATGCTGGCAGGCCCCTACGCCACGATGCTCCTGGCGGACATGGGCGCCGAGGTCATCAAGGTCGAGAGCCCGGAGGGCGACCCGATGCGCGGCATGGGACCGCCCTTCGAGCCGGACGGCCGCTCGGCCTACTTCATGGCTGTCAACCGCAACAAGAAGAGCGTGGTCCTCGACCTCCGGGACGAACGGGACCACCAGCGATTCCTGGGCCTGGTCAGGAAGGCCGACGCCGTGGTCGACAACTTCCGACCGGGCGTGATGCAGCGCCTGCGCCTCACGCCGCAGCACCTCAGGGCGGTCAGGCCGGACCTGGTCACCTGTTCGATGACAGCCTTCGGCGGCGACGGCCCCTACCGCGACCTGCCCGCCTACGACCTGGTACTGCAGGCGATGGGCGGCGGCATGTCGATCACCGGGGAGCCGGGCGGCCGGCCGGTACGCGCCGGCATCCCGATCGGCGATCTCGCCGGCGGTGCCTTCGCCGCACTTGCCGTCTGCGCCGCCCTTCTGCGCAAAGAGCGCTACAAGACTGGACATGGCCAGCACATCGACCTTTCTCTGCTGGACGTGCAGGTCTCGCTGCTGACCTACGTGGCCCAGTACTTCATGACCGACGGCCGGGTGCCAGGGCCTATCGGCAGCGCCCACCAGAGCGTTGTGCCATACCAGGCCTTCCAGACCGCCGACGGCGACGTCGTGGTCGCCGTCTTCGGCGAGGGCTTCTGGGCGCCCCTATGCAGGGCGATGGCCCTTGAGGATCTCATACACCGCTACCCTGACAACGCGGCTCGCCGTGCCCACCGCGAAGAGGTAGTGGATCTGCTGCAGCGCCGGTTCCTGGAACGCACCACAGACGAATGGGTCGAGGCGATCTGGGCGGCCGGAGTGCCCGGTGGCCCGGTCAATACCGTCGATCGTGTGCTAAAGGACAGACAGGTCCGCCATCGCGGGATGGTCGTCAGCGACGGCGAACGGGAGCTTCTGGGCAACCCGATCAAGACCGGCGGAGATGACACCTTCAAGCCTGCGCCAGCCCTCGGCCAGCACACCGCGGAGCTGCTTCCCTTGTCTCTGCGCGAATGACCCCGCAGGTTGCCTTCGATGTGGGGGGCACCTTCACCGACTTCGTCCTCCAGGACGGCGAGGGCCGCCTGCACACCGGGAAGCGCCTGACCACCTACCCCGATCCGAGCGAGGCCTGCCTCGCCGGCCTGGCCGATCTGATGCGGCGGACCGGCGTCCCCTGGCACGACCTCGCCCGGGCGGTCCACGGCACGACGCTCGGCTCCAACGTCGTGATCGAGCGCAAGGCGACCGGGGTTGCGCTGGCCACGACGGCCGGTTTCCGCGACGTTCTGGCCATCGGCAGGCAGAAGCGCTACCAGCTCTACGACCTCCAGATCGAAAAGCCGGCTCCTCTGATCGACAGGACGTGGATCTGGGAGATCGACGAACGCCTGCGAGCGAACGGTAGCGTCCACCGGACGCTCGACGAGACGAATGCCCGGAACGCGATCGGCCAGATGCGCGAACGGGGAGTCAAGAGCCTCGCCGTCTGCTTCCTGCACAGCTACGCCAACCCGGATCACGAGCGCCGTTTCCGCGCGCTCGTCCGCGAGCTGGCCCCGGAGATGGAGGTGTCGCTCTCCTGCGAGGTCTCACCGCAGTTCCGCGAGTACGAGAGGACGAGCACCACAGTCGTCAACGCCTATCTCATCCGCGCCGTGCGCGAGTACCTACTGGCTCTGTCCGGCCACCTTGCCGAGCGCGGCTACCGAGGACGGCTGTTCATCATGCAGTCGGGGGGAGGCGCGGCCACGGCCGAGACCATGGCCCGGTTCCCGGTCCGGATGATCGAGTCGGGACCGGCGGCTGGGGCGCTCGTGGCGGCCAGGTACGGCGCGCTCAGCGGCGACACCGAGCTCATCGCCTTCGACATGGGCGGCACCACCGCCAAGCTGGCTCTGGTCAGCGGCGGGCGGCCGCAGACCGTCGACACATTTGAGCTGCACCGTGTGCGCCTGGCTCCTGGCAGTGGAGTGCCCATAAACGTGCGTTCGCTGGACCTGGTCGAGATCGGCGCGGGCGGCGGCTCTATCGCCCGCCCCGAGCTGGGGACGATCCGGGTCGGCCCAGACTCGGCCGGCTCCACTCCGGGACCGGTCTGCTATGGACTCGGTGGCACCGAGCCGACCGTGACCGACGCCAACCTGATTCTCGGCTACCTCAACCCCGACAACTTCGCCGGCGGCAGCATGCGCCTGGACGTCGATTCAGCACGGCGATCCCTCGACGCCACACTTGCAGCGCCGCTGGGCATCTCGGTCGAGGAGGCTGCCTGGGGCGTCCACGCAATGGTCAACACCAACATGGAGCTGGCCACGCGCGTGGTCTCCATCGAACGCGGCCACGACCCACGGTCACTGGCGTTGGTGGCGACCGGAGGCTGCGGGCCGGCGCACGCCGCGAGGCTGGCCAGGGCGCTGGGCATTCAACGGCTGATCCTGCCGGCCGCGGCCGGTGTCGCATCGGCCATCGGCCTGCTTGGCGCCGAAGTCAACTTCGACTTCTCGCGCAGCCACCTGGCGGCCTTCGACCACCTCGACCCGGCTCAGGCCGAGGCGATCTTCACGGACATGGAGCGCAACGCGGAGCGGGTGCTGGAACGGCGGCCGGCGGCGTTCGTGCGCGAGGTCGACCTGCGGTACGCGGGCCAGGGCTACGAGCTGACGGTGCCGTACGCCAACGCGCCGGAGGAGTTCGAGCGGCTGTACGCCCGGCGTTACGGGATGGCCAGCCCGGGAGAGGCACTGGAAGCGACCACCTGGCGGCTGACAGCGGTGCTGGAGACCCTCGCGGTGGAGCTACCACGTATACCCGTTGTGGAGGGGGAAGGGGGCAGGGCGGGCGCGCGAATGGCCTACTTTCCCGAGTGCGGCGGCTACATCGAGACCGCCGTTCTCGACCGATCACGACTTGCCCCGGGGCAAGGTGTCGAGGGACCCGTCATCGTTGAGGAGCGGGAGTCGACAACAGTCCTGCCTCCCGGCGTCAAGGCGGTCGTAGACGGGTACGGGAGCCTGCTGGTCTCATGACCCCCTCCCCCGGCTACGCCGGGTACTCCACCGACGTCCCACCCCACGAAGCGGGCTTCGCGGGGACCCCGGGGGCGGGGGAGAGTCCGGGGCCCATCACTCTCGGCGTCGTGTGGGGCGCGCTGCAGTCGATCTGCGTCGAGATCGGCTCCACAGTGCAGCGGACCGCTTACTCGATCCAGGCTCGAGAGGGCCAGGACTTCTCGGTCGCGGTCTTCGACGCCAGGGGGCGCATGTCCGCCCAGGGCCCCTACAGCCCCGGCCACATGGGCGCCATGAACTTCGCCGTCCGCAACTTCTTGACTGCCTTTCCAGTCCCTAGCCTCCGGCCCGGCGACACTCTCTTGCTGAACGACCCCCAGCTGGGGTCCGGTCACTTTCCCGACTTCATCGTCATGCAGCCATGCTTCTGGCGTGGCGAGCTGGTCGGTTTCGGTGTAAACCTGGTGCACCACACCGACGTTGGAGGCTCGCGCCCCGGGAGCCAGGCCGTCGAGGGCATCTTCGACTGGCACCAGGAAGGACTGCGGATTCCGCCAGTCAAGATCGTCGAGGAGGGCCGCGAGAACCAGGCGGCGCTGTCCATCATCGCAGGCAACTCGCGGGTCCCGGGCAACGTCCTCGGCGACCTCCGCTCTCAGCGAGCCTCTCTCCTGGTCGGCGAGCGCCGCATCGGTGAGCTCTACGACCGATTCGGCAGCGAGACCGTGGACGCCTGCATCGAGCAGATGCTGGACCGGACCGAGGCGCGCGTCCGCGAGCAGATCGCTGCGATGCCCGACGGCGAGTACGCCTTCGTGGATTTCATGGACGACAGTGGCCCGGGCACCGATCCGCTCCGCATCGCGGTCAAGGTGACCATCGCCGGCGACCGCGTCCTGATCGACTTCGACGGCACCGACCCTCAAACCGAATCAGGCCTGAATTCCTACTTCAACTACACGCGCTCCTACGTCTACGCGGCGGTCAAGTGTCTGACCGACCCCTACGGGCCGATGAACGCCGGCGCGCTCCGGCCGATCGAGATCACGGCTCCCGAAGGCTGCTTTCTGAATCCCCGGCCTCCCGCCGGCGGCGGTCCGCGCGCCGCCATCTGCACTCGCATCTTCGAGGTCATACTCGGGGCGATGGCACCGGCCGTCACCGAGGCCGTGACCGCCGGCAACAGCCACTTCTGCAACGCAACCTTCGGCGCCTGGGACCCCTCGCGGCGGCGGCGGTTCGTCGGCTACGAGCTGATCCACGGCGGTACCGGCGGACGCGCGGCACGAGATGGCTGTGAGGCCATGAGCTCGCCGTACAACGCGGCCAACATCCCGGTGGAGGCGGTCGAGGCGGCGACGCCCGTGATCGTGGAGTGTTTCGAGTTCATCCCCGACTCGTGCGGTCGGGGCAAGCACAGGGGCGGGCTGGGCGTACGCCGCGACGTACGCATCCTCGGCGAGTCGATCAAGTTCACCAACCTCTCGGAGCGACACCGCTTCCCGCCCTTCGGCGTGATGGGCGGCGAGCCGGGGAAGGTCGGCCGGACGGTGATCAATCCCGGGGCCGAGGGCGAGTACGAGATCGGTGGTAAGGCCTCTGTGGACCTTCGCTGCGGTGACGTGGTGTCCTTCCAGCTCGCGGGGGCGGGCGGCTACGGTGACCCGGCGGAGCGAGACCCGAAGCTGGTCGAGGAGGACCTGCGACTGGGGTTCATCACGCGGTGGTGAATTCTCCGCACACCGACCGCCCAATCCGGGTGGTGGTCGCCAAGCCTGGGCTGGACGGCCATGACCGCGGGGCCAAGGTCGTCGCAAAGGCGCTCAAGGATTCGGGCATGGAGGTGATCTACACCGGCCGCCATCAAACGGTCGAGCAGATCGTGACAGCCATCCTCCAGGAGGACGCGGAGGCGGTCGGCCTGTCGATCCTCTCAGGGGCTCACATGGATTACTGCACCCGACTGACGCGGCGTCTCGACGAGGAGGGAGCTGCCGACCTGGTCCTGATGGTCGGCGGCACAATCCCGGCCGGCGACGTCGAGGCGCTGGAGGCGATGGGCTACCGGGTCTTCGGGACCGGCAGCCGCCTCACCGAGATCGTCGCGTTTGTAGAGCAGGCCGTGCAGCGCATCCGCGAGGGAGCTGGTTGCTGATAGCGGGCGTCGGGGACCTGGTTGTGGTGAAGCCGCTGGTACACGTGCGCCGGCCGCCCGCGGATTCGCTGCTGCACGTTCTGCGGGAGGCTGACTACGCCGTCGGCAATCTGGAGGTGCCGCTCACGTCCGTCGACAACCCGCAGCGCGAAGACATCGTCCTGCGGGGGGACCCTGCCCTGATCCCCGACGTGGTGAGGCTGGGGGTTGACGCCGTGTCCGTCGCCAACAACCACTGCGGCGACCATGGGTGGGTGGCGCTTCGGGGAATGGCAGACGAGCTTCGGCGGTCAGGCGTGATGCCGCTGGGTATCGGCGGCAACCTGGAGGAGGCGCTGGCGCCGGTGCTGCGACAGGTCTCCGGCACCAGCCTCGCACTGGTCACTGCGACCAGTGTCGGGCTGGAGCGGTACCTGGCGACAGAGGACCGCCCCGGGATGGCCGGCGTGCGCGTCGCTACCTCCTACGAACCGGACGAGGGCCGCCTTGCCTGGGAGCCGGCCACGCCTCCGCGCATCCACACCGTGGTCAGGCCGGGGGACGAAGCGCGGCTGCTGGACGCGGTCTCCCGTGCACGCAGGCTGGCGCCGGCCGTGGTCGCAGTCGTCCACTGGGGCGTCAGCTGGGCCGAGCGGCCCGAGGGCTATCAGCGGGAGCTTGGCCACAAGCTTGTGGAGTCGGGAGCCTGCGCCGTTCTCGGCTGCCACTCGCACACCGTGCAGGGTGTCGAGGTGCACCGGGGCGCGCCCATCTTCTATGGGCTCGGTTCCTTCGTATTCGGCTACGAGGGCCCGCTCGCAGCCCGAATGCCTCGGGACTCGGCGGTCGCGCTGCTCGACGTCGAGCCCACGGGCCGGGTCGCACGCGCACGACTGCTGCTCGGCCGGTTGGACGGCGACGGCGAGCCCGTCCGCGCCCACCCTGAGCGAGCGGCCCTGCTGGCAGAGATCCTGGACCGCAACAGCGCCGGGTGGGGCGCGCGTGCCCAGCTCGACGGCGACACCTTGACCTTCAGCGTGAGCGGCGAGGGTCACGGCTAAGTGCGTGTCGGCATCGGCCTACCGACGTCGACACCGGCCACCGGCCGGGAGCTGATCCTCCAGTGGGCACGGCGGGCGGACGCGTGCTTCTCGTCGCTGGGCGTGGTCGACCGCCTGCTGCACGAGTGTTGGGAGCCGCTGGCTTCTCTGGCGGCCTGCGCCGCCGTTACCGAACGAGCGCGCCTGGTGACGATGGTCGTGATCGGGCCCATCCGAAGCACCGCCCTGCTGGCCAAGCAGGCGGCCACCGTGGACGCCTTCTCAGGCGGACGGTTGGTCCTCGGTCTTGGCCTCGGCGCCCGCCACGACGACTATGAGGCCGCCGGCGTCGACTCCCGCCGGCGCGGGAAGGACTTGACCCGCCAGCTGGTTGAGCTGCGCCAGGTCTGGGAAGGCGGGGCGGTCGGTCCGCGGCCGGCCCAACCGGACGGGCCCACCTTGCTGGTCGGCGGCGGTGGCAGCGCGGCCTTTAGCAGGGCTTCGCGACACGCCGACGGCTACGTACACGGCGGAGGTCCGCCCAGGGCGTTTGCCGGTGCCTCGGCCCGTGTTCGCGCGGCATGGGTCGACGCCGGCCGCCCCGGGAGCCCGCAGCTCTGGGGTCAGGCGTACTTCGCCCTCGGCGACCCGGCAACGCTGGAGCAGGGGGCGGACTACCTCCGTGACTACTACCGCTTCACTGGCGGATTCGAGGAGCGGATAGTGGCTGGAAACCTGACCACCCCGGCTGCGATCAAGGACTTTCTCCGCGGCTACGAGGAGGAGGGCTGCGACGAGCTGGTCCTGCTGCCCACGGTGTCGCAGCTCGACCAGCTCGAGCGGCTGGCCGATGTGCTCGCGTGAAGATCAACATCCTCGGCGCCGGGCCGGCCGGACTGTACTTCGCCATCCTCATGAAGCGCGCCGACCCCCGGCATGACATCAGCGTCTTCGAGCGGAACCACCCTGATGCCACCTTCGGCTGGGGCGTCGTCTTCTCCGAGGGGTCACTCGACGAGCTCGAGCACGCGGACTAC
>DATFWQ010000248.1:0-4287 GCA_035259145.1 Candidatus Dormiibacterota bacterium | reverse complement strand
TGAACGATGACGTCGTTGATCGCTGCGGGCGGCTCGGGCCGGTCGGCCAGCGTCATCCCGGCCGTTCCCGCGGCCTCGTCGGTTACCACGATCGCTTTCATCAGGTTGTCTCCTCTGTATCCATTCCTCGCCTACACGGCGAGCTCCCCCTCCCAGCCATGCCAACCGGCGACCAGGCGATCGAAGACGGCGGCGAGGCCATGGTCGTTGATGACCTTGACCCAGCTGTCCGCCGTCAACCCGGGTGCCAGCAACTCCGCCCGGAATCGCAGGATGTTGCCATCCCCATAGGGATCCATGGGTGGGTGGAGTACAAGGTGAGTCCCCGCCTCCGAGCATATGAGCCGCAAGACCGCTCCCTCACCGGGGTCGCTGGTATGTGTCTCGGGCACGGCAGCCAGGCTACCGCGCAGCGAGCAGAGCACCCGGCCGCGTACCGGGCCATCGTGTATCGTGCGCCTCCCCTACCGTGCCCCGCGGGCGAACTCCATCACCAAGAGAGGTTCGTAGCCAGGTCTTCAGGTGGCTGAATCCTCGGTGGGCGCCTGGCAACAGGCGGCTACAGGTCTACCTGGATGAGTTCGTCTACGTTTCAACCGCCGCCGGACACCGATGGCCGCCTTCCAGACGCTGCTCGGCCTCGGCAGCCAGCGAGAGTCCGCAACGTACGAAAAGATCGCCTCAGCCCGTTTGCCATAGCGGAGCTAATCGGATAGCACGTTGACCTATTGCAAACGCAGGGCGTACGCGTGGAGGGCAGGAGCGACCATGAGCGGTACGTGTGTACCGATGCAGTTGATGCGAAGGAGGCACTCGCCCGTGAGCACGACCATGATGACCGCACCGAGCAGGATCGTCACAAACGACCGCACCGAGATCTACTACAAGGACTGGGGTCAGGGCCCTGTCGTGACGTTCTCGCATGGCTGGCCGCTGAATGCGGATGCTTGGGACGGCCAGATGATGTTCCTTGCACAGAACGGCTTCCGCGTGATCGCGCACGACCGTCGCGGTCACGGCCGGTCGAGTCAGGCAACGTCCCGGAACGACATGGACGGCTACGCCGACGATCTTGCGGCCCTGATCGAGACCCTCGATCTCAGGGATGCCGGCCTCGTTGGTCACTCCACCGGCGGTGGTGAAGTGGCCCGTTACATCGGGCGCTACGGCACCAAGCGCGTCGTCAAGGCAGTCCTGATCTCCGCCGTACCGCCAATCATGCTGAAGTCCGCGGCCAATCCGGACGGTCTACCGATCGAAGTGTTCGACGACCTGCGGCGCGGTCTCATGAAGGACCGCTCGCAGTTCTACAAGGACCTGGCTCGGATGTTCTACGGCGCGAACAGAGCAGGCGCGAAAGTCTCGCAGGGGATGCTGGATCAATTCTGGCTCTGGAGCATGCAGGCGGGACTCAAGAACGCTTACGAAAGCATCAAGGCTTTCTCCGAGACCGACTTCACCGAGGACCTGAAGAAGTTCGACGTCCCGACCCTGGTCATGCACGGTGAGGACGACCAGATCGTCCCTGTCCAGGACTCGGCGAAGAAATCGGCCAGGCTCATCAAGGGCGCAGAGGAGGTCTATTATCCCGGCGCGCCGCATGGCCTTACGGCCACGCATCAGGATCAAGTCAACGCCGACCTGCTGGCATTCTTCCGCATCTAAGCTCCGCGACCGGTGGCACTGGCCTCTCCGCTAGCGAAGAACTGGAGAGGCGAGCGGCGGTATATGCCCAGCCAGCCACCGATCACGGTAGCGGGTTGCGTGCCTGGGGCACAGCATGAGTACAGCGGTGACGTGCGCTCCGCCGAGGCCGCCGATGAGACGGTGCCGTGCGCGTACGATGCCCCTGCCGCCGGCAGCTACCACGAGGCATACAATCCGGTGGTCGAATCCAGAGTGCCATCGATGCGAGAGGAGGCTCCATGCCCGGTCAGATCGTTCACTTCGAGATCCCGGCTGACGACACCGAGAAGGGACGCGAGTTCTGGGGCTCGCTCTTCGGGTGGCAGTTTGAGGCGTTCCCTGGCCCCTTCGAGTACCACATGACGCGCATGAGCGATCAGGCGGGCCTGGCAATCACCAACATGGAGCCCGGCAAGCGAGGCACACGCGCCTACTTCGACGTGGACGACATCAACGCAGGCGCCCAGCGCGTCAGGGATCTCGGGGGCGAAGCGGACGAGCCGCGCCCGGTGCCGGGCATGGGCTGGTTCTCAACGTGCAGGGACCCACAGGGGAGCGAGTTCGGCCTCTGGCAGATTGATCCATCCGCCCCGGCTCCGACGGGCTAGACCAATCCGAGGCTGGACGACGACGCCCTGATACCTGGGACGCCCGCCCCAGGCGGATCGGCGCACTGACTTACGATCCTGACGGCCATAACTCTCCAAGCATCGGCGCGCTCGGCCAATAGCAGCTGCTCTGTAGCAGCAGTACTCGATAGGCAGATGCTGTTGGCCAATTCGAATTGCTGTGAGATCACGGTCTTGAGAGCAGCAGCTGCCGTCGGCGCCGGCGACGAGAAGGCTGACTCTGCGGTTCTTAGGTGTCGGAGCTTGCCCTGGTGGCGAAGGGTCAGCTTGCCGAAGCGGTCGACCTTGTCGTGGCGGACGCGGTGATCGACGGGAGCTGGGCGGGGCGCAGGCTTGGCCTTGAGCCGTGTGTTGAAGACCGCGATCGGGGTATGCCAGTCCAGCGCGCGATGGGGCCACTGGCTGTGGTAGTAGGCGCGGAAGGCGTCGAGCTGCAGCTGGAGTTGTGGGAGCGAGGTGGCCGCTGGCTGCTTGCGCAAGAAGCGTTTGAGGGTTTGGTGAAGTCGCTCCACCTTGGCCAGAGCTATCGCGCTCCAGGCCCACCCGGCCGCAGACCCCGATCAGGTCCTGCCCCCGGCGCGCAGCAGACCTTTGGCCAGGTCGGTGACAATCGGGGGCGCATCCCCCCAGTCGACTGCCTCGACTCCTGATTTACTAAGCGATCCGGGCGGCCGCCAGTACCGATGTCCACTCGCCCGCCAGGCACTCTCTCCTCGCTTCAACGCTATTAGGCGATCGAGCGCATCGTTCACACGCGGGTCATGGAGGAGGCCGGCCTCATGCACAGCCCGCAAGCCGATGAAAAAGTCGTAGTGCCGGTGCGGTGGCCAGTGGATGTGCAGAAACTCCGGGTGGATCACCTCGCCGCTTGAGCTTCGTCTGAAGAGCCGATGGGAGAGAAGCAGTTCGGCGCCGCGGCGAGCTGCCGCCATCGCGGTGACGTCATCCGTGGCCGAGTGATATGCAGCAAGGCCGCGAATCGGTGTGACGGGCTCATGAAATGATGAGTGACTCGTGGCGGCCGCTCATCGCAGTTCCAACCCCCGTCCGGCCACTGCGAGCGTAGCAGCGTGTCGACGAGCGACGACACGCTGTCATTATCAGCCAGGCCCAGCCGGCAGCAGACGAACAGTGCGTTGCCTTCCATCGATGCGTGGCGGCGCTCACGGCCTGAGACGATTTTTGGGATTGACTGGCCGCCGATCCAGGCCAGCACTCCCTCCATGGCGCGCAGGCTATCCATGTGGCCGAGCGGTACACCGAGCTCAACAAGCGACACGAGCTGCCAGTGCGCCTCGGTCCACTCGCGGTAGGGGTGGACTCCGAAGGAGCCGTCCGCTTCTTGGCCCATCAGCAGGCCGGCGATCATACTGCTCCGCCAGGAGTCGATACCAGGATCTTTCATTTACGACTCCTGGACAGTGTGATCTTTTGTGCCCGACGCAGATCTATTAGCGGTGGCTCCTCGGTTGTCGCCACCCGTCGACCGGTCTATGAGTCAGGTCTAAGGACTTTGGCAGAAGCGCCGTTCTCGCCACAAAACACGAGCAGCTCAAGCTCCGGCACTGGCCGATGTCGCCTTAGAGCTTGCACAAATTCAACGCAGTAACGCCGCGCATCCCGCCATTACCCTCGAAACGGTAGTCTCACTTATGTCAAGCGCCAATAAGACTCCCCAATTTGCGCCATCAAAATTCCCCACGCAGCGCGGCCAGCATCACCTCCTTGTAAACGATTGAACGGGGGTTCGCCCCAGCTCGCAGCCGCCACGTATCCCAAGGCTTTCTAAAACGTTTAGCCGTGGGCCCGCAGCTTGTGGGCAGGTCCCGTGGAGCTGTCCACATGCGGAGGGTCACGGCGTCCTCGCGTTTTCGAGGGCCGTTACGGGCTTCCGAGGCACTTTGGCCTCTCGGAGCCGGAAGGAGGGCCCGTCCAGGACCACCACCTCGCAGTGATGCAGGAGCCTGTCCAG
>DATFWQ010000247.1:0-3911 GCA_035259145.1 Candidatus Dormiibacterota bacterium | reverse complement strand
GCCACAAGCCGGAAGCCCGGCTCCGCGCGGACCATGCCCACGCGCGGAACGTGCACCTCGCCCTCAGCCAGGGCGGTGATGAGCACGTTGAGCGTCTCTTCCGGGACCCGGTTCAGCTCCTCGACGTACAGGAGCATCCCTTCGCGCAGGGCACGCAGCAGCGGGCCTTCCACAAAGGCCTCGGGCCGGTAGCCACCCTCGAGCACCAGCGCCGGGTCATGGTGGCCGAGGAGGCGGGCCGGTGTCAGCTCGGCGTTGCCTTCGACGAAGACGAGGCCGATCCGGACCGCGTCTGCCACGGTGCGCAGCAGCGTCGACTTGCCCGTGCCCGGCGGGCCCTCCAGCACGACGTGGCGGCCGGTCTCCAGCGCGGCACAGAGGACCTCGGCCTCGCGCCGGAGGCCGACGATCTTGCGATCGATCTGCGCCAGCAGGCGCCGACCTAAGAATGGGGAAGAGTCCAAGGCGCTGCCGGTAGGCCCGGGTTTCCCGGGCCGGTTGAGTTGTCCCCATCGGCAGGCCAGACGTTGCCGCCAGGGAGGGGGTCAGGAGGGGGAGGCCTGCCTCCCCCTGCAGTATTCCATGGGGTTGCCGGTAGGCCCGGGTTTCCCGGGCCGCTTGAGTTGTCCCCATCGGCAGGCCAGACGTTGCGGCCAGGGAGGGGGTCAGGAGGGGGAGGCCTGCCTCCCCCTGCATTAGGGTCAGGAGGGGGAGGCCTGCCTCCCCCTGCAGTAGTCCAAGGCGTTGCCGGTAGGCCCGGGTTTCCCGGGCCGTTTGAGTTGTCCCGATCGGCAGGCCAGACGTTGCCGCCAGGGAGGGGGTCAGGAGGGGGAGGCCTGCCTCCCCCTGCATTAATGCTCGTGGACGATCACACCCCTGATGTTCTTGCCGTCGAGCAGGTCTTGATAGCCCTGGTTGATCTCTTCCAGCCGGTAAGTCTTCGTGATCAGCTCGTCCAGCTTGACATCGCCGCTGCGGTACAGGTCGAGCATCTTCTTGATGTCGTAGATGGGGTTGGCGGAACCGAAGAGGGTGCCCTGGACACGCTTCTGGAACAGGGTCAGGATCGCCCCGTTCAGGTGGATGGTCTTCTCCATGAGGTTGCCGAGACCGGTCACGGTGACGGTTCCGCCCTTGCGGACCATGTTGAAGGCCGCCTCGACGACGTCCTCCTTGACCACCCCGACTGTGACGATGGCGTTGTCGGCGCCGACGCCGGGGGCCAGCTGCTCCCAGACGAGCTGCATCGCCTCCTCGGCCGTGGCAGCGCTGTGGGTGGCCCCCAGCTCCTCGGCCTTCTCCCGCTTGTTCGCCAGGGGGTCGACTGCCACGACGTTCTTCGCGCCCGCGTGGCGGGCGCCCTGGACCGCGTTGATGCCGATGCCGCCGATCCCGTAGATCACCACCGTCTCGCCCGGCTTGACGCCGGCTGCGTAGACGGCCGATCCCCAGCCGGTCGGGACGCCGCAGCCGACCAGGACCGCCTTCTCCAGCGGGAGATCTTTGTCGACGGCAACGCACGAGAACTCGGATATGACCGACCACTGCGAGAAGGTGCCCAGCATGCAGAGGCCTCCCAGCTCCTCCCCGTCCAGGTGGAATCGGAAGGTGCCGTCGGGCATCAGCCCCTCGAGGATTGTCGCTCCCAGGTCGCACAGGTTCTGCTGACCGGTCGAGCAGAAGCGGCAGTGCCCGCACGACGGGATGAATGAGCACACGACGTGGTCGCCCTTCTTCACTCGGGTCACGCCCGGGCCGACCTCCTCGACCACGCCCGAGCCTTCGTGGCCGCCGATTATCGGGTAGCGGCCGGGCATGTCCCCGGTTCGCAGGTGCTCGTCCGAGTGGCAGAGTCCCGCGGCCACGAACCGGATGAGCACCTCGTTGTCTTTAGGCGGATCGAGCTCAAGCTCGACTACCTCCCAGTCCTGCTGCGGTCCCCGCAGGACGGCGGCCTTCGTCTTCATCACGCCCTTTCTCCCACCTTCTTGCACGTGCCTGGACGCGCGTTGCCTCCGCCGGATTCAGTTTGATCCGCTCAGACCCGCGGCGGTTCGGGCGTGCGGCCGCTTCGAACATACTCCTCAACCAGCATGCCGGTCGCAGCAGATCTCCTCGCACCGCTGCGGCTGAGCGCAGGCTGCATGGCACCCAACCGGATCGTCTTCGCCTCGCACGTGACGAACCTGGCCACAGACGGCCTCCCGGCGGATGGCTTCGGCGCGTACTACGAGCGGCGAGCGGCTGGCGGTGCCGGCGTGATCGTGCTCGAAGAGAGCTTTGTCCACCCGTCCAGTCACCCGTATCAGCGCGCCATGCGCGGCGAAGACCCCGCCATCGTGCCGGCCTATCGCCGACTGGCTCAACGCCTTCATCCACACGGTACGGTGGTCCTGGCGCAGCTGGGCCACGCGGGAATGCAGGGCACCGGCCACATCCGAAAGCGGCCGTTGTGGGCGCCATCGGCCGTGCCGAATCCGGCCACGCTGGAGATGCCGAAGGTGATGGAGCCAGAGGACATCTCGGCAGTCGTCGGCGGCTTTGCCCTGGCTGCACGACACGCCGTGGCGGGAGGACTCGATGGCGTGGAGGTGAACGCCGGTCAGCACTCGCTGGTGCGCCAGTTCCTTTCCGGCCTCACCAACCAGAGGGAGGACGGCTACGGCGGGAGCATGGAACGCCGCCTGCGCTTAGCTCGCGAAGTGATCGCAGCCGTCCGGGGGGAGGTGGGCGAGGGAAGCGTCGTGGGGCTCCGGCTCTGCTGCGACGAGCTCGCGCCGTGGGCCGGAATCAAACCCGAGGACGGCCCGGAGCTCGCTTACGCGCTCCGCGAGGGCGTCGACTACGTCAGCGTCGTGGCGGGCTCCATCTACAGCGTCGAGGAGACGCGGCCCGGTCTCCACCGGCCGCCCGGACACCTCCTGACACTATGCGCCAGGGTGCGTGAGCGGCTGGGCGGGATCCCGGTCTTCGCCAGCGGCAGCCTGGTGGACGCCACGCAGGCCGCCGCCGCGATAGCGAATGGACAGGCCGACGCCTGTGAGATGACGCGGGCGCTGATAGCCGACCCGGACCTGCCGCGAAAGCTCGCGCAGCACCGGGCGGCCGAGATCCGGCCCTGCATCCGGTGCAACCAGGACTGCTCGGTCCGCTCGGCGGCCAACGCCGTCGTGAGCTGCATCCACAACCCCGAGGCGGGCCATGAAACGGACTGGCCGCCGGTCCAGGCGGCGGCGCGGCGCCGCCGTGTGGTGGTGGTCGGCGGCGGCCCCGCCGGGCTGGAGGCAACGCTGACGGCCGTCTCGCGTGGGCACAAGGTGACGCTGATCGAGCGCTCGCCCCACCTCGGGGGTACACCCCGGGCGGTTGCCGCCACGGGGCAGCGGCAGCCCTTCGGCCTGGTCTCGTCCTGGCGAGTGGAGCGCCTGGCGGATCTGGACGTCGACGTACGCCTGCAGGCCAAGGCGTCGCCCGGGCTGATCAGCGGGCTGGGCCCAGACGTGGTGATCCTGGCGACCGGCGCTCGGTCGAGGCAGGCCAGAGGGCTGCTGGAAGGCGAGCTGTCGCAGGTCGTCTCGGTGCGCGATGTGCTCGCAGGACGACTGCCGGGGAGCGGTCGGGTGGTTGTGATCGATCGCCAGGGCTACTACCCGGCGATCGACGCAGCGCGGCTGGCGGCCGCTTGCGGCCGTCCGGTCACAGTGGTCAGCGAGGACCCTTTCGTGTCCAGCCAGCTTGGCGCCACCGGCGAGCTGTCCCCCTGGTATCGAGAGGCAGCGGCGCTCGGTATCGTGCTGCGGCCACTGACGACGGTCCTCGATGTTGACACGGACTCTCTGCTGGTGCGTCACCGCTTCGGCGCCGAGGAGGACCGGCTGGAAGCCGACTGCGTCGTGCTGGCCGACTACGAG
>DATFWQ010000246.1:0-21768 GCA_035259145.1 Candidatus Dormiibacterota bacterium | reverse complement strand
CCTGCGCTCGGGCGGCAGGCACAGCATCCGGCACGTTTGCACGACCATCTCGTTGAAATCGCCAAACCCGGTCATCGGGCGGCTCCAGCATTCCATCGAGACGTTCCACCCCATCGCGCTGATCAGCTCACACAGCTGATCTGCTGTCGGCTTGTCCGGACGGCGCAGACCGTGGAATCGGAGCCAGAGTGGATTCAGTGGCGTCATCGGGTGCTGCGTAGTCAGCTCGATCACCACCCTCTGGCGAGCGACGTTGATCATCGCGCGCAGGAACGGCACAGGCTCGGCCACGTTGTAGGCCACGTGATGGCAGACAGCGACGTCGACTGGCTCGATCTGCTCGGCAACGTCGGGCCAGCGGCCCAGTACCAGCTGAACGTCCGCAGCGAGCCCGGCAGCGCGCTCGCCATAGGCATCAAGCATGGGCTGTTCGGGATCGACGGCAACGAGCCGCCCTGCCCTGTCGCCGAGCGGCAGGCTCGCCGCTCCCGCGCCGGACCCGATGTCGAGCACGCTGCCGCCGACTGGGAGGGCGTCGAGGGCGCGTTCATAAGAAGGTCCGGACGGACTGGCGAGCTGGTGATCCGCGCGTCGGGCGAAGATCCGGGCCGAGTACTGCCAGGGTGACTCCACCGCCTGAGCCAGAATGTGCTCAGGGATCGCCCACGCGGCCAGATCCTGCGCCCAGCGCGCCTCCAGCTCGCGGATGTCCGCGCTTGACATCAGCCGAGTGTCTCGATCAGCCGTGCCAGGAGCGCCGCACGCGGCGGCATGTGCTCGATGAACACGTGCTCGGTGAGGGCGTGGGCCCCACCCCCCACCGCGCCGAGGCCGTCGAGCACCGGGGCGCCCACGGCCGCTGCGAAGTTGCCGTCGCTGCCGCCCCCGGTCATGGCCTCGTCCAGCGGGAATCCGATCTCCGCCGCCAACCCGCGCGCGTGCTCGAAGAGCTCCGCGATCTGCGCCGTGCGCTCCATCGGCGGCCGGTTCAGGCCCCCAGTTATCCGCACGACTGCGCCGGGATGATGTGGCCGCAGCTCGAGAATGGCTGCGCTCACTCGCTCCGCTTCTGCAGTCGTTACGACCCGGAGATCGACCTCCGCCCTCGCGTGCGCGGCGACCACGTTGGCGCGCGTACCGCCCCGGATGACCCCGACGTTGACGGTCGTGCCGTTCCCGCCGTTGGTCTGCGCGCGTATGGCCAGCACGAGGCGGGCCAGCTCGTCGATCGCGCTGATGCCGGCGAGCGGGTCCGCCCCGGCATGGGCAGCCCTGCCAGTGACCTCGATTTTGAAGAGGCCCACGCCCTTTCGGGCGGTCTTGACCGCTCCAGCCTGGCTTGGCTCGAGGACCAGCACGGCGGCGGCCCGACGGGCCTCGGTCTCGATAAGCGCTCGCGACGTGGGACTGCCCAGCTCTTCATCGGAGTTCACCACGAGCGCCAGGGCCGGCAGCCGGCCACCGGTCTCACGCAGCGCGTGCAACGCCCAGAGAGCTTGAACGAGGCCTGCTTTCATGTCGAATGCACCTGGACCGCGGGCAACGCCATCTTTCACACGAAAGGGCATCCGGTCCAGAGTGCCGAGCGGCCAGACGGTGTCGTAGTGGCCCAGGAGCACGACCGGCCGGTCACCGTCGCCGACCTGGACGTGCACGTGGCCGCCGGCCGCCTCTTGCTCGATGACGCGGGCCTGCCCGCCAGTCAGCTGCTCGGCGCGGCGCGCTATGACGCCGGCAAAGCCGTCGAGCCGTGCCTTGTCCGTCGACGGGGTTTCGTACTCGACGAACGAACGCAGTTCAGCGACCATGTCGTCGCGACGGCCACGAAGGTATTCCAGGAGGTGGTTCACCGAGCGAGCGTAACTCGCCGGCGGGTACACCAGGGCCGTTTGCCGGAAATGAGACCTGTTGGCGCAGTGTGTATCGGCCCCTTTCCGACAGTGGGCCGCCACCTACCGATCACCCGACGACCCCGGCGCCGCGCAGATCGGCGATGTCCAGGTCGCCGTAGCCGCACTCGCGGAGGATGTCGACGGCGTGCTGACCTGCTGCAGGCGGCGCGGCAGCGATACTGCTCGGCGTGGCCGAAAAGCGGGGCGCCGGCGACGGCTGGACCACCCCCGCCACCGTCGTGAAGGTGCCGCGTGCCGCATTGTGACGGTGAGCCGGCGCCTCCCCGAGCGACAGCACCGGCGCTACGCAGGCGTCGGTGCCCTCCAGCAGTGCGCACCAATGGTCCCGGGTGCGCGTGCGAAACAGATCCGCCATCGCGCTCCTGAGCTCTGGCCACGCCGCGGGGTCGTACCAGCGCCGGCGCAGGTCGTCGTCCGGGGCGACTCCCAGGCGGTCGAGCAGCTCCGCTGAGAACCTTGGCTCGAGCGCCCCCACGGCGACGTATCGCCCGTCCGCGCACTCGTAACTGCGATAGAACGGCGGGCCGCCGTCCAGCAGGTTCGCCTCCCTGACGTCGCTCCATCTGCCCGCCGCCCGGAGCCCGTGGAACAGAGCGGTCAGCAACGCGGTGCCGTCCACGACGGCGGCGTCTACCACCTGGCCCCGTCCGGTGCGCCGCGCCTCCAGCACCGCGCACACGAGGCCGAACGCCAGCAGCATGCCACCGCCTCCATAGTCGCCGACGACGTTCACCGGCGGAGGTGGCGGTGCGTCAGGCGGCCCAATGAGGTGCAGCGCTCCAGCCATCGCTATGTAGGCGATGTCGTGGCCCGCGGCCTGCGCCAGCGGGCCGTCTTGCCCCCACCCCGTCATCCGGCCGTAGACCAGGGCCGGGTTGCGGGCCAGGCAAGCGTCGGGACCGACGCCCAGCCTCTCGGCCACTCCCGGCCTGAAGCCCTCGAACAGCACCTCGGCTCGCTCCGCCAGGCGCAGCACGATTTCCACCCCTGCCGGCTGCTTGAGGTCGATCGAGATTGATCGCCGGCCGCGGCCAACCACGTCCGTCTCCGCCGGACCCGTCGGAGCACCGTCTGGCCGGTCGACGCGGATCACATCGGCCCCGGCGTCTGAGAGCATCATGCCGGCGAAGGGCCCAGGCCCGATCCCGGCGATCTCCACCACGCGGAGGCCGGAGAGCGGCCCCGCCACGCCCTATACGCCCAGCCGCTCGGCCAGCCGTTCGCGAACCTTCACCGGACCGCCTAACAGCAGCTCAGAGGACTTGGCCCGACGGTAGTAGAGGTGGGCGTCGTGCTCCCACGTGAAGCCGATGCCACCATGGACCTGGATCGTGTCGGCCGCCACCTTGAAGAATGCTTCGGAGCAAAAGGCGCGGGCCAGGCCTGCCGCGACCGGCAGCTCGCCCGGTGCCGCGTCGGCCGCCCACGCCGCGTAGCGAACCGCGGACCGCGCCAGCTCCATCGCCACGTGCATGTCCGCACAGAGGTGCTTGACAGCCTGGAACGAGCCAATCGGCCGTCCGAACTGGGCACGAGCCTTGGCGTAGTCGACCGACATCTCCAGGCAGCGCTGCAGCCCTCCCAGCTGCTCGGCGGCGAGCGCGACCGAGGCCACGTCGAGCACCTGGTTGAGCGCGCCGGTCGCGTCTTCGCAGACCAGCCGGCGGGCCGGCGTTCCTGAGAACTCCAGCGAGGCGAGCTGCCGCGTCAGGTCGAGGCCCGCCAGCCTGGTCCGGCTGAGGCCTGGAGCGTCCCCGTCAACAGTGAAGAATCCCAGTTCCCCGCCGGCGTGGGCGACGACAACCACCAGATCGGCGGCGATGCCGTCCACGACAGGAGTCTTGGTGCCCTGGAGCCGCCACCCGTCACCATCGAGCACTGCGGTGGTGGCGATCTTCGCGGCCTCCCAGCCGCCACCGTCCTCGGCGACAGCGAGGGTAGCGATCGTGCGCCCCGCCGCGATCGAGGGAAGCAGCTCACGGATGGCGTCCGCGTCGTCCAGCGCCAGCAGCGCGTTGGTCGCCAGGACCGCCGAAGCCAGGAACGGCGAAGGCACCAGCGCGCGGCCCAGCTCTTCCATCACTATCGACATCTCAACCTGGCCGAACCCGGCGCCGCCGCACGTATCGGGCACCGCCATGCCCTGGAGGCTGAGATCGGCCGCCATCCGATCCCAGAGCGCACGGTCAAAGCCCTCCGTCGTCTCAATGGTCTGGCGCACCCGGCTCATCGGCGAACGGTCAGCCAGGAAGCGACGAAGGGAGTCGCGCAGCTCCTCCTGCTCTTCGGTGAGCACGAGGTTTTCTGCACCCACGCTAACTTCCCCCAGCACGCGGCGAGGGAGACCGAGTGCCGACACGGAGCTCCCGGAACGGCACGTCGCGGTCGACCTGCGGCTCTTTCGGCAAGCCCAGCACCCGCTCGCCGATGATGTTGCGCTGGATCTCGTTGCTGCCCCCAGCGATCCCGCCGGCCGGGGCAGAAAGGAGCGCTGCCGCCCAGCGAGCTGCTTCCCGGTCGGTCCCGTCCCACGCTATGGCGTCGCTGCCGAGCAGCTCAGCCGCCACGCCGGCGCTGAAGCGAGCAAGCTCCGCGCCGGCCAGCTTGCCGACGGAGCCTCGGGAGCCCGGACTGCGGCCGAGCCGCGCCTCCTGCGCAAGCCGGGTGCCGAAGAGATGCACAACGCGCTCTCGTACATACAGCTCCGCGAGCCGCTGGCGGACGACGGGGTCGCGGTCCACGCCGCGGGAGCGGGCCACCTCGGTCAGCGTGGCGAAGGCGGCGCCTCGCCGGGACCGAGTGGTGCCGCCGATCGAGACCCGCTCGTGTATGAGCATCCGGACCGAAGCCGCCCAGCCGGCGTTGACTTCGCCGATCACGTTTTCCGCAGGGACGCGGACGCCGTCGAAGAAGACCTCGTTGAACGTGGCCCCGCCGGTCATGTCGCGCAGCGGGCGGACCGTGACCCCCGGCGCGTGCATGTCGACCACGAACATCGTGATGCCGTCGTGCTTAGGCACGTCGGGGTCGGTGCGAGCGATCAAAGCGCCCAGGTCCGCGAACCGGGCGACGGACGTCCAGACCTTCTGGCCGCTGACCACCCAGACGTCGCCCTCCTTCACAGCCCGCGTCTGCAGGCTGGCCACGTCCGAGCCCGCGCCCGGCTCAGAGAAGAGCTGGCACCAGACCTCCTCGCCGCGCAGTAGAGGGCGGATGTAGCGGAGCTTCTGCTCGTCTGTGCCGAGGTCGAGCAGGGTGGGACCGCACATCCCCATGCCGATCCCAAAGAACTCGCCTGGCAGGTCGAACTCCCGCGCCTCCTCGTCGAAGGCACGCTGGTCGGCCGGCGTCAGGCCCTGGCCGCCATAGGCCGTCGGCCAGGCTACGCCGGCAAAGCCCGCGTCATGCAGTTTGCCCTGGAAGACCCTCGCCGAGGCCAGGTCCCAGCGCCGCGCTTGCCTGCCGTCCTCGTCCGAGCGTCTGGTCGCGTTGGCTTCGAGCCAGGCGCGGGCCCGGACGCGGAAGTTCTGCTCGGCCGGACCTCTTGCCTCACCCATCGTGAACTCTCTCCTCTGCCGAGATGTCGCCGTAGACGTCGGCGTTAGGGGCGGCCTTCGCGACGAGGCCGGGGACGACCTTGCCCAGCTCGGCAGGGTCCCAGCGGCCGTCGTGGTCGATGCGCGGCCCCGCGTGCCACCCCTCAGCCACCGTGATCCGGCCGCCACTCACGCCGAAGACGCGGCCGGTGATGCCTCTGGACTCTTCGCTGCCCAGCCAGACGACCAGCGGAGCGATGTTGTCGGGGTCCCGCCTGCGCCGTTCATCTTCGGTTTGCTCGGCCCTGCCGCGGAGCGCGGCCAGGTCCTCGGTCATGCGCGTCAGAGCGGAGGGATAGATCGCGTTGACAGTGATTCCGTAGCGCTCGACCTCGCGGGCCGCGATCACGGTGAACGCCGCGATGCCGGCCTTGGCGGCGCCGTAATTCGTCTGGCCGGGGTTGCCGAAGATCCCAGACGACGAGCTGGTGTTGATCACCCGCGCGTCAACTGATTGGCCGGCCTTGAACTGGTCGCGCCAGATTGCGACCGCATGCCGCGTAGGCGCGAACGTGCCCCTCAGATGGACTTTGATCACGGCGTCCCACTCTTCGGGCTCCATGTTGAAGATCATCCGGTCGCGCAGGATGCCGGCATTGTTGACGAGGACGTCGAGGCGGCCGAACTGATCGAGCGCCGTTTGCACCAGGCGCCTGGCGCCGTCCCAGTCGGACACGTCGTCAGTGTTGCCGACTGCTGCGCCCCCCAGCGCCTGGATCTCCTCGACGACCTCCGCCGCAGGCGCCTGGGAGGCACCCGTCCCGTCGCGGGCGCCGCCCAGGTCGTTGACGACGACCCGGGCGCCCTGGCGGGCGAACTCCAGCGCGTGTCCGCGACCGATGCCTCGACCCGCGCCGGTCACGATCACGACCCGGCCATCGCAGACTCCCGTCATTCCGTCCTCCTGGTCAGATGCGTGTGGGAGCGAAGATCTAGTGTCCTGGTACTGAGGTGCGCCGGCATATTCGTGGGATCGACGGCCGGAGTCAAGGAGAGGGTGGTGGAAGGAAGAGGGCATCAGTAGATGCCTGACGACGCCCCGCCGGGCCCCTCGACGCAGGCTTCAGCGCCGCAGGCGCCCGGCCGTCTAGCCCGCGAAGATGCGACGAACTTCGGTACCAGGACACTAGCGGCGCTCGACCGCCACGATGTGCTGATAGTTGCAGCTGAAGCGCCGGGTGGGGTCTCCCTCGGGCTGTATCACGACGACGAGGCCGTCGTCGGCTTCGAGCGTCCCGACCAGGCGGCCTTCGACCACCTCGCCACCTGCTTGTGGAGCGAGGCGGACTGACACGTCCTCCCCTTTCAGTGCGCGGATCTCATCGGCTGTTGGCACAGCTGAACCATACTGCATGGTTCATGGCTGTTCTCCACGGGCTGTGGTCTTCGAACGCGCGCCTCGCACTCTGGATGACCGAGGACCTGCGCAACGCGCCACTTCCGCGTGGGCGCGCGCATCGGCCACACCCGTTCACAGCCGGGCCGGAAGACCTGAAGCGGGCACTTGGGGAGCTTAGCGGGCACAGAGCCCGGGCGACTCCCACCTACCTGACCCTGCTGCTGCCGAGCGGGATCCAGCCGCGGCTCCTTCCATGGTCCGTGCCGGCCATCGCGCTCGAGACCGAGGCGGCGCTTGACCTGTTTCTGACGCTCCCGCTGGAGCCAGGCGCGGGACCGGCAGTCGGCGACTCGTTGCGATTCCTGGCCGAGGTCGGCAAGCTGGGCCTGGAGCTGGCGGCGCAGGGCCGGCTCATGCCATCGCTGGACCCTGAGGGGGGCAGGTTCAGCGCACGCTGGCAGCCTCATCTGGAACCTGCGGACGTGCGGCGGCTGCACCTGCTGGCGAAGGCCATGCCGCCGGTCTGTCGCGCCGAGGTGACCCCCACAGAGCCGGCAGGCCGCAGCGCCAGTAGGGTCGTGCGCGAGCTCGTCGAGACCGTCGCCGACATGGTTGCCAGGCGGACGCTCGCCGCTGCTCGGCCGCCGGCAAGAGGCCGGCCCAGCGCGCCGGAGGCCTGGCTGCGGGCGCTGTTCGGCCCGGACCCGGCCGTCGCGGGCGATGCGATCGAGCTGGGCGCACTCGCCCAGCGGCTCAAGTCATGGCAGCAGGCGACCGCCCCAACAGACGCTCCGCTCCGTCTGTGCTTCCGCGTCGCGCCGCCCGCGGGCACAGGGGAGCCACAGAAGTGGCAGGTGGATTTCCTGCTCCAGGCCCGGGATGACCCGAGTCTGCTGGTTCCCGCCAGCGAGGTGTGGCGCTCCAAGCGCCTGGTCGTCCTGGAGCGGGCGTTCGAGCGACCGCAAGAGCTCCTGCTCGCCGAGCTGGGGCGGGCCAGCCGGCTCTGGCCTGACCTGGAGCCGGCGCTGGCCGTGGCGAGGCCGGCCGAGGTTTCACTTGACACACAGGGTGCCTACCGCTTCCTCCGCGACTCGGCGGCCCTGCTCAGCCACTCCGGGTTTGGGGTTCAAGTGCCCCCCTGGTGGTACGAGCCGCAGGCGCGGCTGGGGATGCGTCTCAGGGCAAGGCCCGCGGCGCGGACTGCGGGATCGGCCGGCACACCCGGGGTGCCCGGCCGCATGGGGCTCGAGGCGCTGGTCGACTACCGGTGGGAAGCGGCCCTGGGGGACGACGTGCTGTCGGCCGCTGAGCTACGTGAGCTCGCCCGACTCAAGGTGCCACTGGTCCAGGTCCGGGGTCGCTGGGTGGAGCTCCGGCCCGATGAGCTGGCGTCGGCCCTGGCCTTGCTGAACCGTGGCGACCGCGGCCAGCCCATGACGGCGGCCGACCTGATGCGGACGGTGATCGGGCTCGACGCAGAAGGGCGGCCTCCCATGGTCGGGGTCGACGCGGAGGGCTGGGTGGGCGACCTGCTGGCCGACGCCGTCGACCGCCGTCTGGAGCCGGCGGCGACGCCGCCCGGGTTCAAGGGCATCCTGCGGCCGTACCAGGAGCGCGGGCTGGCCTGGCTCGGCTTCCTGGGCGGTCTGGGGTTGGGCGCCTGCCTGGCAGACGACATGGGCCTGGGCAAGACGGTGCAGGTGCTGGCGCTGCTCCAGGCGGAGCGATCAGGGCCCGCAACCGCCACCCTCCCCCCGGCGGCGGATAAACAGACACGGCCGACGCTCCTGATCTGCCCGATGTCGGTGGTCGGCAACTGGCAGCGGGAGGCGGAACGCTTTGCGCCTGCCCTGCGCGTGCACGTCCATCACGGCAGCGAACGCCTCGCCGGCGAGGCTCTAGCCGACGCAGTTGCCGGCTGTGACCTGTTCGTCACCACTTATGGCCTCGTAGTTCGCGACCAGGAGGCGCTGGCCGCGGTGCCCTGGGATCGGATCGTGCTCGACGAAGCGCAGAACATCAAGAACAGCGCCGCACGCCAGACGAAGGCGGTGCGGGCGCTGCCCGCAGGCCAGAAGGTTGCCTTGACCGGGACGCCGGTGGAGAACCGGCTGACCGAGCTCTGGTCGATCATGGAGTTCCTCAACCGCGGCCTGCTCGGTTCGGCGTCCGACTTCAGGCGGCGCTTCGCGGTGCCCATCGAGCGCTACCGCGACGAGTCGACGACTGAGCTCCTGAAGCGAATCACGCGACCGTTCGTCCTCCGGCGGCTCAAGACCGACCGATCGATAATCGCCGACCTGCCTGAGAAGGTGGAGATGAAGGTCTTCTGCAATATCACACGAGAACAGGCGACGCTATACCAGGCAGTGCTCGACGACATGCTCGCCAGGATCGACAGTGCGGCAGAGGACATCGAGCGCCGGGGCCTGGTGCTGGCAGCGATGATGAAGTTGAAGCAGTGTCTCAACCACCCGGTCCAGCTGCTGCGGGACGGGTCGAAGCTGGACGGCCGCTCAGGAAAGCTGGCCCGCCTCGAGGAAGTGCTCGAGGAGGTTGTCGCAGAGGGCGACCGGGCTCTGGTCTTCACCCAGTTCGCTGAGATGGGCGAGCTCCTTCGGGGACACCTGGTCGACCGCTTGAATCGCGAGGTGCTTTTCCTGCACGGTGGCACACCCAAGCGGGCCCGGGACGAGATGGTTGCTCGCTTTCAGGCGGGAGCTCTGCCCGTGTTCATCCTCTCTCTCAAGGCCGGCGGCACGGGGCTGAACCTGACTGCGGCCAACCACGTCATCCACTTCGATCGTTGGTGGAACCCCGCGGTCGAAGACCAGGCGACCGATCGGGCGTTCCGCATCGGCCAGACCAGAGGGGTACAGGTTCGAAAGCTCGTGTGCGTCGGCACGCTGGAGGAGCGGATCGACCAGTTGATCGAGCAGAAGCGCGAGCTGGCCGACCGCATAGTGGGCTCTGGCGAGAGCTGGCTCACCGAGCTGTCAACCGAAGAGCTACGTGACCTGGTGGCGCTCTCCGCAGATGCGGTGGCTGAGGGATAGCCATGGCCGATTACTGGCGGCCCCGGCGCTACGTGCCCTCCCGGCCTCGGTCCGTGCAGGGTGGGATCAAGGCCCAGAGCCGCCGCGGTGACATTGGCGAGACTTGGTGGTCGCGGCGATTCATCGCGATCCTGGAGTCTTTCGACTACGCATCGCGGCTGCAGCGCGGGCGGCACTACGCCAGACGTGGGCAGGTCATGGACCTGGACGTGCAGAAGGGCGTGGTTGAAGCCCACGTCCAGGGGTCCCGCGCGCGACCGTACAGGGTGCGGCTGGGCGTGGAGGTGCTGGGCGAGGCGGACTGGACGCGCGCCGAGAAGGCGATGGCCTCCAAGGCGCTCTTCATGGCCAAGCTGCTGGCGGGCGACATGCCGCGCGAGATCGAAGAGGCCTTCGTCGCGTGCAAGCTGTCGCTGTTCCCCACCTCGGGTCACCAGCTGTCCAGCGCTTGCTCGTGCCCCGACTGGGCGAGTCCTTGCAAGCACGCGGCCGCCACCGTCTACATCCTCGCGGAGGCCTTCGACGCTGACCCCTTCCTGGTGTTCAAGTGGCGGGGACGGACGAAGGAGGAGCTCCTGGAGAACCTTGGAGCGCTGCGTGATGAGGGGTCGCCCGCAGTCGAACCGTCCGCCCAGGGGGAGGAGCAGCCCTCACTGGCTCAGCGCCTGGATGACTTCTGGGAAGCCGGCCCGGAGCTCGCAAAGGTGCAGGTCCGGCCCTGGACCTCGGTCGCGCCCGACGAGCTGGTTCGCCGGCTAGGTCCGCTGGGCGTCACGGTCCATGGCAGGGACGTCAGCGAGGTCCTGGCGGAAGCCTATCGCACGATGAGCGGGGCTGCGAGGCGATTGGCGCTTGGCGAGGCGCAGGATTTAGATCAGGCGGATGCCGGCTTCGGTAGCTCAGGCCGGGCGGGTGACTGAACGGCTCAGGGCACCGCGTACCATGTCTCGCCGGCTCGGCGGCGCGGCGCCGCTGCGGAACGCGAGCTTGTATGCCGCGAAGTCCCACTGCGAGAGAAAGTCCCGCGCCGCCTGCTGACCGGAGTCATACAGCAGAGCCTTGTCCTCGGGCGTCAGCGTGAACTTGGTGGCAGGGATGCCATGAGTGTCGATGGTGATCGTGCGGACGAACTTGTGAGTTTCGATGTAACGCGCGTCATGGGCCTCCGTCATCGTCTCGAACAGGGCGCGAAGCATCGAGATCGGGCCTGTGACCTGATGCTGGATGACCGGCGGCGTCAGGGTCTCGACCAACCGGAAGCCAAACGTCGGCCACTCCGGCACGCCTGTGGAGTCGAACAGCTCGACCGGGAAGTTGCTGAGGACGCCGCCATCGACGACAAAGCTCTTGGAGCCCTCCTGGTTCGACTGCTTGACCGGCCGAAAGAAGAAGGGGATGCTCATGCTCATTCGGACCGCAAGCGCGATCTCGAGCTCGTCAGGAACCAGGCCGTAGTCCGCGATGTCATCCGGGAGGACGGCCATCCGTCCACGTGAGATGTCCGAGGCTACGACCCGCACCTTGAAGCGATATCGCGGCTCGGAGTCGAACTCGGGCATGCGCAGGTCGCCAAACGTCCGCTTGCCCTTCCGAGCAAGCAGGTCGCGCATCAGGTTGAGCAGGTAATCGCCCCGGTACATGCCGTCGTGGAGCAGGAGCTCGATCCACTTGCCGACGAACGGCACGCGGCCGAAGCCCGCATCATCGGTCATCCTTTTGAAGTCGATCCCATCGATGATCGCCCTGATCTCCGCTGCTTTGTAGCCGGCGGCGATGAGCGTTGAAACGATCGCTCCCGCCGAGGTGCCGGCGAGGTTGACGAATTCATAGCCGGCCTCCTCGATCACACTTAGCGCGCCGACGAGGCCAATGCCCCTGACGCCGCCACCCTCGAACACCCCGTCCAGCTGCTTGGTCATGTTGATCCCTCCGTCCGATTTCGAGAACTCGGTCAACGTAGCACCGCGCGCCAGGCTCCAACGTTTCCGTCCGTCAGCCACGCTATCAGCACCACTTAACGTGGCTACCGCACGGAAACGGGCCGATTATGTGCGACATGAACAAGCCGCTGCGGTCCGACATCGCCTGGAGCTCCGCCGACGCCATCACAGTGAAAGGATTCGACCTTCCGAACGCGCTGATGGGGAAGGTCGACCTGGGCGATATGGTGTTCCTGGAGCTCATGGACCGGCTCCCGACCGAGGCCGAATCGGTCCTCTTCAACGCGATGCTCGTGAGCCTGGTCGAGCACGGGATCACACCGAGCAGCCTGGCGACCCGGCTCACCCTGGCAGGGGCGCCTGAAGCCGTTCAGGCCGCGATCGCAGCAGGCTTGCTCGGCCTGGGATCGGTGTTCGTCGGCAGCATCGAGGGCGCCGCACGTCTCCTGCAAGAAGAGGTCGGAGCGGCGGGCGCCGGTGACCTGCAAGTGGCCGCAGCACGCGTGGTAATGGACTATCGGGCTTCTGGACGCATCCTGCCCGGGCTCGGCCACCCGGTTCACAGGCCTGTCGACCCGCGTAGCGTCCGGCTGTTCGAGCTGGCTGCCCAGCACGGCTTTAGCGGCCGCCACATCGAACTAATGAAGCTCCTGTCCGGAGAGGCCGAGCGAGTCTTCGAGCGGCCGCTGCCGGTCAACGCCACAGGCGCAATCGGCGCGATTGCGAGCGAGATGGGGATTCCCTGGCAGGCAGCACGCGCGCTCGGAGTCGTGGCGCGTGCCGTCGGTCTGGCCGGTCACGTGGTCGAGGAGCTCCGGAACCCGATCGCGTTGGAGCTGTGGCGCCGTGCCGATGAGGAGGCCACCGCGCACCTACGCGTTGAGGCGGCAGACACTTAAGAGGAGCGCCGGCACCAGCTGCCTCCGCGCACGTTGACAAGCTTGGCCGCCCGGGCTATGGTGCCCTGCAACGGTTTGATGTTCCTACCAAACATCTGAGGCCGTGTGGCCGGGGAGGCATCGATGGTTCGCACCGGGCTGGCCGTGGTCGCGATGCTGGTTGCCGCCGCCTGTGGTGGCGCCGCCGCCAGCCCGACACCCGCTGCCACCACCACTCCCGCAACCGTCAACGTTGGCTACTCGGAGCCGGTTGCCGACAACCTTCCCCTCTACATCGCCAGCGACGCCGGGCTGTTCAGCAAGCGCAACCTGACCGCAAACGTCCAGCAGGTCACCAGCACTCAGGGCATTCCTGCTCTGCTCTCGGGCCAGATCGACATAGACGACATCGGCGGCTCCGAGGTCCTGAGCGCAGCCGCCCAGGGCGCAGACCTGGTCATCCTGGGCACACTGACGCCGCTGAATCCTTACTCGATCTACGTCGCGCCCGGCATAACCAGCGCCAGCGACCTGAAGGGCAAGAGGGCCGCGATCACGCGCCCCGGCGCCAGTCTGGACATCGGGCTGCACACCGGCCTCCAGCGTCTTGGCCTGGACCCGGACAAGGACGTCACCTACCTTTCGACCGGCTCTGTGCCGAACGTCATCGCGGCCATGCTGAGTGGGCAGGCACAGGTCACGGTTTCGAAGCCCCCTGAGTCGCTCCAACTGGACGCCAAGGGTTTCAAGGTGCTCATGGATCTGAGCAAGGAGAAGATCCCTGCTGCCAACACCAGCATTACCGCTCGTCGGTCCTGGGTGGCGACTCACAAGGACGTCGTTCAGCGCTACATCGACGCCATCATCGAAGGCATCGCTCGCGAGAAGAGGGACCGGAGCTATGCCCTCCAGACCCTCGCCAAGTGGACGAAGTCAACCGACGATGCCGCCAACCTCGCCTCCTACAACCTCTACTCCGGCATCGTCCAGTCGCTGCCGTACTCGAGGCCGGAGCAGCTTGCCCCCGCCCAGGCCCAGCTCGGCAAGACCAACGACAAGGTCAAGAACTTCGACCTCTCCAGGCTGAGCGACAGCTCCTTCATCAAGAACGCCGCCAGCCGGGGGCTCGGCAAGTAGCGGCGCCCACGCAGCGCTCGATCGGACGGGTCGACGCCCGCGCCAAGCTGACGGGGCGGGCTGTCTACGCTGCAGACGTCGAGCTGCCGGGAATGCACCACGTCGCCGTCGTGCGCAGCCAGGTGCCGCACGGACGTATCGTCGCGATCGACTGCCGCGAGGCGCTGGCGGCGGCCGGCGTTGCGGGGGTCTTCACCGGGCGTGACATCGGGCTCAGGCCTTACGGGCGGCGCGTTCGAGACGTGCCCATCCTTGCCGTCGACGAGGTGCGCTTCGTCGGGGAACGCGTGGCCGCGGTCGTCGCCGATTCGCGGTCCGCCGCCGAGAAGGCCGCTGCCACGGTCATCGTCGACGTCGAGGAGCTGCCGCCCGTACTGGACGCGGAGCAAGCTCTGACGCCCGGCAGCCCCAGGGTTCACGAGACCCCCTGGGCCTACCCCGGAGCGGTCGTCTCGGAGGCCGACCCTCACAACCTGCAGTCGAGGGTGCTCCACGGCCGGCCTGATGAGGTGGAGCGACGCCTGGCCGGCTCACGGCACATCGTGGATCGCGTCTACCGTTTCGCGTCCGGCCACCAGGGATACATCGAGCCGCAGACCTGCGTGGCAAGCGTCGACGCCGAGGGCACCGTGCACGTCTGGATGGCAAACAAGTCGCCGTACAGGCTGCGGGCGCAGCTGGCGGCGTGCCTGGACGTGCCGCCCGACCGCATCGAGATCCACCCGGTTGCTGTTGGCGGTGACTTTGGAGGCAAGGGCTCCCCGATGGATGCCCCCTTGTGCGCCGAGCTGGCGCGGCGCACGGGCCGGCCGGTCAAGCTCGTTCAGCGCTACGACGAGGACCTGACCTCAGCCAATCCCCGCCATTCGGGCCGGATCCGGGTGCGAATCGGCTGCGACAGCGACGGCCGGCTCACAGCCCTTACCGCCGACGCCCTCTTCGACGGTGGTGCCTACGCCGGCTTCAAACCCATCGCGACGGTTTCGCTGCACGGGCTCGTGGACATCGGCAGTTCCTACCGGATCCCGGCGGCGGCCGTCGACGTCCGGATCGCCTACACCAACACTGTGCCCCGCGGCCACATGCGCGCCCCGGGTGCGCCCGAGGCGGTTTTCGCATTCGAGGCGGCCTTCGATGAGCTTGCCTCCGAGGCCGGCCTGGACCCGGCCGAGATCCGCCGCCGGAACCTGCTGCGGACGGGCGAAGCCAATCCCTGGGGCGAGACCTGGGTCGAGTCACGCGGGCTGGAGACACTGGAGGCGGCACTTGCAGCCTACCGTCCGCTCGACGTCGACAGGGGCTGGCGCCATGGACGTGGCATCGCCGTTTACGACCGGCCCACCAGCCCCGGGAAGACGAGTCTGCGCCTCCTGCCCAGCGCCGAGGGCGTCGTGGCCGAGGTTCCGATGCCGGAGACGGGCACGGGCGCCCACACCGTGGTCCGCGAGGGCCTGGCCAGGGAGCTGGGGATCGAGCCAGGTCTCGTCGAGGTCCGCCAGGTCTCGACCGCGGCCCTGCCGCACGATGACGGAGTGGGCGGTAGCCGGGTTACCGCCGCGCTGAGTAAGGCTGTGGCCGAAGCTGCCTCCGCCTACATCGACAGAGGCTCCGACGAGGCGGTGACGGTCGTGGTGGAGCCCGGCGACAATCCGCCGGTGACCGCCTTCTGCGTCCAGATCGCTCAGGTCGCCGTCGATCCGCGGAGCGGCCAGGTGCGGGTGCTGGAGATCCTGAGCGCCGTCGACGTCGCGCAGGTGGTCAACCCCCACGCCCACCGGCTGCAGATCGAAGGAGGGGCAGCCATGGGCTACGGGCTCGCCTGTCTCGAGGACCTGGTCATGCGGGATGGCCGGGTCTGGGCGGCCAACCTCGGTGAGTTTCGGATCCCCTCGACAGTGGACGTCCCAGCCTGGCGCACGGTGCTGGTCGAGGGCGGCAGGGGCGTCGGAGCTCTCGGCGTCAAGTCAGTGGGCGAACTGTCCAATGTGCCCACAGCGGCTGCCATCGCCGGCGCGGTCGCAGACGCAGCGGGGGTCCGAGCGCGGGACCTGCCGATCACCGCAGAAAAGGTCTACGCCCTGCTGCGTTCCGAGGAGGTGTCGTGAGGCTGGCCTTCCTCCTCAACGGGGAACAGTTCGAAACGGAAGCACCAGGCAGCGTCCTGCTCCTCGACCTCATCCGAGGGTGTGGGCTCTGGGGCACCAGGGAAGGCTGTGGGGTTGGCGTCTGCGGGGCCTGCACCGTGCTGGTCGATGGCGATCCGGTCAGCTCCTGCATCTACCTCGCCGGGTGCGCCCTGGGGACAGAGGTGTGGACCGTGGAGGGCGTCGCCAGGCGCGAGCCCGACCTGGTCGAGGCGTTCATCGAGCACGAGGGGCTCCAGTGCGGCGCCTGCACCCCCGGGCAACTGGTCATGGCCGCCGCCCTGCGGGCGAGGGGGAAGGATCCGGGAGAGGCAGCCACCCGCGAGTTTCTGGCGGGCAACCTGTGCCGGTGCACGGGATATCGGTCGATCGTGGAGTCGGTGAGGGCCACGCTTGGATCCTGATTTCGCGGTCCCGTCAAGCCTCGATGAGGCGGTTCGGTACCTCGAGCATGACGGCGCCGTTGCCGTCGGCGGTGGCACCCAGGTAGGTCTCCTGTTGAGACAGGGCTTGATCGAGCCGAGCCGGCTCGTCTGGCTCGGTCGCGTGGCCGGCCTGCGCGAGATTCAGAGGGACGGGGATGGATCGCTGCTGATCGGTTCCGCCGCCACGCTGGCCGAGATCGCCGTCTCACCACTTGTGCGATCAGCCCAGCCGATGGTGGCTCGAGCCGCCGCTCTCATCGGCAACCCGCGTGTGCGCGTGGTCGGCACCATCGGCGGACACCTGGCCCACGCCGATCCGCGTCAGGACCTGCCTCCCTGTCTTCTCGTACTGGCTGCCGAGGTGAGGCTGCTGGGGCGGAAGGGCACACGGGACGTGCCGCTGCGTGCCTTCTTTCGAGGTCCTTTCGAGACGGCCATCCAGGAAGGCGAGGTGCTGATCCGGGTCAGGATCCCTGCAAGTCCGGAGCACACCCGCGGCTGTTACAAGCGCTTCACGCCAGGCACCAGCAACGACTACCCGACCGTCGGTGTGGCCGCCGTGGCCGAGATCGAGGACGGTACGACGCGGCGCGCCGCGGTAGGTCTCGGCGGTGTGGCTCCCCGACCGCTACTGGTCGATCTGCCCCAGCTGGCAGGTAGGCCGCTCGACGCGACCGCCCTCAATGCGGCCGGCCAGGCTGCTGCGACCGCCTGCGATCCGGCTTCCGACCAGCGCGGCTCGGCCGGCTACAAGCGCGCGATGGTCAGGCTCTGGACGGAGCGCGCCCTGGGGGCCTGCCGGCCATGAGGCGCCTCAGCCTCATCGAGCCGGCCGCCAGGCGTCGAACCGCTTTTCCAGCCTCTGCAGGGCGACCTGCAGCACCACCCCAGTACCCGCGATGATGATGAGCACGGCGAACAGCTTCGAGGTCTGGAAGGTCTCGCCCGCCACGGCCATCGCCAGACCGACGCCATGCTGAGCGGCGACCAGCTCACCCACGACAACGCCGATGAGCGCGTGCCCGACCCCGAGGCGCAGCCCCGCCAGTATGAACGGCACTGACCCGGGCAGAGCGATGGTGCGAAAGATCTGGGTGTCCGAGGCACCGAACGAGCGGGCCGCCTTCAGAAGCGCCGCATCGAGGCTGCGGACTCCTGCGAAGGTGTTGATGGCCATCGGGAAGAAGGCGCCCAGGAATATCACCGCAACCTTCGAGTAGATACCGATCCCGAACCAGATGATCAGCAGCGGCAGCAGCGCGATCCTCGGTGTGCTGTAGAAGAAGCTGATGAAGGGGTCGAGTGCATAGTGGAAGCGTCGGTACCACCCCATGAGGAGCCCGATCGGCAGCGCCACCAGGATGGCGAGGCCGTACCCCATCGCCAGCTCCTGGCCGCTGGTGGCCACGTCGAGGCCGAAGTCCGGTGAGGTGACGTAGTCGCGGAAAGCCGGGGCAATGTCGAGCGGCCCGGGCAGGAACAGCTCCGGAACCAGGCGCGTCAACGCCACGCCCTGCCACACGGCCAGAAAAACGATCACACTGGCCGCGCCGATCACCGCGGGCTCGTAGCGCGCCCAACGACCCCGGCGTCGCGGCGTCAACGCCCGGGCTGCCCCTGGCTCGGCAGCCGCTACGGCGAGGTCCGGCCGTGGCAGCTCAGCTCTCATCCGGCCGCCACCGCGCGCGCTGATCTCGCCTCTTCCTCGATGCTGGTCCAGATCCGGTCCTCGTACTCGATGAAGCGCGGGTCACGCTTGATGCGGAGATCCCGGGGTCTCGGCAGCTCGACATCAAGGATCTCTTTGACGCGGCCCGGCCGGGCGCTGAAGACCACCACCCGGTCGGCCAGGTATATCGCCTCCTTGATGTCGTGGGTGATGAAGACCGCCGTCTTCCGGCGCTGCCCCCAGATGCGCAGCAGCTCCAGCTGCATGTACTCGCGGGTCTGGGCGTCGACAGCTGCGAAGGGCTCGTCCAGGAGCAGCATCACCGGATCGGTCGCCAGCGCACGGGCCAGATTGACGCGCTGCTGCATACCTCCGGACAGCTCCAGGGGGTATGAGTCCTCGAAGCCCTCCAGGCCGACCAGCCGCACGTGCTCGCGCGCGATCTGCCGGCGCTCGGCGCGACTCTGCCGGCCCTCCAGCTCCAGCCCGTAGACGACGTTGCCGATGACGGTACGCCACGGCAGCAGGCTGGGCTGTTGGAAGACCATTGCCCGGTCCCTGCCCGGTCCGGCGACCGGACTGCCGTCGATCGTCAGGGTGCCACTGCTGATCGGCAGCAGGCCGTCCACCGCGTTGAGGAATGTCGTCTTGCCGCAGCCCGAGGGTCCGACGATGGACAGGAACTCTCCGTCTTGGACGTCGAGCGTGACGCCGTCCACCGCCAGGAAGGGGGCATCGGCGCGCTCGCGCCAGTAGTGCACGCGCACGTCCCGCGCCTGGAGCTTTACTGCCGCCACCGCCTACGGCACCCTCTCCAGAAGGTGGCCCCACCTGAGCAGCGCAGCCCGGCGCTCTTCTGGGGGCGGGACGTTGATCCGCGGGAACTGCTCGCGCCACTCCCAGGGCCTGGTGGCGTCGATCAGGGCGCGGGAGTTTGTGAAGTCCCGGGCCGCCTTGCGATCGGGCGGGATGCGAGGATCCAGCGGCGTGCTCCACGACCGGTGGATGAGGTCGATGGAAGTGGCCGGGTCGGAGCGGGTGCACACTGCCCAGATCACCTCTTCCAGGTTGGATGGATCCACGTCCTCGTCGACCACGATCGTGTAGCGACCCGCGTACGCGCCTGCACGGCACTGGGCGGCCACGTGCATGGCCTGCCGGGCATGACCGGGATAGCGCTGGTGGATGGCGACGACGCTGAACAGCCGCGAGCCGCCTGCCTCGTGCTGCCAGGCGCCCACAACGTCGGGGATCCCGGCCCGCTCGAGCTCGTCGCGGAGGAGTGCCGAGCGGAGCACCGCCCGATAGCGAGCTTGCTCGTCCGGGGGCTGGCCTGGCGGAGAGCCGACCAGGATGGCGTCGTCGCGGTAGTACAGAGCCTGGACGTGCAGGACGGGCTCCGGCCGCGTGTCGGAAGCGTAGTAGCCCGTCCACTCCCCGAACGGTCCCTCCGGCAGCATCTCGGTCGCGCTGGCATAGCCCTCGACAGCGATCTCGGCGTCGGCCGGGATGGGCAAGCCCGTCACCGGTCCCCGTATCACCTGCAACGGCTCACGACGAACCGCGCCGACCCACTCGTACTCGCTCACCCCGTACGGGATCTCGGTGCACGAGGCAAGGAAGAGGAGCGGGTCGGACCCGAACACCATGGCCACGGGACAGGGCTCGCCCCGGTCGAAGTACTTCTGGCGGTGCAGCCGCCCATGCTTACCCGGCGAGATGTAGTAGCCCAGGCGCGTGGCGTCGTGCACCATCACGCGGTAGGTGCCAAGGTTCACCCACCCGTCGTCGGGGTCACGGGTGATGTCGAACGAGCCGGTGCCGATATAACGCCCGCCGTCACCGGGATGCCACCTGGGCGCCGGGAAGATAGTCATGTCGACGTCGGCGCCACGGCGCACGTTTTCCAGCACGGGCCCGCTCGCCACCTCGACCGGAGGGACGGGAGACAGATCCTTGATCCGGCGACGCCAGGCGTCAGACGTTTCTACCTTGCTGCATCCGATCGGGAGGCCCAGCGTGAGTGCGATGCGGTCGATCGAGCCAAAGCTGTTTACCAGCACCCGAAAGCCGGGATCGTAGCCGGGCACGCGGTCGAACACGACCGCAGGCGCGCCCTCGCGGTGTTGAAGAACGTCTGTGGCGGCGCCGATGTCGTGCGCGGCGTCAGCCCCGTGCACCGCCTTGATCTGGCCAAGCGCCTCGACGCGCTCCATCCACTGGCGCAGGCCCAGGTAGCGAAACTGCATCTCCGCTGTCGTTCCCTCAACGATGGCCACCAGCGATCCCTCCCAGACTGTCCTGACGAGCTAATCCCGAGACCTGGAGAGTCTGATGTTCAGACCAATATCCGATCGAACACTAGCCCGACGAAGCTGGCCTGTCAAACCACGCTGAGCCGGGAAGATGGTGTCTTCCCGGCTCCAGCGAGGCAGCGCTACATCGCGCTGAATGTCTCCGCCACTTCGATGCTGCCACCTGACTCCAGCAGGGGGCAGCCCTTCGCCATCTGGACGGCCCCGTCCATGCTGTCGGCCTTGATGATGCTGTAGCCGGTTACCGGATTGGCGCCGCCGCCATCGCTGACCGAACCGTTCGCCGCGAGGGTGCTGGTGCGGCCGATGGGGTTCCCGCCGTCGACGAGGGCCGGTCCGAGAGTGCCGAACCACTGGCCCCATGCCTCCATGACCTTGGCACGCTGCTCCTCGCTTTCGGGCATACCCCCGCCGTGATAAGCAAGAAGGTAGTTCGCCATATGTGTCTCGTCTCCTTATTGCCTTCGTCGCTTCGCGGGCTCCCGCACATTGGTGCGGCCACGGCGACACCAAACCGCCACCCTACACCCCCGCACGCTAAAAAGTCCGGCCTCGAATTGCGCACGTTTTCATGCCCGGCGCTCGCGGAGTTCTGCGCTCGAGCAGGCGGCCATGAAGTAGGGGAGCACACCGTCCCAGCCGGCGCGGTTTGCGTCACGCCAGTCCGGTCCACGAGCACCAAGGCGCTCCCAGCCCCGGTGCTCGATGTCGACGCGTGTCGTCGCATCGCCCTGGTCGGTGAAGGTGATCTCGACTTCGGTGGCGTCGGCTCGATCCGCGCGGATGTGCCACATGTAGCCGAGACGCTGGGGAGGCTCCCACAGCGTGATCTCGCCCCAGTCGATCTCGACGCCGGCCGGCGTTCGCTCGAAAATCCGCCCGCCCAGCCGGCCCTCGAACACAACCTGAAGCCCCGGCTCCTCCGTGACGGTGTGCGCCACCGGCCACCATCGCGACGTCTTGGCCGTCCAGACCTCAAAGGCGTGCTGGGCTGGGCAACCCACCTCGAACGACATGCGCAGCGGCTCGATCATCGCTTCCCCCCCGGACGGATTGATGTTCTCGGCCAGGATCCGAAAGCGCGTCGCTGCGTCTCCCCAGACCTCGGTCAGATAAGCTCGGACCGCCTCGACGCCCTGGTCATGGAGTTGGTAGATGCGCCGGGCCCCGCGGGGCTGATCCACGACCAGGCCGGCGGACTTCAGCAGGCGCAGGTGACGCGACACTGCGGGCCTGCTGATGGGCAGCGCATCGGCGATCTCACGCACGGTGCGGCCGCCAGAGCCGAGCATTTCAACTATCGCGCGGCGATGGGGATCACCGAGAGCTTCGAACGGGTCCCCGCTCAGCTCTACC
>DATFWQ010000245.1:0-2204 GCA_035259145.1 Candidatus Dormiibacterota bacterium | reverse complement strand
GCTAGTGGACTGTAACGGTCGGAGGTGGAGCAGGCCGCAGGCCCGAAGGCCGGCGTTCCAGGTGGTCGGTGGCCTCGGGGTCCCCGCGAAGCCTGCTTCGTGGGGTGGGGAGGATGGGGTGGCGCAACGAGGAGCCCATTTGTCGATGGGTGACGAGGCGCGCCGGGCCCCCGGACGCAGCCATCAGCGCCTGCAAGGCGCCCAGCCGCCTGGGACGTCGGATGCTCCGCATCCGGCCGTTACGGTCCACTAGCCTTGCACGGCGGCTGGAAGCGACGGATCGGTGACCGGCTCGCCGACCCCTACCGCGGCAGGCCTGACCAGGGTCTGATCGACGACGGCGCGTGCCGAGGCCTACCGCTAGGTGGGCTGGGAACTGGCTCCATCGGCCGGGACTTCGACGGTTGCTTTTCCCGGTGGCACCTCACCCCTGGTGCTTACCGTCACGAGGTGTCGCCGGGGAGCTGGGTGGCCGTGCAGTGGGGCTCGGCGAAGCCTGCCGTGCTTGCCGCGTCAGAGGTGAGGAGGCGTCCACAGTGCCTGGCCGGCTGCCCGGGCGGCGGTGAGTACGAGGCTCTGTTCCCATTCGCCTGGTACCGCTTCCCTGACGTGACCGTGCGCCAGTGGTCGCCCGTGATTCCGGGCCGCGAGCGTGAGAGCGCCTGGCCGGTGGCTTACTTCGAGGTGACGCTCCGCAACCCCGACGAGCACGCGGCCCGCGAGGTCGCCGTCGCGCTGGCATTCGAGCTGCCCGTCGGAGAGCGCTTCGTGAACGGCCCGATCGAGCTTTCGCACGACGGCTCGACCGCCGCGGCGCAGCTGGCGGCGGGCGCGGGGGGCTTCGCGCTTGGCGCGGAGACGTCTTCTGCCGTTGAGGTGGCGGCTGCCCCACTCCGGGGCGAGGCCGGCTACGACCGGCTCGGAAGTGATCTCTGGGAGCCGGTCGCCGAGCTCGCCCAGGGTCCGCCGGTGGCCGTCGCGCCAGACGAGCACCCGGGCCTTGTGGCAGCGGCGCGGGACGAGCTGGGGCCCCTCGAGGAGAGGACGATCAGGTTCGCGCTGGCCTGGGACCTTCCGGAAGTCAAGTCCGGCGGGACCGGGCAGCGGAGCTGGTGGCGCGCTCACACCAGGGAGTTCGGTCGGACCGGTGACGCGGCGCCTCGTCTCGTCCAGGCGGCGCTGCGTGCTCGGCCGGAGCTGGCGGACGCCGCGGAAGCGTGGCACGCTGCGCTCGGGGCCCGGCTTGCGGGCTGGAAGGCACCGGCGTGGCTGCTGCCGGCGCTGTGCAATCAGCTCTCGGTGCTCGTCGACGGCGGAACTGCCTGGGTGCTCGGCGACGCCGGCGAAGATGAGCACTTCGGCACCCTGGAGTGCCTCGACTACCCCTTTTACGAGACCATCGACGTCCGCTATTACAGCTCTTTCGTGCTGCTGGAGCTGTGGCCGCGGCTGGAGAGCCTCGTCATGCGCGACATCGTCCGCGCGGTCGGCCAGGACGACCCGCGGAAGGTGACAACCGACTGGGACGGACGCGAGGCTGTTCGCAAGGTGCGCCACGCCGTCCCCCACGACCTTGGATCGCCGGGGGACGATCCCTTCCGACGATCGAACGCGTACACGTTGCAGGACACCTCGACGTGGAAGGACCTTAACCCCAAGTTCGTGCTGCAGCTCGTGCGAGACGCAAAGATGCTTGCTGACGGCGAATTCTCGGCCGCCCTCTGGCCGGTCTGCCGCGACGCCATCGCCTACCTGGAGTGCTGCGACAAGGATGGGGACGGGATACCCGAGAACGCAGGGGTCCCTGACCAGACGTACGACACCTGGCCGATGGCGGGCGTCAGCGCGTACTGCGGTGACCTGTGGCTGGCGACCCTGTCCGCGGGCGAATGGGCCGCGAGGCGTGCCGGAGATCAGGGTGGAGCAGAGCGGCTGGCGCGGCTCCGCGACCGGGCCGCCGCAAGGCTCGAAGAGCTGCTATGGACGGGGACGCACTATCGCTTCGACTCGTCGGGCGGCCCGGTCGGCGAGACGATCTTCGCGGATCAGCTGGCCGGGACGTGGTACGCGCTTTTGCTCGGCCTCCCGCCACCCCATCCGCTTGAGCGAGTGGAGCGGTCGCTGACGACGGTGCTGAGATCGAACCTGCGCGGCTTCGCCCGTGGCCGCCTCGGAGTGGTGAACGGGCGATCGCCTCGGGGGGG
>DATFWQ010000244.1:0-15380 GCA_035259145.1 Candidatus Dormiibacterota bacterium | reverse complement strand
GCGCGGTCGCGTGAACGGCGAGTATGTCTGGCACTTCAGCGTCATGCTATTCGGAACGGAGGGAGGAATGGTCGACGTTCTCTTGGTCGAAGACGATGCGACGATTGCAGACCTTTACGCGCTGAAGCTGAGGCTGGACGGCTATGCGGTGGCTGTGGCGGGCGACTCTGCTTCGGCCGACCAGCGATTCTGGCAGGACCGTCCTCATGTAGTTTGCCTCGACGAGTGGCTGCCGGGCGGCACCGGCACCGCCCTGGCGCAGCGATTCGCGGCGGCTGGGGCGCAATGCGTGCTCTTCACGAATGACCAGGGCTGCTACGAGAAGCCGCCGCCCGGCGTTCGCCGCTCGCTGCTGAAAGCCAGGACGAATCCCTCTCAGCTGTCAGCTGCGATCAGCGAGCTGGTCGGGCAGGCGCCAGCGCCAGCCTGATCGCCCCGACCACGCCGTCGAGGCTGTCCAGACCGTCGCCACCCGCGGCTGCGCGCGCCTCTTCGACGAGACGGTAGACGTCGGCGGCTCCCAGCAGCATCCGGGGGGTGAGGCCCGCCGCTTCGAAGGTGGTCGCGATCTGCTCCATCTCGGCGATCCATCTGTAGGCTTTCGGCACCATGCCTGGCAGCCCTTGCCGAGCCCCGGTCAGGAACAGCGGCTGACTGTCGCCCAGCTCCAGCCGGAGCGCCTCCGATACCCCGAGCACGTCAGCCGTGACCATGGATTCCGTGAGGAGGGCGGTCAGTCCTTTGGTCAGGGCGGCGTAGCACATCTTCAGACCCGATGCCTGACCGATCTCGCCATCCAGCACCCGGACGTCGAGCGGCAGCTCCGCCAGCTCGGCGGCGTGCGGTCCTGAGGCGTAGAACCGCGGCGCGGTGGGGGCTCCGATGATTCCGGCGTCGACATATCGCTCGCCCACCGCCCTTCCGATGGCGCTGGCGCTCGCTGGGGAGACGGCGTTGCAGTCCACGTACAGCGGGCCCGGGTCGCGTCCGACCGCCTCGGCCAGTTCAAGCGCCCGCGCCGGCGGAAGGATCGATAACACGACGTCCGACTGGCGAATGGCCGCCGCGAGAGAACCCGCGTCCTCGATGCCGGCATCGGCGGCAAGGGCTCTGGTGCGTCCCGTGCGACCCGCGAGCGAGGTCACCACCCGCAGGCCGCCCTCGCGCAAGCGCCGGCCGACGGCGCTGCCCATCTCACCCGGGCTGATTACCGCGACGGTTCTTGCGATCATGCGGGCAGGATAGTTCACGAGTCAGGCTCTCCTGCACCTCCGTGTGCAGTCTGAATCAGGCCGCCGGACACGATTGCCGCTCGCGACACGTCATGGGTGGGAGGCCGGGGTCTGTCGTTTGCCGATTGTCCGGCATTGAAGAGGAGCCTTAGCGTGAAAGACCAGCCGTGGGCGCCTAGGCCCACTGGACCAAAACTTCAGGAGGAAGTTCTGTGAGCACCCAAGTCGCCGACCCGGAAGCCAAGTTGAGAGACCTCGCAAGAGGGGATCACCGCACACTCCAGGCGCTGGCACAGATGCACGAGCGGAACTTTGAAGCTTCCGGCCTCGACGAGGAGACCTACGATCTCGTTCGCGTCGCAGCGCTCCAGGCGATGGGTGCGCCCCCGATCTCCTGGCTCGCACACCTGGGCGCTGCCAAGCGCCACAACATCCCGCCCGAGCGGATGCTCGGGACCCTGATCGCTGTAGCACCGGTTGCGGGCACAGCGCGCACGGTCTCGGCGGGGGCGAACATCGCGAAGGCCCTGGGATTCGTCGAAGTCGTCAAGGAGAAGCTCGAGGAAAAGTAGCGCCGGACACGCTGGCTGCCGGCGAGTCGGCCTGACAGCCACTCGTTGCGCGTTGAGCCCTGGGTGCGCCGCCACTGCGGCGAGCCCAGGGCGCGTGGCCATGCGGTCGTAAACGGCTCGTTCGGCGAACCCAGGGCCCTTTAAGGCTCCGGCTCGTTGATATCGAGGGGCAGCTCGACCTGTTGCGGCTCGGCCTTCTTGACCGTCCGCCGGCGGCGGGGCGGAGCTGGCTCGGCGGGCGAGAGATCGTTGGAGACAGTCTCCAGCTGCTGGACGCCCGAGCGCCTGGCCGTGCGGCGCCTGGGCGCTTTAGGCGCTGCCAGGGCCCCATTTCCCTGCGGATCGGCCACTCCGTTTGGCGCGCCTCCGTCTGCCGCCAGCTCGGAAGGTTCCGCGGCGCCGGTCACGCGGCGCCGCCGTGGCCTGGCAACGCTTCCGTCTGACACCACGGGCTGGGCGGTCTCGTCATCGGCTGCCCGCACGATCTGGTCAGCAGCATGCTCTTCCACTGCAAACTCAGCAGCCACTTCCGGGGTCGGCACCTGGCCGTCCACAGGAGCCTCCACGGCTGCATCCGCGGCATCGGCCTCCACTGCTGCGTCCGCGGCAGCCGCCTCCGCAGCGGCAGCCAGCTCGCGCTGCCGCCGCTTGCGGCGGTTGCGGCGCCGTTCACCCCGCTTGGGTTTGGACAGCCGTTGCACCTGCGAGCGGATGCCGACGCGCTGGCAGGCCGTTACCACCGCGCCGACGCCTGCCACCAGGCCCTCCTCCCGGCAGTGCTCGAAGAGCGGCCCGAAGAGCTCGGGCGCGCCGCCGATCACCGTCTTGGAGTCGCCGACGACCACCAGGAGCTTCTTGGCGCGGGAGATGGCGACGTTCACGCGATTGGCATCGTTGAGAAAGCCGATGGCCGCCCGGTCGTTGGAGCGGACCAGCGAAAGGATCACGGCATCCGACTCGCGGCCCTCGAACGCATCGACCGACTCGATGTCGTCGGGCGGCACGATCCCCTTCAGCGATGTGACCAGGCGGTTGACCTGCGAGTTGTACATCGCGATCACGGCCAGCTTGGCCTTCCGGACCCGCTTGCGGACGATCGAGGTGATGTCCTTGCAGAGCGCGACCTCGAACTCGTTGGCGACCGACTTCTGGGCGTCCCGATACTCTTCCTGGGCGCCGGTGTCCACCCACACCAGCTCGCGGTCGAACGGCCACGGTAGGGGCATCCGCTGGTGCGGTGCCTCGTGGATCAGCTTGCCTTCATAGAAGAGGTCCGAGACGACCCGACCGATCGGCTCACGCATCCGGTACTGGCGAGGCAGCATGATCCGGGAGCCGGCGGGCACGAGGTCCCACAGGTATCCGTAGAAGCTGTCGTCTCGCACCACCTCATCCAGGTGTGTCCCGATCTCGAAACCGAGGGCTGCCTCCTCCATGACGGGCGGCAGCTGATTGAGGTCGCCGATCATGACCCAGCGCTTCGCCAGCGGCATCAGCGCCAGCGCCTCGTTGGCTCGAACCTTGTTGGCCTCATCGAGGATCAGCCAGTCGAACACCCGGAAGCGGAGCCGGGAGTCGATGGCGAGCCGGTTGACGGTGCCTGCCACAAGGTTGAACGGCTCGAGGTCGTCGCCCTCGACCAGCGTGTGTCGCAGCCGGCGCGGCACCTTCCCGGGCTCCGCAACCCGTGCCTGGCGCACGTGTGAGAAGCCGAGCAGGCGCTCCTGGCCGGTGTCAACGGCGTCGTTGGAGTGCGAGGAGAGCAGGATGGAGGCGTTCGGGCTGCGGCCCAGGATGCGGCGGATCGACTCCACGATGGCCGTGGTCTTGCCGGTGCCCGGCGGCCCCTGGATCAGGTATAGCTGGCCGGGCCGCATGCCCATGACCCTGGCCACCGCCTCCGCCTGCTCTTCGTTCGGGTCTGGAAGGTGGTGAGCGCGACGACCTTCGAGCGGCATCCTCGGCGGTGAGCCGAGCCAGCCTGGGTCGGCAAGCTGCGCGGCAAGCGCGCCCGTACGCGGTGAGCCGATCTGAAGCTGGCGGATGACCGACTTCTGCGCCTCGAACATCTCCACGCTGGCGGTGGGCAGGACCACACCCTCGTCAGGCAACGGGTCGTAGCGACGGAAGGAGACCCACAGAGTCTGGCCCTGCACCCGGTCGAGCGTCATGCCCCGGTACTCGGGAAAGCCGGGCGAGCGGACGGTCAGCGAGTCGATCCCCCTGTAGATGCGGGCGTCGTTGCTGTCGACGAGTCGCAGTGCCGCGCGAACGTACTCGCCGCCCCGCATGTCCTCCCCGCATTCGGGGCAATGAATGCCGTTGGAGGTGGCGGCGATGGTCTCGCAGTGTGGACACTCGAGCCACTGCTCGACCGCCTCGTAGCGGCGGACGGTCGCCTCCGCCAGCCGCTCCCTGTAGTCACGCAGATGCTCGATGAACCGCAGGGTGGAGTCGAGGATGGGCAGCTGCTTGGCCCTTTCTCGCAGGACCAGGGCGGTCAGCCCCTCGAGCTCGCCGTCCCATTCAGCGACCAGCGCCAGCTCGCGGTAGAGCAAGTTGAGACGCGACTTCTCCATTACGAACTCGCGGTCCAGCTGCTGCATGTCGACGATCTCCAGCGCCAGGCCCAATGGGGTTCGGCCCAGCCGCCCAGTCACGAGCGTCGAATCGACCTGCCCGGTGAAGTCGAGAGGCCTGTCCGGACGGGTGCAGGTGTAGATGCCGTCGATCTCGCCTCGCTCCTCGAGGGCCTGCCGCAGCCACTCGGGCCCGTCCGGGATGATGGCAAGCTTCGCCTCGGCCGGGGTCCCGGGGCGGACACGGATGCCGAGCCTTCCGGTCTGGATCTCTTCGCCCGGGATCTCGGGCTGCCAGAGCGGGAGGATGTCGCCGGGATTGGGCGCGCTCATAGGGCTGGATTCGCCAGCCACGTCAGTGGCGGGAACTGAAGTGGGATCAAGGCGTTAAAAGGGGGGCCTTGGTGAAGGCCACGCACCGCGGTCCGGTGCGCTTTCAGATTGACTGCATTCTAGCCGGATAGCAAGGGTTCACGTTCAACCGAAGTCGATCAGCCCGATCTGGAGTGTTGCCTCAGGCTGGGAGCGGCTCCCCACGCGTCTCCGGCAGCCACAACAATAGCGCGGCCCCGACGAGCGCGCCAGCCGCCGTCGCCATCAAGCTTGGCCCCAGGCCCAGGTGGGGCTGGAGGGCCCCGACCAGCTGGAAGCCGACCACGCCTCCCAACGCGCCCGCTGCCGCGCCTGCGGACTCGGAAGTCGCCCGTGCGCGCGTCGGAAACAGCTCGCCGTACCACGCGCCCAGCGCCGGCGAGGCGGCGCTTGCGAGCACGCTCCAGAGGACGTTGCCCGCCCAGTAGCTGGTGCGGCTGCCGGAGAAGGCCGCCGCCGCAAAGCACACCGTGAGCCCGCTCAGGGCGACGCCCACCGCGCGCCGGCCAATCCGGTCGGAGAGCGCGCCTCCGAGGGGGAAAGCGGGTATCGAGGCCATGCCTGACACGACTACGACTGCGCTGATCGCCGCGGGCCCAAGGTCCAGCTGCCGGCTCGCGAACAGCGCCACGAGCAAGCCCGCCGGCTGGAACAGGAGCGAGCCGAGTGCGGCGGCCAGCGCGACGACCAGCAGCCTGCCGCGCCAGGGCGGGGTCAGCAGGAGCCGCATCGCGAAGTGCCTCTTGTGGGCGATCGTGACCGCGGTCCAGGCCCGGCTCTCCGGCAGGCTGCGGGCCAGCAGCAGCGCCGCGAACACGCCTGCGCTGCCGGCCACGTAGAGCAGCCGCCAGCGAGGCGCCAGCAGCGGATAGATCAGCGTCGTCAAGCCGGTGCCCGCCCCAGCCATCACCGTGATGGCGGCGACCGCGAGACCTCGTCGCTCCTGCGGTACCTCCTCGATGACCAGCGCAGTGGCGACGCTGGCCGCAACCGTCTCGAAGCAGACCGCGACCACGCGCGCCGCCGTCAACCAGATCAAGGTCGGTGCCAGCGCGCTGGCGATGTTTGCCGCCGAGAAGCCGGCGACGGCGGAGGCGAGGACGACGCGGCGACCCAGCCGGTCGGCGAGCATCGAGAGCGGCAGCGCGGCGAGCGAGCCCAGCGCGAGCGCCGAACCAAGCTCGGTCAGGGCCGGAACCGAGGAGTGCAGCTCCGCCGCGATGGCCGGAAGTGCCAGCACCAGGACGGAGCTGTCAAAGCTGACCAGCAGCACCGCCAGCCCTGCCAGCACCAGCACCCGCGTCTGCCGCCCCCTCATGGATCGCCCGCACCCTGACCCTCACCGGCCCCACTCCGAGGCTGACCCTGGAGAGGGCTGGGCCCTGCCTGCTGCGTGGACGGCGGTTGATGCTCCGCCGACGGCGATCGAAGCAGGCCCAACCGCTGCAGGAGCCAGGGGCCTGGGCCGAGGAACCCGCAGGTGGCACCGGCGTGGGCGAGTGCGACGCCGACGAGCGACGGAGGCCCCGGCAGCAGCCAGTAGGCCAGCGCCATCGGCAAGCCGACGAGCGAGGTGGCCAGCACGTCCATCCACCCCCAGCGTCCCAGCCGGTGGTACAGGACGTACAGGCTGGTGCCCACGACGATGCCCGCTGCAGGACCCGCGAGCGCCATCAGGCCGCCCTGCACGAGCCCGCGGAAAAATGCCTCCTCGATCGGGGCGTTGATCAGGTAATAGCCCGTCTGCAGAGCCACGTCCGGGACTGAGGCGGGTACCAGCAGGCTGCCGCGCCGCCTGGTCAAGGCGAGCTGAACCAGGCAGGCGGCGATGAAGAAGACGACGAGGCCTGTCAGGCCGAAACCGAGCTGGGCGCTGGGCCATCCAGGGGCCACGCCGAGCCAGCTCGGGTGGGCCACCAGCCATACCGCGGCCACAGCCGCTGTCAGCGGCAACAGGCGCAACAGAGCGTCTGAGCGCATCCACTCCAGGCTGTCGGCTGTGTGGGTCGGGATGATCTGAGGCTCAGGTTGACCGGGTGTCACGCTGGTGGACGCCGAACCGGGGTAGATTTGGGAAGCTCTGGACAGCCTCGAAAAGATTTCACCAGATTCCGGAGGGGAAACGCTTCCTGTCGAGTTCAGCTCGTGGCTTAGCCTGGGTGAGGCGAGCCGGTTGCTGGGCATCAGTCAGGGCACGCTGCGGCGGTGGGCCGATCGCGGCCAGGTGGCCAGCTTCACCACGCCGGGTGGCCACCGGCGTTTCCCACGCGCCGCCATCATGGCTTTGCTGCCGTCAAGCCGCGCTCGCCGCCCGCACCTGGCCGACCTGGGTGCATCCAGCGATCGGATGGTGCGCGCCTACCGGCCGCTGTTCGGAGTCGAGGGACGCGCGATGTCGCTCCTGGCGCGGCTGCCGGAGAGCGACCGGCAGCTGTTCAGAGAACGCGGCCGGCACATGGTCGAGTGCCTGCTGGCGCACCTGGACGCCGACGCCCCGGCGCCGGCGATGGCCAACCTTCACGAGGCTGCCGGCCACGCTGCCGACTATGGTGCCGGTACAGCCGCGCTCGGTGCCTCTTTGAGCGAGGGCGTACAGACGTTTTTGCGCTTCCGCGCGCCGTTCATCGCTGAGCTGGCGGCGACTGCCCGCAAGCGGGGCCTGGACACTCGTGAGGCGACCGGACTCCTGGTGGACGCGGAAAGCGCCTTCGACGAGCTCCTGCTGGCGTTCATGGAGGGGTGGCAGCACGGATGAGCCAGGCTGCGCTGCTCTCGACGAGGCCGCAGGGCGACCGCGACCCGCTCGTGGTCCAGCTGCGTGCAACCGGCCGCCGGGTTCACGCGGCCCCCACCGTCGCGATTGAGCCCGTCCTGTTCGAGTCGCCCGACCTTGCCCGGTTTGACTGGGTCGTGGTGACGAGCGCCGCCGGGGCGCAGGCGCTGATGGAACGCTCGACGAGGCAGACATCAGCGCGCTGGGCTGCGGTCGGCCCCCGCACGGCGTCGGTTCTGGCCGCCCTTGGAATACACGCGGCCGCCGTGCCGGATGAGAGCCAGGGTTTGCGAATCGCCGACGCCATCAGGCTGCTGGGACCACTGCCGGGTCTGCGTGTGCTGCTGGCCCGAGCGGACGCCGCCGCGCCGGACCTTCCCGCGGCGCTGCGCGGAGCCGGCGCCGTCGTGACTGAGCTGGCCGTGTACCACACGGTGATCGGGCCGGAGTCATCGCGTCCCGGCGTTGCCGCTGCGCTGGCCGACCCGGGGCTCGCCGCGGTGCTGTTCGCATCGGGCTCGGCCGTGCTCGGGCTGCTGCGGCTGGCAGACGACGACCCCCGCTGGGTGCCGGCTGTCACGATCGGCCCCGCGACCTCTGAGGTGGCGCGCGACAAGGGCTTCCGCGTGCTCGCCCAGGCCGAACGCCCCAGCGTCGAAGGCCTGGTCGCTGCTGTAACACAGATTTGAGCGGGATTTGTAAGCTTTAGATAGATTTGGCGATGACTGGAGGGCAGCCCTGGGCACTGGTCGTCCAGGCGGGTGAGCTGGACGTCAACCGGCGAGCTGAGCTTGCCGCAGCGCTCGCCGAGCTGGTCGAGTTCCATCGTCAATGGGTACTGCTGGCGACGTGCCACCGGGTCGAGCTGTACGGCTTTGGTCAGAGCCCCGCGCAGCAGGAGATGAGGCGCCTGGAAGGCGATAGGGCAGTGCGTCAGCTGTTCAGAGTCGCCGCCGGGTTGGAGAGCGCGGTCGCCGGTGAGAGCGAGATTCTCGGCCAGGTTCGCGACGCCCTGGCACGCGCGCGAGAGAGGGGAACGGACGAGCGGGTGGCCCGCATGTTCGAGTGCGCGATCGCTGCAGGGCGTGCGGCACGTGTTCAAGGGGTTCCCCGATCCCTGATGGGCCCCCCGGACGATGCCCTGGCGAAGCCTGGAGCGTGGGCTGGGAACGGAGCAGGCAAGGTGGCGGCTCGAGATGGGCTGGCCGAGCGGGCGGTGAGCTGGTTGACGGCGCGGACGCAGCTGTCGGGCCGGCCCGTGCTTGTGGTGGGAACGGGGGCCATGGGCGTCGCGCTCGCGGCGGCCGCAACCGCGGCGGGAGGGGTAGTCACCGTGGCCGGCCGCCTCCGCGATCACGACCCAGCTAAACGCTCAGGCACAATCCGCGCTCAGCTCGACCTGGCCGGAGCCGCACAGCGCGCTCCTGAGATGGCCGCCGTCGCGGTGGCACTCCGCGGCGAGTGGTCAGAGCTCGCCCGGGCCGGCGCTGCGGCCGGCCCTCAACCGCCCATGCCGCCCATCGCCGACCTGTCGGTGCCGCCCGCCATCCCGGCGAGCGTCCAGAGGTCGCTGGGGCCCAACTTTCTGGGGATCGACGAGCTGTGGCAGCGCCTGCCGGCCGAGTCCTCGTGGACGGCCGCCGCTGAGGCCGCGGTCGCCGACGGCGTGGCCGAATACATGGGCTGGTTGAGGGGCAGGGGCTCGGTGCCGACGCTGGTGGCGCTGCGAGACCGGGGCGAGACGCGCCGCCAGGCTCGAGTGAAGCGGCTCTTACGCCGCCTGCCCGAGCTGGACGAACGCGCGCGAGAGCTGGTGGAGGCGATGTCACGGCAGCTGGTCAGGGACCTGCTGCACGAGCCCATCAGCGCACTGCGGGCAGACCGGGACGGCAGTCAGGACGAAGCTGCGCGGAGGCTGTTCGACCTGTGACTGCAGGGTTACGCCTCGGCACCCGCGGCTCGCGCCTGGCGCAGATCCAGAGCTCTGCGGTCGCGGAGCGCCTGCGGCGGCTGGGGCACGAAGTGGAGCTGGTCACTGTGATCACCGAGGGCGACCGGAGACCTGTCGACCTCTCACCCGGTGTGGGTGTCTTCGTGACAGCGCTGGAGGAGGCGCTGGTCGACGGCGAGATCGATCTGGCTGTGCACAGTGCGAAGGATGTGCCGCTCGCCAGCCGTGACGACCTGATCGTGGTGGCATATCCGGAGCGCGAGGATCCGCGCGACGTGCTCCTCACGGCTGCAGGCGGATGCCGCCTGGACGCGCTGCCGGCGGGCGCGTGGTTCGGCACCGACAGCCCGCGCAGAGCCGGCTTCGTGCTCCACGTGCGGCCCGACCTTCGCAATCGGCCTCTGCACGGCAACGTCGACACGCGGCTGCGACGTCTGGACGCGGGCGAGGTGGACGCCCTGGTCCTCGCCGCCGCCGGGTTAGACCGGCTCGGCGCCGGCTCGCGCATCGACGAGCGCCTGCCACCCGAAGTCGTGGCGCCCGCGCCAGGCCAGGGCGCGCTGGCGGTGCAGTGCCGCGCGGCGGATGCACGCGTCCTGAGGGCGGCCGAGGGGCTGGACGACCCGGCCGTCCGCCTGGCCGTCCTGACAGAGCGTGAGGTGCTCCGGGCGACCGGCGGATCCTGCCGGGCGCCCGTGGGAGCGCTGGCCGGCGTCACGGGCAGCCGGCTGACGCTGCTGGCGGCGGCCGCCGCGCCGGACGGATCGGAGCGCCACGTGGTCTGCCTTGAAGACGAGCCCACCGAGGCCGGCGGCCGGCGGCTGGCCGAAAAAGCCGCGCACGAGCTGATGAAAAAGGTCGTGAGCCTGATTGCCTGACCACTACGTCGCGCCCCCAATGACCGCCAGGATCAAAAACACGTTGCGGGTAGGCCCGGCTTTGCCGGGCCGAATGAGTTGTGTCTCAGGTCTCCCAAACGATGCCCGCCGGGAGGGGGTCCGGAGGGGGAACCCTGGTTCCCCCTGCAGATCAGGCGTTGCGGGTAGGCCCGGCTTTGCCGGGCCGAATGAGTTGTGTCTCAGGTCCCCCAAACGATGCCCGCCGGGAGGGGGTCCGGAGGGGGAACCCTGGTTCCCCCTGCATAGGTCCGGAGGGGGAACCCCGGTTCCCCCTGCAAATTGAGGTGAGTTTCTGTGCTTGAGACTGCGCGTCGTTTGGACGCCGTACGCGACATATCCGTCGAGCCAACGGACCGGCCGCGGCGGCTGCGGGCCACTGCGGCAAGTCGGGCGCTGGTGCGCGAGACGCGCCTCAGCCCGCGCCAGCTGGTTGCACCCGTGTTCGTCGTCCCGGGTCGCGGCCGGCGCCAGCCGATCGCCCCGATGCCGGGCCACGAGCGCATGAGCCCGGAGCTGGTTGTGGACTACGCGCAGCGGCTGGCCGCGCTGCGCGTCGGGGGCCTTCTGCTGTTCGGTGTTCCGGATGCGAAGGACGACATGGGCCAGGGAGCTGCCGATCCAGCCGGCCCGGTACCGGAGGCCCTCCGGCAGCTGCGGGAGGCCGACCTGCCGATGGTTCTGATCGCCGACGTCTGCCTCTGCGAGTACACCTCACACGGTCACTGTGGTGTGCTCGACGGTCAGAAGGTAGACAACGACCGCTCATTGCCGCTGCTTGGCGCGGCCGCGGTGGCCTATGCGGAAGCCGGCGCCGACGTGGTCGCGCCGTCAGCCATGATGGATGGGCAGGTCTTTGCGCTGCGCGCTGCCCTGGACGAGGCGGGCCACACCGCGACCGCGATCATGGCTTATGCGTCGAAGCATGCGTCCTTCCTCTATGGACCGTTTCGTGAGGCTGCCGGCTCCACTCCCGGATTCGGCGATCGCCGCTCGTATCAGATGGACCCGGCCAATGGGCGAGAGGCGATGCGAGAGATGGACCTGGACGCCCAGGAGGGTGCCGACATCCTGATGGTCAAGCCCGCGATCACCTCGCTCGACCTCCTGGCCGCAGCTCGCGAGCGGTTCGACCTGCCGCTGGCGGCATATCAGGTCAGCGGCGAGTTCGCGATGATCGAGGCGGCCGCCCAGTGGAGCTGGATCGACCGGCGAGGCACTGCACTGGAGACGCTGACCGCCATCCGGCGGGCAGGTGCAGACGTGATCATGAGCTACTTCGCAGAGGACGCGGCGCGCTGGCTGGCCGAGGAGGGCGGATGACGGGGGCGGACCCCCAGCGGTTCATCCAGGCCCTTGCGCTGGGCCTGGACCCGGCGTGGCGGCGTCTGTCGGAGGCTGAGCGCTGCGAGGGTGCGATGGCCTTCTGCGAGGCGGTTGAGCGCGCTCGAGGCGTTACCACGTTCACCTATTCGATGATCGGGCTCCAGCCGGGAACGGACCTCCTGCTGTGGCGGCTCGCGGGCTCGCTGGACGACCTCGAGGAGGCAGCCGCGGCGGCGCTGCGGGCAGGCCTGGGCCGCCACCTGACAGTGACCGAAAGCCTGCTGGGCGTCATCCAGCCCTCGCAGTACGTCAAGAAGCCGACGGCCCAGGAGCAGTCGCTGTTCACCGGCGAGCGCTCCCGCTATCTGATCGTCTATCCGTTCACGAAGAGCGCCGAGTGGTACCTGCTGAGCCAGGCGGCGCGGCAGGGGATCATGAACGAGCACATGCGGGTCGGTCACGAGTACACGCAGGTGCGGCAACTCCTGGCCTACTCGTTCGGCATCGACGACCAGGACTTCCTGGTCGCATATGAAACCGACGACCTGGTCGCCTTCGGCAACCTGGTACGCGACCTCCGCGGCACGGAGAGCCGCCGCTCCACGGTCCGCGATACGCCGATCCTGACCTGCGTGCACCGCCCCCTGCAGGAGATCCTGAGCATGCTCGGAGCTCCGCTGTGATCGCCGAGGCTGTCGAGCTATTTCCCGGCGGTGTCAACAGCCCGGTGCGGGCTTATCGCCCGGTGGGGGGCGACCCGCCGACGCTCCTCCGCGGGCAGGGCGGCCACGTCTGGGACGACAGCGGCCGCGAGTACGTGGACTGGGTCGGCGCCTTCGGCCCGCTGGTAGCCGGCCACGCCCATCCCTCGGTCGTGAAGGCTGTATCCGACGCGATCGCTGCGGGCGGCCCCTTCGGAGTAACGACCGAGCGCGAGGTGCGCCTGGCGAGGCTGGTGCGGGAACGGATGCCTTCCATCGAGATGATGCGCTTCTGCACCTCTGGCACCGAGGCGGCCATGAGCGCGGTGCGCGTTGCGCGAGCCGCCACCGGTCGCCGGCTTGTGGTGAAGTTCGAGGGCGCTTACCACGGCCACTCGGACGCTCTGATGGGCAGCGGGGACCTGCTCGTGTCCCCCTACGGGGACCTCGGGGCACTGGAGGGTCTGCCACTGTCAGAGGCCGCCGCTGTGATCGTGGAGGGTGTGCCCGGCAACATCGGCGTCGTGGTTCCACCGGAGGGCTTCCTGCCGGGACTCCGCCGGCTCTGCGACCGGGACGGCGCGCTGCTGATCCTGGACGAGGTGATCACGGGATTCCGGGTCGCCCCAGGCGGGGCGCAGCAGCTTTACGGCGTCCGGGCAGACCTGACGGTGCTGGGCAAGATCGTGGGCGGGGGGCTGCCCGTCGGAGCGTACGGCGGCCGGGCTGATCTGATGTCACTGGTTGCCCCCGTGGGCGCCGTCTACCAGGCCGGCACCCTGGCGGGCCATCCGGCGGTGATGGCGGCAGGCGAGGCGACCCTGCGCCTGCTCGACGAGACCGCCTACCGGCAGCTGGAGCAGCTGGGGTCCGCGCTCGAGGAGGGCCTCGGTGCCGTTGGTCGGGTCGCGCGAGTCGGTTCGATGCTCACCCTCTTCATGCAAGACGAGGCCCAGTTCGCGGCCCTGCACCGGCGGCTCCGCGGCCGCGGCGTGCTCATCCCGCCGTCCCAGTGGGAGGCGTGGTTCGTGTCGCTTGCTCACAGCGAGGAGGACGTCGAGCAGACCCTAGAGGCCGTTCGGTGAGCCGGTTCCTCGATGCTTGCCGGCGCCGGCCGGTAGACCGCACCCCGATCTGGCTGATGCGCCAGGCGGGCCGATCCTTGCCCGAGTATCGAAAGCTGCGTGATCGCTGGTCACTGGTGGACATCGTCGCCGACGCCGACCTCTGCGCCGAGGTCACGCTGCAGCCCGTCCGCCGGCTGGGGGTCGACGCCGCGGTGATGTTCGCTGACATCATGCTGCCGCTTCGAGGCATGGGCGTCGAGTTCGAGCTGGTCGAGAGCGTCGGCCCCATGATCGCGCGTCCGATTCGGACCGCGGCCGATGTCGGCGCGCTGAGCGAGCCCTCTGGTGAGGAGGCCGCCCCGCAGGTCATCGACGCGGTGCGCCGGGTCGTGGCCGACTCGCATGTGCCTGTGATCTGCTTCTGCGGCGCCCCCTTCACCCTGGCCAGCTACCTGATCGAGGGGAAGCCGTCGCGCGACTTCGCCACGGCAAAACGGTTCATGTTCTGCGAACCCGAGGCCTTCGACTCGCTACTGGCCAAGCTGGCCCGCGTGATGTCGCGCTACCTGACCGCGCAGATTTCGGCCGGCGCCGCCGCACTGCAGGTGTTCGACAGCTGGGTCGGAGCGTTGTCGGTCGAGGACTACAACGAGCGGGTAGCACCGCACACCCGGGCGATCTTCGACGCGACGGCCGGCCTGGGTGTACCGCGGGTGCACTTCGGCACCGGCACGGCCGCGCTGCTGGAATCGATCGCCGGCACCGGGCCGGACGTGGTCAGCCTGGACTGGAGAGTCCCGCTCGACGCGGGCTGGCAGCGGGTCGGCTTCGATCGCGGCGTTCAGGGCAACCTGGATCCGGCGGTGCTGCTGGGGCCGCGGGAGCTGGTGCGGTCGCGGGCTCGAGACGTGCTCCGCCGGGCGGGCGGTCGCCCGGGTCACGTCTTCAACCTGGGTCACGGGGTCCTGCCTGACACTCCCGTCGACAACCTGGAGGTGCTGATCAACACCGTCCACGAGTGGGTGCCCGCCATTGTCGCGTGACGGCGCCGGTGTGCTGTGCATGGCGTACGGCAGCCCCCGCACCGAGGCGGATGTCGAGGCCTACTTCACACACATCCGGGGCGGCCGCCCGCCATCGGCTGAGGCCCTGGAGGAGCTGAAGGGCCGTTATCGCGCGATCGGCGGATCTCCGCTGGAGGGAATCACGAGGCGGCAGGCTGCCGCGCTGGGCGACCGCCTCAAGCTGCCAGTGTTCGCCGGCATGAGGCACTCCCGGCCGTTCATCGCTGATGCCGCGGCCGAGGCACGCGCGGCAGGCGTGCACCGGCTGATCGGGCTGCCCCTGGCACCGCACTTCGCCCGGATGAGCGTGGGCGCCTACGAAGCGGCGCTGGCGCATGCGTGGTCCGGGCCGTACGAGTTCATCGGTGGCTTTCACGACAATCCGGCCTTCATCCAGGCGCTTTGCGGCGTGCTCGACGAGGCGACGATCGGCTGGCGGCCCGACCGGGTCTTCTTCACGGCTCACAGTCTGCCGGCCCGGATCGTCGCGGAGGGGGACCGCTACGACCTGCGTCTGCTGGAGACGTGCGAGCTGGTCGCTGCGCGGATGACGCGGCTGCCGCAATGGGAGTTCGCGTTCCAGTCGGCAAGCCACACCGGGGAGCCCTGGCTGGGGCCCGACCTGCTTGAGGCGCTCGAGCGGTCAGACGCGCGTCGCGTGCTGGTCTGCCCGATCGGCTTCGTGGCGGACCACCTGGAGGTGCTTTACGACATCGACGTCGAAGCGCAGTCGTGGGCACGAGCCCGCGGCGTCGAGCTGCGGCGAACGGGGTCGTTCAACGACCGCCCCGAGTTCATCGAGGCGCTGGTCGAGATAGTCCGGCCGCGGCTGGGCGGCGGCGTCTAA
>DATFWQ010000243.1:0-19392 GCA_035259145.1 Candidatus Dormiibacterota bacterium | reverse complement strand
GCCGCGGCGTCCAGCGCCGAACGGTAGCGTGGGAGCAGCGCCTTGCGCACGACCGAGTTCGCGTGCAGGTTGCGGAGGTGCGCCTCGGCCAGATCCCACTGTGCCCGGTCCATGGCCCGGACCCGGTCGATAAAGCCCTTCAACGCCTCCGTGTTCGGCCCGTAGGGTCCGGACTGTGCCGGGTCATCTGACGGCTCCCCCCGAGCCAGCCCGGCGTAGCGCCTGCGGAACTCGGCGAGGGACAGGCGGCCGGCGCGGCGATCGGACTCCAGGCCAGCCAGCTGGGCCACCTTCCGCCTGCGGTTCTCTCGCGCTATCGCCTTTTGCAGCTCGGCGACCGCGGGGCCATTCTCGGTGGGGTCTCCGGTGGGGTCTCCGGTCGGACCTCCGTTGCCGAACAAGCCCAGGAGCCAGTCGAACGGGCTGACCAGGCCTGTCAGCAGCTCGAACAGCTCCTCCATCGCACAAGTATCGGTCCTACATGTCAATGGTTCGCGTGGCGCCACCGGAGTAAAGCGTGGTCTGGCAGGTAGGCTTGGACGGGCATGGTGGCGCTCCGCGTGGGCTTATGAGAGCACACGAAGGGCAAGGAAGCAGGTGGCGTCGGAAACAATCGACATGTTGGGTGTCCCCGCGCTGGAAGGGGCGGGCTCCAGGAGGACTGTAATGGCTGACAGCGTGCGACGCGTCGAGTACTACTACGTGACCGTGCCCGACAGGCCAGGCGAAGGCACCCGGATCCTGGCTACATTGAAGGAGGGCGGTGTAAACCTGCTCGCCTACCTCGGATTCCCGGCCGGTGGTGGGCAGTCCCAGATAGACCTCGTACCGGAAGACTCTGCCACTTTGCGTCAGGCGGCCGAGCGGGCCGGCCTGACGCTCAGCGAAGCGAAGTGGGCCTTTCTCATCCAGGGTGACGACCGTGTGGGAGCCGTGACTGACACGACGGCGAGGCTCGCTGAAGCAAGCATCAACATCACAGCCGCGGCGGCGACGAGTGCCGGATCAGGGCGCTACGGGATGATCCTGTGGGTCCGTCCCACCGACTACGAGCGGGCGGCCGGCTTGCTGAGGACCTGAGCGGAAGCGGCAGCCGTATCGCAGCTGGGAGCGCCGCTGCCGGCGCCGTCGGCCTTCCTTGACCCCGACCTCATAACTCACCGCCATGCGAAACGTCGGAGGCGGCCTGACGAGCCCGGAGTCCGAGGTCGGCGAGGATGGCTGACGCCGCGTTGTGGCCCGCGCAGCCGATCACGCTCCCCGCCGGGTGGCAGCCCGCAGCGCCCGCGTAGACGCCGTCGACACCGACCCGGTACGGCATCCGGTCCGCGAACGCGATGGCATTGTCGACGTGGTGAATGTTGCCGTGCGTTATGCCGAAGTGGCCCTCGATCTCTGGCGGAGTGAGCGCGTGCACATCTGCAACCAGGGCCTGGAGACCGGGGGCGTACCGCTCGGCGAAGGACAGCAGCCGCTCGACGTACCTGCCCTTTTCCGCCTCCCATGTGGAGCCTGCCGGGGTGTGAGGCACGCCCTGGACGAAGAACGCCGACGAGTGGCGTCCCGCCTCGTCCTGCAGCGAGGGGTCGAGCAGCGAGTGCAGGTACCACTCGATCGGTGGCAGCGGGTCGAGAAGCCCGTCGTCGGCCGCGTCGAAAGCAGTCCGCAGCGCTGTCAGCACGCTGCCATCAGAGGCAGCCTCCGGGAGCAGATGCACGGTGGTGGAGTGCTGGCCTCTCGGCTCGGGCAGCGCGGCGAACCGGGGCAGGCCGGCGAGGGCCAGGTTGACCTTCATGGTCTGGCCGAGGGACCGCTCGACGTAGCCCTGGATCCGGCTGCGAAGCTCGTCTGGACAGGCGTCACCGAGCAGCGCCGGAAGCCGGAAGGGATCTGCCGCCACCAGGACAACCTGCGCCCGAACCTGCTCGCCGCCCTGGCTGACAACGCCGGTTGCGACCCCGCCGTCGACCATGATCCGCTCTACGGCAACCCCGCTCCGAATCGTCGCTCCGGCAGTAAGGGCGCTCGTGGCGATGGCCTGAGTCACGGTGCCCATGCCCCCACGCACAACCATCCATGTGCCGTCGGCCCCAGGCAGCCGGCACATGCTGTGAACGAGCAGGTTGTGGCCGCTGCCGGCCCTCCAGGGGGACCCGCTGAGACCCGGCATCCCGTCCGTGACCGCGTACATCGCGACGAGCTGCTCGCTTGCAAAGCCAAACCTGGACAGGTAGTCGATCACCGAGCCCCTGACGAGCTGTAAGAACGTTTCGCGCAGCCCGGGGCGGATATATCGTTCCGCGGTTTCCTCTACCGTCCCCGGTTCGGACAGCCAGGAGGGTGCGAGGTCGTCTCGCAGGGCTGCGAGCTCGGCACCCAGCTCCTCATTTGCCTGCCAATCCCGCTCTGTGAAGAACCTGGTGAACTGATCCCGCACGCCGACAGGATCGGCGCCGAGCAGCAGGTACCGGCCGTCGAGACTGGGCAGGAAGTAGTGAGGGTCCCTGCGGACCAGTGGCAGGTCGAGGTCGAGCGCCGCCAGAAGCTCAGGGGGCATCAGGCCCAGCAAGTACGCACCCGTAGAGGCGCGCAGCCGGGGCGCGCGTGGGAAGGGCGTCTCCGTCCGGCAAGCGCCGCCAACCGCCGCTGCACGCTCAAGGACCTCGACGGACAGTCCAGCTCGAGCAAGCAGGGCGGCGGCGACGAGTCCATTGTGGCCGGCGCCGATCACCACGACGTCGCGCATCCTGCTATCCGTGGCAGGGCCTTCCGGGCCGCGTGCGGAATCCGACCATCGCCACTCTTACAGTGCCACAGGCGCTTGACCGCATCCGGCCGGCGTTACGACACTTGCTCTTAAGTCTTATTGGTCACATAATATCTACGTGGAATCGGGCGACCGTGGCGGTGCCCAGCTGGCGGCGATCCGCAGCTGGCTGCGGCTCGATCAAGCCTTCGTGCGCTTCAACCGGGACCTGAGGGAACGCCACGGGGTGACGGGAGTACAGCTGGCCATGCTCCGAATCCTCTCCGAGCGACCGGTCACGCTGGCCGAGCTGCGTCAGAGCCTGGCCATGCACCCGGCCACCCTGGGTCAGCTCATCGACCGGCTGGCCCGCATGGGTCTGGTCGACCGGCGATCCAGTCCGGACGACCGCCGCAAGCGGCTGGTCGAGCCTACCTCCAGAGGCCGCCAGCTGCTGGCTGCGGCGCCGCTTGCGGGCCCCGTCCGGCTCCGCTATCAGCCAGCCGACCGTGACCGCCTCCGCCGCCTGGCGGCTGCTTTCGAGGATGCGGTCGAGCTTTTTGGTTTGAAGGAGTGGTCCACATGAAAACCGCGAACGACCTCGAGGAACTGCCCAACGTCGGCCCCGAGCTGGCTCGAGAGCTGCGCGCCGCGGGCGTACAGACGGCTGATCAGCTGCGCCGGCTGGGCGCAAAGGCCGCGTGGGCAAAGCTCAGAGACGTCAATCCTGAGCGCGACTGCGCCAGCTCGCTTCTTGCCCTGGAGGGCGCGATTCGTGGCGTGCGCTGGATGTCGATCCGGCAGGCCGACCGAACGGTGCTGAGCGCCTACGCTGCGGAGCGCCGGCGCAGATGAACGCCCTCGAAGTCCTCGGCGTCGACAACGCCCTGTTCGCGGTCGGCGAGCTCGAAGCCGCTCTCGAGTTTTATGGCCAGAGGCTCGGCCTGCCCGTGAAGTTCCAGGTGCCCGGCATGGGAATCGCCGGCTTCAGGCTCGGCCCGGAGGAGCCGGGGCTCTTCGTCAGCGCCCGCGATCAGCCCGAGCGAGAACCGCGCGATTCGCCGCGGCTCTGGCTCGAGGTGGCGGATGCACGGCAGGCGGCCGCGGAACTACGCGCCCGCGGTGTGCAGCTGCTCGCAGAGCCATTCGAGGTCGGAACTGGCTGGACTGTCGAGTTCGCCGATCCCTGGGGAAACGTCATCGGGCTGACTGACTACACGAAGGCTCCGGAGCGAGGGCGACCTCGGTCCCATTCGGGGTCCGATCGACCCGAGAAGCCGGCGGTCGGGGACTGAGCAGCTCTCCCGTGGCTACCTGGTCGTGGGAGCAGGTGATCTGTCGCCGCCTCCGGCGCAGCCACCTGCTGGTTCGGAGTCCAGCCGACGACGTCCTCCATGTCGTCGGCTCCGTGTGCGGAGTGCAAGCGCAGGTGCCGGCAGCTGAGCTCTGCCTCGCTGTCCGAACCGAGGGACTGAGCCGGGCTCGGGTTCGGCGCCTGGTCGATGAGGAGCGGACGCTCACGCGCACGTATGCCATGCGGGACACCGCGCACCTGCTGCGCACCGAGGAGCTGCCTCTCTATCACAGCGCCATGCGCCAGCTGCTCGGCGGAGCCGGCTGGTTCACGCGCTTCGGACTCGACGCCGATCGCGCGGAGCGGCTGTTCGGCGGCATCGCTGACATCCTCGAAGGGCGCCGGCTGAACCGTCGCGAACTCGCCGAGGATCTGCGGGCGCGCGTCGGCTCCTGGGTCTTCGATGCCTTCGACCCCACTTTGGGACAGCTGTCGCTGGCCGCCAGCTACGCAGGGGTGCTGGCCTACGGGCCTCCTCAGGGCAGCACCTCGACCTTTGTCCGACCAGACCACCAGGCCAGCCGCTGGCGGAAGGTCGATGGCGAGACAGCCCTCCGCGAGCTCGTCCGCCGCTTCTTCTCTGCCTATGGCCCAGCCACCTCCGCCGACCTCGCGCGGTGGCTGCGCGTCCCAATCGGCCAGGCACGCGAGTGCGTCGCAGCCCTTGGCAGCGAGCTGCAGCCGTTGGCGGTCGAAGGCGCCCAGGCCTGGGTCCCCACCGGCGATGTCGATGCGGAAGACCCGAGCACCCTCGCGACCATGCGGCTCCTCCCCAGGTACGACTGCTACATCCTGGGCTCGGGGCCGATCACCAGGATCGCTCCGGCGACGGTCCAGCACCTGCTGCGGGCCCACGCGCACGGTAGGTTCGAAGGCGCGGCCGGGCTCCAGGTGCTGCTCGTCGACGGTCTCGTGGCGGGAGTCTGGGAAGGCAGGGAAGTCAGGTCCGGACTGGAGCTCGCCGTGGAGTCGATCCGGCCGCTCTTGGGCTGGCAGATGACCGAGCTCGAGGCAGAAGCCCAGCGCCTCGCCGAGTTCGACGGGCTGAAGGTCTCGCTCTCTGTCGCGACCACGCGCCCCTGACGCCGTGCCCGCTCGTTGGATGGGGGGAAGACTGCTTAGTGTCTCACCGTTTCCCCTGGGACTCGAATGCCCAGAGGTGGTCGAACTCCTCGAAGCCGAGGGACTCGAACAGGCGGATCGCCGGCCGCCGATCACGCTCGATGGGATCATCATGATCCACGAACGCTGCGCACGTGCGAGCGCCCCGCAGGGCAAGGAAGCGCATGGCCTGCCTGAGCAGGCTGCGGCCTATCCCCCCGCCTCGTTGAGCCGGCTCGACGTCGATCCACCAGATCACGCCACAGCCTTCCCTGCCAAGGGCGACCTCGGCCACGGCGACGGGCTGCTCGGGCGCCCCGACCGTCAGCCGCCAGGCAGGAATCTCGCCTGGCCCTGAAACCTGGGCCACCGCGGCGATTTCCTCAGCGTCCAGGCCGCCCGCTTCCAACGGCGCGACCAGATACCGCCACGTGTCCCGGCCCACCAGCCCACGAGCCCCCAGCGCTGCGTGCGTGACCTGTCGCTGGGTCCCCGGCAGCGCCTCTACACCGAGCGTCAGGGCTGTCGCGATCCAGAACGCGTACACGTGCGGACAGGCCTGCAGCTCACGGAGGATGCGGTCGAGCAGTGCATCGACGACAGCCCTGTCCTCTCGGGCATGAAGCCAGAGCAGCCAGCCGCTGCCGTCGGTGGGGGCAACCGCGTATGAAGCCGCACCCACGACTGCTCCCTCGCGCGTCGCCACGACGGCCTGAATGTTGGCCAGCTCCTTCCACCACTGGACGTCGACCAGCGATTCCCCCCGCAGAGCGAACTCGACGAGCTGCCTGCTGCACGTAGGCTGGCCGGGCAAAAGGTCAGCGTTGACCAGGTCGGGGACAACGGAGAGATCCTGGGGCTGCAGGCGCCGCACTTCGATCCCAACGCCGCTGTCAGCGGGTGGGCCGTATCTGGGCCCGGCGCGTCGGAGTGCCGCTGACGGTGCTGCGACGGCCGCTGTCAGTCTGTCCGGACCGGCTATAGGAAGCACCGCCGGCGCGCTCGGCTGGGAGACCGAAGGAGTGCCGGAGGTCTGGGCCCGAGGCGCGGCGACCGGCGGCAGCCCAGGCCCGTAAACCGCAGAGAACTGCGGCGCTCTATCGGGCCGCGGCGGGCCCAGCCGGCGCGTCGCGTCGCTTGGCGCAGGGGGTCGGTACCTGGGAGCCGGCTCCGGCTGTGGCGCAACCGGCGCGGGCTGCACTGGATGGCTGTGCGTGAAGCGCGGCCGCGTCGGCTCCGGCTGCGGAACCGCCGCAAAGCCAGGGACCACGGGCTGCGGCGGGGCCACGACACTGAACCGCGGCGGCGTCTCCGCCTGTCGGGGTGGAACGTGGCGGGGGACCGCGGGCTCGAGTCGCGACACTGTGCGGGGCGGCGGTGCCTGCTCCGGATCTCGGGCGGGGGCGTAGAGAGGAGCCACGGGTTCCGGTTGAGGCGGAGCCGCGGGTCGCGGTGCCTGCTGCGGCTGGAGCCGGGCAAAGCGCGGCACCGCACGCTCCTGCTTCGGTGCCGAGCTGTATTGCGGCGCCGGGGCCGGGACTGGCGCGAACCGAAGTCCGCCAGGCTCCGGCTGGGGCGCCCGCACGGGGTTCGGTGCCGAGCTGTATTGCGGCGCCGGCGCCGGGGCTGGCGCGAACCGAAGTCCGCCAGGCTCGGGCTGGGGGGCCGGACCGGGTTGGGGCGCGGGCTGCGGCTGCATCCGTCCGGGGGGGGCCGGCTGCAGGAACCGCGGCTGCCCGGCAGAGGGCTGGGCTCCAGGGTTGAACCTGGGGGCCGGCGCCGTCGATCGATACGGCTGTACGCCCTCTGGCTGGCGAGGGGAACTAACCCGCTGCGGCGGGGGCTGCGGAGGGCCGGTTCGCGGCAACGGCTCCACGGGTGCCGTCGAGCGGTACTGCGGAACCGGCGGTGGCCGGCCTGCCTCGGGCCGTCGCGACTCTACAGGCGCGGCCGGCCGGTAGCCCGTGGAGACCTCACGCCTGGGGTGCTCACCGGGAGGCGGCCTGTACCAGGGAGCCGCCTCGATGGGCGCACTCGGTGCCTGCTGATGAGGATGCGATGGCCAGGGGCCCGGGCTGACAAGAAAGCCGTTCGGCAGGCGGTTCTGGTCGGCGTCGACCGGCCTCTGTGACCCAGTCTCGCCGCCCGGTGAGATCGAAGTGTTGGAACTGTTCGCACGACGCGATTCGAACTTGGCAGCGCGCATGGTGCTTGAAGCTTCGACGATACTCCCCTATCCCAGACTTGTCCCGATGGTTCTGCAAAGGGACTGCAAATGTCAACGGTACTATGCAATGACCTCGTCGTGCGCCTTGACATCCGCCGAACACGCACGTTTCGGCCTGTTCAGGAGCATGACTTAAACCAGCCTTAAACCATTCTTACCGCGGACACAACGGTCAGCCGCGTTGCTCGATCAGCTCGATGTGCGGCTGACCTCGGCACGCAGGTCCGACAGGGCGCCGGCGCTGATCGCCTCCCGCACTCTAGCCAGGAGCCGCACCGTGAATGCCAGGTTGTGCTCGGCGACGAGTGATATGGCCAGGATCTCCCTGGCCTTGAACAGGTGATGCAGGTAGGTCCTGCCAAACCGTGTGCACGCGGAGCAGGGGCAGCCTGTTTCGATCGGGGCGTCGCGGCGGCTCGCCGGCCCGGCAAGGTCGAGCCGAAAGCGGGGCATGCCGAAGTGGAGAGCCTGCCCATGACGGGCGATACGGGTGGGCATGGCGCAGTCGAAAGTGTCGATGCCGCGCACGGCGCCCTCGACAAGGTCGTCTGGCTCGCCCACTCCGAGCAGGTGACGCGGTCTTTCGTCAGGCAGCAGCGGGCAGACCAGATCGACGACCCCGTACCAGTCGGCCTTGGTCTCGCCCAGACAGTCGCCGATGCCGAAGCCGTCGAAGCCCATAGCCCCGATCTCCGACGCGCTCAGGCGTCTGAGCGGAGGGTAGACGCCACCGTGAACGATGCCGAAGAGCGCGTGCCCACTGCCCAGGCCCAACTCATGGAAGGCATCCAGGCAGCGGCGCGCCCAGCGCAGGTTTCGCTCGGTCGCTTCGCGAGTGTAGGCCATCGGGACGTGGAAGGGCGTGCACTCGTCCAGACAGAAGAGCACGTCAGCGCCAAGGGACCCCTGCAGCTTCATGTTGTTCTCGGGCGTGAAGCGATGCGTGCTGCCGTCCAGATACGAACGAAAATCGGCGCCCTGCTCGTCGACGCGCACAGCGCCGAGCGGGTCCTGGTCGCCATAGTGGGCCGGCAGGCGGCGACGACCCTTCAGCTCGTCCGCGACCTGTCCATGGCGCAGGCTGAAGACCTGGAAGCCTCCCGAATCGGAGGCCAGCACGCCGTCCCACGCCATGAAGCGGTGCAGGCCGCCGGCCGCCTTGACGGCGTCGGCGCCGGGCTGCACCGCCAGGTGGTAGCCGTTGCAGATCAACGCCTGCACACCCACATCACGAGCCGATCGGGGGTCGAGCCCTTTGAGCGCCGCGCGCGTCGCCACCGCAAAGAACCCGGGGGTCTCCACCTCTCCGTGCGGGGTGCGGATGACTCCACGGCGTGCGGCGCCGTCACGCGCCACAACGTCGAACGTGAACACGCCCATCGCGGAAGAAAGGTAAGCGCCGTGGCTCGGGTGTCACCGAATGCGGGAGCTCGGTTGGTCAGGATGCTCCCGCCGCGGCTCGCGGCTGCCGGCCCGTGAGCAGGTGCAGGACCGGGACTCCCTCCACGTGCGGCCGCCGCACACGCTCGAGCGCGATTGGCGGCAGGACGTCCTGGTCGCCGTCGACGATCAGGGTCTCCCGCGGCATCAACGCCTTCCAGACGTCCCCAACCGCCTCACGGCGGAAGTTGCCAGGTACGTAGACGTAGCGGCGGTCGCGGATGGACTTGCGCGCCAGCCGCTCAGCACGGGCGAAAACCGCCTGGGCAGCGCGATCCTTCAGATACGGGTCGTCGACCTCGAAGAGTTCGGGGTTGCCGCTGGTCGGCCGGTCGCCGCGATAAAGGAAGACGAACGACCTGGCTCTGCCTATCCGGGCCGTGGCTGCCAGCACCGCCTCGACTCCCTCGATGTCGTGCGGCAGGATGACCAGAACCTCGCAGGAGGGCAGCCGGCCGTCGCGCGGCGCCCGCAAGATCGGAAGCTCCGGGTGGTGCAGGAAGGGGAACACGACGGGGGACTGCTGCCTGCCGTATGCATAAGTCAGCAGACCGATCATGAGACCGAGCAGCACGAGGCCTCCGCCGAACTCGGTCGCCATCGGCTTGTTGACCAGGTTGGTCATCCAGGCCACCGCAACCAGGACGGTCGTGAGCACACCGACCCCGAATCCGAGCGTCCAGGTGACAGTCCGCAGCGCGGGGCGCATCTGCCCCTCCCGCCATCGCACGATATCCAGGGAGAAGCAGGTGAGGATGAACGCGCCGAGCAGGCCGAATGCATAGAGGTCGCCGAGGGTCGTGGTGTTGGCTGCGGTCACCGCGACGAGGACGATCGGCAGACCCACAGCGATCAAGATGGCCCAGTGCGGTGTCTTGCGCCAGCGGTTGCGCACCTCGAGGAACCGGGGCAGAAAGCCCATCCGGGAGAGGGCGATGAACACGTGGTAGGCGCCGATGATCCCGGTGTTGCTCGCAAAGATCAGGAGGATCGAACCACTGATCGCAACGTACACCCCGAGTGCCTGCCCGGCCGCGCGAGCACCGAGCAGCGAGACAAACTGGTTGAGCTGACTCTCATTCGTGATGGTCCCGTGCAGCAGGGTGGTGGACCATAGGGTGAGCAGCGGGCTGGTGACTGCGATGGTCAGCGCAACGGCGATCATCGCCTCGCGAGAGATGACGCGCCTCGGCTCCTTTATGGCTGGCGCCAGCTGCGAGATGCTCTCGAGACCGGAGAACGCAAGAAACGCCGCCGCGTAGCCGGTGATCAGCATGAGGGGTCCCAGCGGGGGCCCGCGGCCGAGCGCCCTGAAGCTGTCGACGATACCGGCTGGTCCCAGGTACACCGCGGTCGCGAGCACGACGAGGAGCTGGCCACTGGCGGCAAGCGTCGCGAAGGTCGCGCTGGCCCGCGCGCTCTCCTTGATGCCCAGCCAGTTCAGCACCCCCAGGAGAACCAGCGCAAGGATCGTCACCGCAGCCGCCACCCTGGCGGGGCCGAGGGACGGCGCCACCACAGCCAGGTAGAAGATTCCCGACACCGCGCTGATGGCCACCGTCAGGAAGTAGTCGACGAGTATGAAGAGGCCGCCCAGCAGGCCGGCGAAAGGGTGCACGGCCCTCGAGCTGACCGTGACCACCCCGCCCCCCTCCGGATAGCGCCAGCTCACCTCTGCGTACTTGAAGGTCAGCAGAACAAAAACGATGAGCGTCATGCCGACGAACAGGGCCGAGCGCGTGCTGTACTGGTGGTAGAGGATGCCGGGCACGTAATAAACCGAGGTGCCGATGTCGGCGAACACCACCGCCCAGCACAGGTACCATCCCAGAGACCCGCCGCGCACTTTGATCCGCCTGCGGGAGGCGGCGGTCGAGCCTATGACGCTCACGCACTGATTCTGCGCGCAACCGGACCCCCCGCCACCAGCGACCTGAGGTGCGAGCGCGCCGCCAGGATCTCTCTCCCGCAACGTCGGGGGAGTACCCGGCGGAGCCGGGGGAGGGGGCGCTGGTCCATCAAACGGGTAGCATCTCCCCATGTCCGAGGCGCATGAGCGGGGCGGTCGCGCCAGTAAGAGCCGCAAGAAAAAGTCAGTTCGTCCGGCTCGAACCCCTCAGTACTGGATGATCGTCAGCTCGCTCGAGAACTACCGCAAGACGCAGGAGCGGGGGTTCACGGTGCAGGGCATCAAGAGCCGCCACCGCAAGCGAGCCGAGGTGATGAAGGCCGGCGACCGCCTGCTCTTCTACGTGACCGGCCGGATGGTCTTCACGGCCACGTGCGCGCTCACCTCGGGCGTCTTCGAGGACCATACGTACATCTGGCGCAGCACCCGCCGTGAGGAGGAGTACCCCTGGCGTGTCCGCATCAAGCCTGCCGCCGTTCTCGAGGACGGTGAGTGGCTGCCGGCCAAGGACCTCGCCTACCGGCTGGAATACGTCCGCAAGTGGCCGCCGGAGCACTGGACGCTGGCCTTTCAGGGCCACGTCCACCAGTTGCCTCAGAAGGACTTCAAGCTGATCGAGGACGAGATCCGCCGCGTGGAGCGCGCCCGCCCTGTCGCCAGCTGATCCACTGGGCGTCCGCGCTGCCTGCGCGTCGGTCGTCGAGCAGGCGCGGGACGTCCGCGTGGGGCCGCTGGACCGTGTGCTGGAGGCAGTGGCGGCGCGCCCGGTCCCGGCCTGGGATGGCCGGCGCCACTACTCGGGATCACCTGAGCGTACAGTGCGCTACCTGCTGGTCCTTGACACCGTCAACTTCTCGTTCTGGGGGAGCGACGCCGGGGGTTACTGGCAGCTGGCGGAGCGGTTGCGGGATGCCTTCGCGCGTGGCGGCGAGCTGAGCGAACCGGCCGGACTTGCCACGATGACCGCCAGCCGCCTCCGCGAGCTGATCGGCGGCTTCCCCATGCTCGAGGAGCGGGCGACCGCGCTTCGCGAGCTCGGGGAGCACGGCTTCGACGGCCTGGTCAAGGACACGGCGGCGCTTACCGCCGAAACCCTCGCCGGCGAGCTGGACTCGTACGCCGACGTGGCCAGCTACGGGGGCTGCCGGGTGCCGCTTCTGAAGCGGGCTCAGATAGTGCCCGCAGACCTCCACGGCGCCGGGTCGGTCCGGTTCCCCGACGTGGAGACGCTCACCTGCTTTCCGGACTACAAGCTGCCGCAGGTGCTGCGCCACTTCGGCGTACTCCAGTACTCGGCCGAGCTCGCCCGCCGCGTCGACAGCTGGGAGGAGCTGCGTCCAGGCGAGCCTCCCGAGGTTGAGATCCGCTCATCCACCGTAGTCGCAGTCGAGCGGATCCGTGAGGCGCTCGCCGAGGGCGGCCGGCCGCTGATGTCAGTTGAGGTCGACTGGATCCTCTGGGATCTCTCGCAGGGGCTGTTCCCGGTTCGGCCGTACCACAGGACGCGAACGATCTTCTACTGACGGCAGCCCTATCCCGGTCTCGTCCTCCTCCAAACGGACGAGCGGAAAGTTTGGCATTTGGGAGTCGCGTCGACCAGACATTAGCAGCTACCGTTGCGGAGGGAGCCGTCGATGGGTGTGGGCGAGGAGCTGATGAGCGACGTCCCCGACACCGCGCCGTTTGCGAGGGATTGGGAGGGACTGGGTATCGATGTTCTGGCGGCGGTGGTCAGCACCTCGGCCGACGGGATCACCGTCCTGGACACAGATCGTCGAGTCGTCTATGCGAACCCGGCCGCCTGTGAGCTGCTCGGGTACCCGCTCGACCGGCTGCTTGGCAACGACTTTCTCACGTTCGTCCCGGAATGGGACCGGCCGACCGCCACGGCATTCCTCGCCAACGCCGGCGGTGGCAGGTCCGAGGCTCTGGCCGCCGTAGCCCACCGGCCGAACGGCTCCCACGTGGAGATCGAGTGGACGACCGCCCTGCTCGACCTCCCTTGCAAGCAGTTCATGGTGGCGGCTTTGCGAAACGTGACCGAGCGGTCCCGGCAGGCCCGGCAGGCGGCGGCTCTGGCTCAGGCTGCTGCCAGCGTCGCGGCGAGCGAGTCGATCGAGTCGACCGTCGAGGCCTTCGCGGAATGCGCACTCAGCGGCACTCGTGCCCTGGCCGCCTGGATGACGCTGGACACCGAAGACCAGATCGCCGCCTGGGTCGGGGCCGCCGGGGTGCCGGACGGGGTTCGAGAGCAGGTACCACCGGCAGCCTGCGCGGGCGCCGTCTCCTCGATCTTCATGCGGGCGCTGCAGGCGCAGCGAGTCATCATCTACGCGAACGCGCGGCAAGAGGTGGAGCTGAGAATGCCCTACCTGGCCGAGGCGCTGAAGTCGCTCCCGTGGCAGGCGTCCGCCTGCGCGCCGATTTTCTACCGGGGCGCCATAGTCGGGCTGCTGACGGCAATCTACCGGCAGGACGAGCTTCCGTACGAGGCCGAAACCACATTCCTCGCCACGCTGGCCGACCAGGCGACGATGGCTGCCGAACAAGCGCGGCTGGTGGCGGGCGCACGAAAGAAGGCTGCCCTGGAAGAACGCCAGCGGTTGGCTAGAGAGCTGCACGACTCCGTCTCACAGACGCTCTACGGGATCCAGCTGGGGGCGAGGGTGGCACGGGATCGCATGGAGAACGACCCTGCCCGGCTCGCACAGCCGATCGATCACGTCATGCGACTGGCCGAGTCAGCTCAGGCTGAGATGGGGGCGCTGATCTTCGAGCTTCGCTCCGACTCGCTGGAGACCGAGGGCCTCGTGACGAACCTGGTAAGGCAGATCGAGGCGGTCCGGGCACGGCACGGAATCGCTGGTCAGACGACGGTAAGAGACGAGCCCCGGGTATCCATCGAGGTGAAGCAGGTGCTGTACCGGATCGCGCAGGAGGCCCTGCGAAACACCGGCGTTCACGCCCGTGCCCGGCACGTGGACGTTCGCCTCACGGCGCGGCGCGGCACCGTTGTGATGGAGGTCGCGGACGACGGGATCGGCTTCGATCCCAACCAGCACTTCCCGGGACACCTGGGCTTGCGCTCGATGCGTGAGCGGGCGGTCGCGGTCGGTGGCTCGCTCGAAGTCATCAGCTCTCGCGGCCGAGGGACTCGCATCCGGGTCACGATACCCTCGGCGCCGCCAAGCCCTAACCGGGCAGGGCGTGCCAGCCGATCCCCGCAGCGTCGAGTGCGCAGCGCGGCATAACGTCGCAGGGGAGGCAGGCCTACCCGCCACGCCTCGCCAACCAGGGACCGGGCTGTCACAATCGGAGTGCGTACGGTGCGTTAACCCATGTGGTAGCCAAGTCTGCAGAGACAATGCCCGAGGACCCCGAGCCGGACGGTTATCGGCCGCAGGCTCCCATGGAGCCCTTCGATCGCCTCTTCATGGCGGAGTACGGCAAGGTGGTGGCCGTGGCCAACCGCGTCCTCGCCGACCGCGCCGAGGCGGAGGACGTGGCCCAGGAGGTCTTCTTCGAGTTCCATCGGAAGCATCGCCCCGAGGCCAGCTACGCGCCCGCCTGGTTACACCGGGCGGCCGTGCACACCTCGCTCAACCAGATCCGCGGCCGGAAGCGGAGGGAGCGTCGAGAGCTGGCGGACGCCCAGAACCGGGACCAGGCGGGGGAAGATCCGCAGACGGTGGTCGAGGTCCGAGAAGACCGCCGTCGTGTCCGCGATGCCCTCACGCGACTGCCCACCAGGGCTGCTGCGGTTCTGACGCTGCGATACAGCGGACTCAGCTACATAGAGGTCGGTGCTGCGCTGGGGGTCGGCGCCGGCCAGGTAGGCACGCTGCTGCGGCGTGCAGAGCAAGCGCTTAGGAAGGAGATGAGCCGTGCGACATCTATCTGACGGAGCTCTCCGTCGCCTGTACGACGAGCCGTATTCGCTCGACGAAGAGACGCGGGCTCACTACAACGACTGCCAGCAGTGCCAGGTGCGATTCACAGGCGTCGCCGAGGACGCGCGTCAAGCCCTCGGCCTGATGGCCGTACCGGCCGCGACCGTGGACCCAGCTGGGGCCCTCGCCAGGCTCAAAGCGAGAACCCATCGAGGCATCGGGTCGCAGCGGCCTCGAGTGCTCGTGCTCAGGGGCAGCTTGCGGCGGCCACTTGTTGGGGGTCTGGCGGCGGCCGCCGTCGCAATCGGACTGGTGGCCACGACCGCGCTGACACCGCTCGGCGCCAGCCTCGTCCAGATCTTCCAACCGAGCAGGATCCAGCCGGTGTCCATCGAGCAGGGTGATCTGACCGGACTGGACGCCTTCGCAAGCTGGGGCGACGTGAGGTGGACCAGGACGCCGGAGCTGAAGGAGGCCGGCTCGGCAGCCGAAGCCGCCAACATCTCCAGCCTGTCGGCCATCCACGTGGACACCAGTAAGCTGCCCAAGGGCCTGGCCGGCGCCCCGGTGGCCTACGCAGCGGTGGGGCAGTCGAGCGGGTCTGTGACCTTCAACGGCAAAGCACCGTCCAGGCTCAGTGGCAGCACCCTGACCGTTGTCGTGGGGCCGGCGGAGACCGCCGTCTATGGAGACCTGAACAAGCTGGCGAAGTCGGCGGGGAGCTCGGGCTCGGTCGGTGCCGGTGCCGGTGCCGGTAAACCGGAGAGCAGCTCCGGCTCGACCGGGCTAGCAGCCGACAACGTCAGGAATGCACTGGCCGCTGCCGGGCCGATCATGGCAATCGCCGAGATGCGAGCCCCCCAGGTGTCCTCGACAGGCGCCAGCGTCGCCGACATCAAGAAGGCTCTTCTGGCGCAGCCCGGGCTGAGCCCCACGGTGCGGGCGGCTATCAAGAGCATCGACGATCCCAAGGGCACCTTGCCTCTCCCGATCCCCTCCGGCTACGTGAACGCCCACACCGTCACGGTCCAGAATGTCGATGGCACCGCACTCGGTGACAACACGGGCCTGGGCGCGGCGGTGATCTGGATCAAGAACGGCCGCGTCTACGGCGTGGCCGGGACGGTCACTGAGACCGAGCTCCTGGCGATCGCCAACAGCCTTTCGTAACCGGACGTGCGGGCACACCGTACAAACTGAGAACAGCTTGGTAGATCTACGGGAAAGGCAGGCGGCGGCGGCGACAGCCGCCGCCTCGCCTGCCATCCACTGCGTCGAGCTCGCGAAGCACTACGGCCGGACAGTCGCACTGGCCGGCCTGACCATGACCATGCCCCGAGGCGAGGTCTTCGGCTTCCTGGGCCCCAACGGCGCAGGCAAGACGACCGCCGTCAAGCTGCTGCTTGGCCTGGTCGATCCGACAGGCGGCGAGGGCTGGGTGCTGGGCAAGCGGGTCGGCGACGTGCCGGTCCGCCGAAGGGTCGGCTATCTCCCTGAGCTCTTCCGCTACCAGCCCTGGCTGAGCGGGGCGGAGGTGATGCGAGTCCACTGCGAGCTGGCTCGCCTTCGCCGCTCCACGTGGTCTGATGAGGTCGAAAGGGCCCTCCGCCTGGTCGGTCTGGCCGGCCGCGGGCGGGACAGGGTTCGGACCTACTCGAAGGGGATGCAGCAGCGCCTCGGCCTCGGCGTCGCGCTGCTTGGCTCGCCCGAGCTCGTGTTCCTGGATGAGCCCACCAGCGCCCTCGACCCGGTCGGCCGTCACGACGTGCGCCAGATCATCCATCACCTTCGTGAGCGCGGGACTTCCGTCTTCCTGAACTCGCACCTGCTGACCGAGGTCGAGATGGTCTGCGACCGGGTGGCGATGATCGATCAGGGGAGGGTGATCGCGACGGGCACCCTCGATGAGCTGCTCAGCGGCAGTGCCTGCCGCTTCAGGGTCACTGGCCTGGATCCCCGGCAGCGCGCGTCGCTGTCGTCGTTTGGAGAGCTGAACGACGACGGGGAATGGATCGTCATCCTTGGCCTGCCGGGGGAGCGCGTGCCCGAGGTGGTCCAGGAGATAGTGGGCATGGGCGGCCGGCTCTACGCCGTCGAGCCCCGCCATCAGACGCTCGAAGACCGTTTCTTACAGCTCCTCGGAGAAGGCGGCAGCTGATTTGCCGGAGCTCGCGCCTGTCCTCACGATCGCCAAGCTGACCATGTGGGAGGCGTCGCGACGCAAGCTGCTGATCGCCGTGCTCGTGCTGACGCTGGTCGTGGTCGGTGCGACCGGCTGGGCTTTCTACCAGCTTCGCTACTCGAACGGCCCAGGCGGTGGAGCGCAGATCGGCGAGGTCGCTCTTCGAGTCCTGGCCGCCCAGGTGTTGATCTTCGTCGCGTTCCTCTTCACCGCGGTGCTGGCGCTGATGTCCGTGCTGGTGGCGGCTCCGAGCATCTCCGGTGACGTGGAGTCCAACCTCGCGCTCGGGCTGCTCGCCAGGCCCGTCAGGCGCAGCGAGTACGTGCTCGGCAAGTGGCTCGGCCTGGCCGCGCTCATCGTGCTCTACGCCGCGGGCTCGGCCATCCTCGAGCTGATCGTGGTCGACTGGGCGACCGGCTACGTTCCGCCACGCCCGATCGAGCTGATCGCGTACGTAGCCGGAGTGGGGCTGGTCCTGCTCACGCTGGCGCTGCTGCTGTCGACGAGACTGGCGGGGATGGCGGCCGGATTCATCCCGCTGGCCTGTTACTTCGTTGCCTGGGTCGGCGGCATCCTGGGTGGTGCCGGCGAGGCGATCGGAAGCCGGGAATTGATCGTCACGGGCCTGGTCAGCAAGCTTCTGCTGCCCACCGACGGCCTTTGGAGGGCCGCGGTGTACGCCATGGAGCCCGCGTCCATAGTTGCGACTTATCGGGCGGCGGGCTCGGCCATCGCCGCAGTGCCATTTGCGGCGACCGACGGTCCTCCGCCGGCCTTCCTGGTGTGGGTCGCCCTGTGGTTCGCGGCCGTCATCGGCCTCACGCTCTGGAGCTTTCGGCGCCGCGAGATCTGATCCGGAGCTCAGGTGTCGCCGCTGACCGTCAGCCGCGAGACGTCGCGCATCGACAGCATCCCGACCAGCCTGCCCCCGTCCACCACGGGAAGGTGCCGGAAGTGACCGTCGACCATCCGCTGCAGCGCCTCCTCCAGGCTGGCGTCGGGCGAGATGGACTGAGGGTCGCGGGTCATCCAGTGCCCGATCGGCTGGTTCGCCGCCAGGCCGTCCTGCGAGAGCGCCTTCACGATGTCCCTCTCCGTGAAGATGCCCAGCACATGCTCTCCGTCCACGACCAGCGCTGAGCCGACCCGGCGCTGGGCCATCAAGCTCGCCGCCTCGGCGATGGTAGTGCTGGCCGGCGCGGTCAACACCACCGGGGTCATGGCGTCCCGAACGTTCATACCTTGCTGATAGCACCCGCGCCGCCCGAAGTCCAGTCGCGGGCATCGAATTGTCTGAACTCGGGCATCAGCAGAGCGCAGGCCAGGCATCCGGCCACGCACAGCACGCCCCCAGAGACGATCGAGCCCCGGACGCCGGCCAGCGCGGCCACGACGCCCGACTCGGCGTTGCCGAGCAGCGGACCGGTCGTGTAGCTCAGCAGCTCGATCGAGGCCAGGCGGCCCCGAAGCGAATCGGGAATCGTGCGGTTCCAGATCGCCATCCGAAATATGCCGCTGACCGCGTCTGCAGCGCCCGCGGCGGCGAGGCACACAATCGCGATTGGCAGCGAACGCGCAAAGCCGAAGCCCACGATGGCGAGCCCCCACGCGGTCGCCGCCAGGATCACCCCCCAGCCGTGCCGGTGCACATGACCTGTCCAGCCGCTGGTCGCGAACGCCGCCATGGCGCCGAAAGCGGGTGCCGAGAACAGCAGGCCGAGCGCGGCGGGCCCGCCCAGGCCGGACGCCACTGCCGGGAACAGCGCTTCCGGCATGCCGAAGAACATCGCAACCATGTCGACCGCGTAGGTGCCAAGCAGGTCGGGGCGGCCTCGAGCGTAGCGGAGGCCTTCCGCAACGCGGCGCAGGCTCGGCCTCTCTGCGTCCGGAGGCGGAGGTGTCGCCCGCATGAGCGCCAGCGCGACCAGCGAGACGGCAAACGTCAGCACGTCCACCCCGTACGCGATGGGAAGGCCGGCAGCTGCGATCAGGATCCCGGCGAGCGCCGGGCCGGCGACGGCTCCGGCCGTGCCGCGCAGGATGGTCAGCGAGCCTGCCGCGGTCACCTCGTCCTCAGGCACCAGCCGCGGCAGCAGCGCATCCAGCGACGGCCGCTGCAGGGCGTAAAGACCCGCCTGCACGGCGGCGAGGCCGTAGATGGCCCAGAGCTGCGCGTGCCCGAGCAGCGCGTTGGCCAGAAGCAGCGCCGAGCACACCATGAAGGCAAGCTCGGTCAGCAGGACCATGAGGCGCCGGTCGCGAGCGTCGGCGAGGGCGCCCCCCATGAAGGCAAAGGCCAGGACCGGGCCCAGCAGGACGACGCCGAGGAGGCCGACCGCCAGCGAAGAGTGCGTCAGCTGGTACAGCTGGAAGGGCACCGCGACGGCGGTGACCATAGTGCCGAGGTGGGAGACGAGCTGACCGCAGAAGAGCAGGCTGAAGTCGCGACGCCGCAGCGGGCGCGTGTCGACCGCGGCCAGGCGCAGCAGGGAGCCGATGCTGGGGCGTGCCATGGGCCGCCCCAGAATAAGGCCCGGCGGCAT
>DATFWQ010000242.1:0-7041 GCA_035259145.1 Candidatus Dormiibacterota bacterium | reverse complement strand
AAGTTCTGGAAGGGCACCAGCGACGGATGAGCCGAGTGCGAGGTGCGAACCGGTCGGTAGCCGGCGTTGAGGTGCCAGGTGGCCTGATAGCTCAGCAGGTTCACGGCGACATCGAACAGCGACAGGTCGCAATCCATGCCTGTGCCCTCTCGCCGGGCGGCGTGGACGCCGGTGACCAGGGCCAGGGCTGCAACGAATCCGCCGCAATAGTCGACCAGGCTGAGTCCCGACTTTGTGGGCGGGCCCTCGGGCTCCCCGGTCAGGCTCATCCAGCCCGCGATGCCCTGCAGGACGTAGTCGTAGGCGGGCTCTGCTCGACGTGGTCCGTTCTGGCCGAAGCCCGATAGAGAGCAGCACACGACTCTGGGGTTGACGGAGGCAAGCTGCCCGTAGGTCAACCCCAGCTTCTCGGGAATGTCGCCGCGCAGGTTGGAGTAGACCGCGTCCGAAACCCGAACCAGGTCGTGCAGGACCTCGCGCCCGGCCCCCGTCGAGAGGTCGAGCGAAAGGCTCTTCTTGTTGCGGTTGAAGGTTTCATAGAAGAGGCTGTCCTCGCCCTCCTGGTGCGGCACCACGTAGCGGCCCACATCGCCGCCCGTGCGAGGGTCCTCGATCTTGATTATCTCGGCGCCCAGGTCGGCCAGGTGGAGGCTGCCGAACGGACCCGCGCCGTACTGTTCGACGGCCACCACGCGCATGTCCTCGAGCGGCAGCATCAACACTCGCTCCGCAGACGGGAGTCGATTGCCTCGTACGTCGCGCGCAAGTGCACGAGGTGATACTCCATCTCACGGCCGGCCTGCTTGGGGTCACGTTGCTCCACGGCTTCCAGGATCTTCGCGTGCTCGCGCATGACGCGCTGCCAGAACTCTCTGCTCGCCCGGTCACGCAGGAAACGCGTCTGCATGACGCTGAACAGCGGCTCGGTCACCACGCGCAGGAGCCGGTTCCCCGAGGCTTCCAGAAGGATGTCGTGAAAGGAACGGTTGACCTCGAATATCTGACGCATATCCACGCTCTCGAGCGAGCCGGGCAGACTGGCCTTCAGGCGCTCCAGCTGCTCCTCGGAGCGGCGCGACGCCGCCAGGCGCGCAGCTGGCACCTCGAGCAGTTCGCGGGCCTCGATCAGCTCGGCCACGGTGGCTCCCTCGGTGCTGGCCAGAAGCTCGATGCTCTCGCGGAGCATGTCTGTAACGTCATCGTGCCGGATCTGGGCCACCGAGCTGCCGCCACCTACACCCCTTCTGGTGGCAACGAGGCGCTGCGAGGAGAGCATCCGCAGTGCCTCCCGGATGGTGCTCCGGCTGACTCCGAAGCGCTGACACAGCTCGGCCTCGGTGGGCAGCCGCTCGCCCGCGGAGAGCTCGCCGGCCAGGATCTGCTCGCGCAGCTCGTTGGCCACCTGGAGGTAGGCGACGTGAGAACCGGGCACGCTGCCAGCCTAAAGGTCAGACATTTAGCGGTCAAGCGCGCCAGGCCAGGGCGCGAAGACCCGGCTGGCGGTGCTGAGCCGCGGCCGCCGGGACGCGTCCAGGTCGACGCTCAATCCGCCCGGACCCAGGTCGCGGGTCCCGCGAAGCGGGCGATGGCAAGAGCGCCGGCCTCCGAGCGGGTGTCGCTGCGCGGCGTGCCGGCACCGAGGTAGGCACCTTGCTCCGGGCGATACGTGACGCCGTTCATCACCAGGTCACCCTCGAGCACCCAGAACTCCTCGTCGACCGGGTAGTGACCGGTGACCGGCCGAGACCAGCCGGCCGGAAACCGAACCAGGGCCCAGAAGGCGCCTCCCGCCTCCTCGCGCAAACGGGCCACGGTGACCGCCGGCGAGCCGTCCGGGATGGTGATCTCCTGCCACTCGAGGGCAGCCCTCACGCTCCGAGGGTAGCCAGGTTGACGCCTAAATGTCTGACGTTTACCTTTCAAGCCGGTTATGGCGATCAAGGCGAAGACGGGCTGGCCGGAGGCGTGAGGCTTGCCCTCACGCCCTGGGGGGAGACCATGGCCGAGCTAATCGCCGCCGCCCGTGCGGCGGAGGACGCCGGCTTCGACAGCGTCTGGACGACCGAGCTGCACCGTACCGCCTTCGTTACCGCGGCGGCGATCGGCTGCGCCACCTCCAGGGTCAGGGTTGGCACCGGCATCGCCCTCGCCTTCGTGCGCAGCCCGATGATCACCGCCCTCACCGCGCTGGACCTGGACGACCTGGCGGGCGGCCGCTTCATGCTGGGTCTCGGGGCCGGGGTGCGCCGGCTTACAGAAGACTGGCACCACGCTGCGTATGGCAGGCCAGGCCGCCACATGACAGAGACCGTACGGATCATCCGGCGTGTGATAGCGGCTGCCCACACCGGCGAGGCGCACGACTTCGAAGGCGAGTACGAGTCGGTGCGCGTCCGTGGCTACGAGCGGCCCTGGCCGCCGGTGCGCGGCGCGATCCCGATCTATCTGGCCGCTGTGGGCCCCGTCATGCTGCGAACCGCGGGTCGCATTGCGGACGGCTGGATCTCCCACGAGTTGAACTCACCCGCCTACCTGCGCGAGAGGGCGTTGCCACTCCTAGACGAAGGGCTTGCGAGCTCGGGCCGGGACCGCACCCGCCTCGTAGTAGTGGCGTCGGCCGTCTGTCACGTTGACCGCGACCGGCGAGCCGCAAAGCGCTGGGCAGCACGCCTGGTCGCCTTCTACGCGACCGTCCGGTCCTACCAGGACTTCTTCGACTTTCACGGCTTCGGGGCCGAAGCGCGGTCGATCCAGGAGTGCTTCCGGGCCGGCGACGAGGTCGGCATGGCCAGGGCCGTGCCTGACGCGATGGTGGACGCCCTCACGCTGGCCGGCGAGCCGGACGAGGTGAGCGAGCGCCTGTCCCGCTACGAGGGTCTGGCCGACGTCGTCAAGCTCAGCCCACTTACGCACATGGTCCCGGCCGAAGTCACCCGCCAGGGCCAGCATGCGCTGCTCGAGCTCTTCGCCGGGGCAGCCTAGGCCACTGCCTTGGGGACGCGCAGCAACGGCGCCGAGCTGAACATCGCCAACGGAATACGCGAGTTCGCCGTCGCCACCCCGCGGGCTACCGCGGTCGTCGACGGCGACCGCTCGCTGACGTACGCTGCCCTGGACGAGCGCTCGTCCAGGCTGGCCCAGGGCCTGTTGGCGCTCGGCCTTGCCACGGGGGACAGGGTCACCGTGCTGCTGGGAAACCGGCTCGAGTACTGCGAGATCGCGTGCGGCCTGGCCAAGGCGGGACTGGTGTCGGTCCCCGTGAACCCCAGGCTGACGGCCCCCGAGGTCGCGTACATCCTTAGGCACTCCGGCTCCCGGGCCGTGATCCTCGACGAGGCCCTGCGAGACGTGGCCGAGCCGGGGATGCTGGCGGCGGGGATCGAGCGCGTCGTGGGGGTGGGCGGCGGCTACGAGACGTTCCTCGAGGCCGCACGGCCCGCTGATCCCACCGTCGAGGTCCCGGAGACCGATCCCTTCACGATCTGCTATACGGCGGGTACGACCGGCAAGCCCAAGGGGGTCGTCATCAGCCACCGGTCGCGGGCCATCACCTTCTACCTGACAGCCCTGGAGTGGGGGCTGGGCCCGGGCCGAATGACGCTGGGGGTGGCGCCCATGTACCACGGCGCCGGCTTCGCCTTCGCCTACGCGGCGTGCGTCACCGGTGGCACAGTGGCGATGCTGCGCGCTTACGACCCCGAGCTTCTTCTCGACACGGTGGAGCGCCACAGGCCGAGCTCGGTCTTCCTGGTGCCCGCCCACATTCAGATGCTTCGGGCCCTGCCGGAGGCGGTCGTCACCGGCCACGACACGTCCTCGCTGGCGACGATTTACGTGAACGCGGCGCCGCTTCCGCAGCAGGCCAAGGTCTGGACGATCGAGAACTTCCCGACGGCCGGGCTGCACGAGCTGTACGGATCGACGGAGGCGTCGATCGTCACCAATCTCAGACCCCCAGACCAGCTGCGCAAAGAGCGCTGCGTGGGCCCACCCTGGTTCATGACGCAGGTCCGTGTGCTCGACGCAGAGGGTGAACCGGTGGGCACCGGAGAGCCGGGGGAGCTCTGGAGCCGCTCGCCCATGGTCTTCCGAGGCTATCTGGACGACCCTGAGGCGACCCGCCAGGCCACCAGCGAAGACGGCTTTGTCAGCTCCGGCGACATCGCCATGCTGGACGAGGACCGCTACGTCTACATCGTGGACCGGGTGCGCGACCTGATCATCACAGGCGGCGTCAACGTCTACCCGCGCGAGGTCGAGGAGGTCCTCCACAAGCACCCAGCGGTGGCGGACGTCGCGGTCGTGGGCGTGCCCGATGAGAAGTGGGGCGAAAGGGTGGTGGCTGTGGTGGTGCCCCGCAGGGAACCCGTGGCACCGGCGGAGCTGGTCGAATTCGCTCGCGGCGAGCTCGCCGGCTTCAAGCTGCCCAAGGAAGTTCGCTTCGTGACGGCTCTGCCGCGCAACGCTGCCGGCAAGATCCTCAAGAGGCAGATCCGAGGCGAGCTGCAGCAGAGCGCACCCTGAGCGCCGGCAGCAGCTCGCCGAGCACCGTCGCGTACCAGCCCTCCATCTCGGCCTCGGCCAGCATCCGGGGCGGCGCCAGCAGCACCCAATCGACCAGCTCCTGGTAGGCTACGAGCCGCTCCAACAGTTCGGGCACGGTGCCCACCAGCACAAGCTCCTCGAGGGCCGGCCCGGTGGCCGCCTCGGGCGACCATCCGTGGTGGTTGAGGACATCGGCCAGGTAGGGGACCTTTAGATAGGGCGCGACCGCAATGCGAGCCTGCTCCAGGGCCCGGTCCCGACCGCCGTCTGCTTGGGGGACGACGCGCAGCATCACCCCCCGCTCGATGCGCCGGGCGGAGGCGGTCACCGAGGGCTCCAGCACGTCGTGCAGCCAGGCCCGGGTGTGGATCACGTTGTAGAGCACGCCTTCGGCCACCTCGCCCGCCAGCCGGGCCATGCGCGGCCGGGTCGCCGCCAGATGGATCGCGACCTGGCACGGCGGCGGCCACGTTCGCGAGTACTCACGAATCTTGAAGAACTCGCCATCAAAGGAAAACGGCCGGTCTGGCGTGGCCGACAGAGCTCCGCGCAGGCAGGCCACGTATTCGCGCAGGCGGGTCACGGACCGCCCGGAGTCGATGCCATAGTGATCCCGGTTCCAGGCGGCGGGCATGGTGCCGAGGCCCAGAGCGAAGCGACCCTCGGCGATCTCGGCCAGAGTGACGGCGCCTAGCGCCGCTGTTGCCGGAGGCCGTGCCCAGGTCATCACCGTGGTCATGATGCGCGCGCGCGTCGTGACGCTGGCCAGCAGCCCGCACACCGCGACGCTGTCGTACGTCGCCTCGCCGGCCGCGAGTGTTTCGCAGCCGGCAGCCTCCGCTCGCGCCGCCAGTTCGAGCGAGCGGCGCAGCGGCAACCCGGCTACCCCCAGCACCACGCCGGCTCTCACGGCGGCCCAGCCGGCACCAGACCCTCGTGGTGGTGAGCGATCAGCCAGCGGCCGTCGAGCCGGCGGAGGACGTCGGTGACGCGTACCGAACCTGCGAACGGGCGCGGCGGTAGATACTCGAAGTCGAGGATGTAGCGGGCCACGGCTACGTCGCCCCACACGTCCACGAGCAGCTCGCCGAGGCGCCAGCTCAACGGTCCCCGCGAGAGCATCTGCTCCTGGTCCATCGCGTGGAACCTGGCACGCTCCTCGCGCCCCCGGATCAGCCGCGGCGTGAACACGTCCCAGACCGTGCAGTCGGAGACAAGCGCCTCCTCGATCCGGTTCACCTGCCCCTTCGCGAACGCCTCGTAGATGCTGCGGATCAGCCCCTCGACGGCCGCATCGTCGCGGCCCGAAATGTCAGACAATCAGCTGCATCTTATGCCACGGCCGCTCGTGACGGCCCTCCAGGGAGCGACGGTCCTGGTCCACGATCCAGGGCGGGCTGCGTCTGTGCTCGAGACGGCGCTCGGCCTGCGACGCCACACGTCGGGCACCCTCCATCCCAGGGGCCGCTACGTCACGGTAGCCGCGCGCGGCGCCGACCGGGGCATGATTCGCTTCCTCGAGGGACCAGAGGCTGCGCCGGTCGAAGACCTGCGCTCAGGCTGGGCCTCGGTCGAGCTGGTCGTGCGCGACGTGGACGGGCTCGCAGACCGCCTGGCAGCATCACCCGAGTTCCGGATGCGCACACTGCCGGTGACCTTCGACCTGACCGAGCGGGGCAGCAACGTCCACCGGGCCACCCTCGCATGGGGCCCGGGCGGCCTCCTCATGGGGTTCACGATGGCGCTGACAGAGCCCCACGGCCGGCGCTTCACCCGAGCCGACGCCGAGGTCGGGCCCGTCTTCTCGGTCGGCCTCCGAACACCGGATCTGGATCGCACATCAGGCTTCTACCAGCGGGCTCTCGGCCTGGAGACATTACTCGAGGTGTCCTGGCGCTCGGGCCAGTGGCACCGCCTCTTCGGGGTGCCGGAGGGGGATGAGGCGGCGCTGAGGCTGTTGAAAGGCGGTGGGGAGGGGACCGGACTGGGCACCATCGAGGTGCAGTCGTTCCCGGCTGCTCTGCTCGGGGTGCCGGCGCCACCCGGCATCGCCTGGGTGACGTACCGGACTCCGGATGTGGCGGCGGCGCTGGCGGGCGCCTCGGCGGCCGGCGCGGTGGTCGACCGGGGGCCTGGCTCGTTCGTGATGGCCGGCGATGTGGGGGAGCGGCTGGAGGTGACCGAGGTCGCCTGGTGACCTCTAGTTGATTGCCTAGGCAAGGTCAGGCGGTGCCGGTCAGCCTGGTCAGCTGGTCGCGTATGTACTGCTGGACCAGCCGCTGGTTCTTGGCCGCCAGGGGCAGCCTCTGCCAGAAGTCGTTGAAATAGGCGCGAAAGATCCTGACCAGCGCGTCTGGCTGCAGGATGATGCGGAGCTGGCTCTTGTTGCTGTGCACCTCCAGGTACACGGCCCGACGATCCTTCACCGCCCATTCAAAGATGGGCAGCTGCCGCGCCTCGGTACGGTCCAGGAGCGCCAGCTCGTAGCCGTTGCGC
>DATFWQ010000241.1:0-5035 GCA_035259145.1 Candidatus Dormiibacterota bacterium | reverse complement strand
GACCCAGACGCCTACGCGCAGGCAGTCCCGCATGACACGTTCGCCCTGCTGCGGCGAGAGGCGCCGGTCTACCGCCAGCTGAGAACCGGGCTGCCACCCTTCTGGGCGGTCACCCGCTACCACGACATCGTCAAGGTCTCGAGAGACTGGGCGACCTTCTCCTCAGAGCGAAGGGGAGCGCTGCTGCGGGAGCCGCCGGAGGAAGCCCTGGAGACCCAGCGGCTGATGATGCTCAACATGGACCCGCCGCGGCACGCCAAGCTGCGAGGTCTGGTCAATAAGGGCTTCACGCCACGCATGATCAGCCGGCTCACGCCGCCGATCCGGCGTATCTGCTCTCAGATCGTCGACACCGTCTCCGAGCGCGGGCAGTGCGACTTCGTGACCGAGGTGGCGGCCGAGCTGCCGCTGCAGGTGATCGCCGAATTGCTTGGCATCCCCGAGTCTGACCAGCACCAGATCTTCGAGTGGAGCAACACGATGATCGGGTCCGACGACCCCGAGTGGCAGCGGTCCCCGGAGGAGGCGACGTCGGCGGCGATGGCGATGTATGCCTACGCCAACGAGCTGGCGCTCCAGCGCCGCGACAGCCCTCGGGATGACCTGGTCAGCGTGCTGATGAGGGCCGAGGTCGATGGCGAACAGCTGACGGAGATGGAGTTCGACGTCTTCTTCCTGCTGCTTGCGGTCGCAGGCAACGAGACCACACGCAACCTCATCAGTGGCGGCATGCTGGCTCTGATCGAGCACCCCGACCAGCGCCGGCGCCTGCAGGATGACGTCTCGCTCCTCGATACCGGGGTCGAGGAGATGCTGCGCTGGATCACACCGGTGATGCAGTTCCAGCGCACCGCTCAGCACGACACCGAGATCGGCGGCCAGCGCATCGCCGAGGGTGACCGGGTGGCCGTCTACTACGTCTCGGCCAACCGGGACGAGGCGGTGTTCGAGCAGCCCGACCGGTTCGACGTGGGTCGCTCCCCCAACGAGCACCTCGGTTTCGGGGGTGGAGGCCCGCACTTCTGCCTGGGGGCCAACCTGGCCCGGCTGGAGATCCGCGTGATGTTCGAGGAGCTGCTGCGGCGGCTGCCCGACATCGAGCTGAACGGCCCGCCCCGCCGGCTGCGTTCGAATTTCATCAACGGCCTCAAGGAAATGCCCGTGCGCTTCACGCCGACGGCAGCGGCGTGGGCCTGAGCCGGATGTACGTAGCCCTCACCCGCGAGCAAGAGCAGCTCCGCGACGAACTGCGCGCCTACTTCGCGGAGATGATGACGGCCGAGGTCGAGGCGGCGATGTCCAACGGCGAGGCCGGCGGCAGTCCCTACCGCGAGCTGACGCTGAAGCTCGGCCGCGACGGCTGGCTGGGCATCGGCTGGCCGAAGGAGTACGGTGGCCAGGGCCGCTCGGCGATCGAGCAGTTCATCTTTTTCGACGAGGCGCAGCGCGCCGGTGCGCCGGTGCCCTTCCTCACCATCAACACCGTCGGGCCGACGATCATGCAGTACGGCACCGAAGAACAGAAGGCCGCTTTCCTGCCCAGCATCCTGCGCGGCGAGGTCCACTTCTCGATCGGCTACAGCGAGCCAAACGCTGGGACCGACCTGGCATCGCTCCGCACAAGTGCGGTGTTCGACGGCGACGAGTGGGTCATCAACGGCAGCAAGCTCTGGACCAGCCTGGTGCAGGACGCAGACTACGTCTGGCTGGCCGCGCGGACCGACCCCGAGGCCAAAAAGCACCGCGGGATCTCGATATTCATCGTGCCGACCAGTGCACCGGGCTTTCGCTACAGCCCCATCCGGACGATCGGTGACGCCACTACGAACGCCACCTTTTACGAGGGCGTTCGCGTGCCTCACTCGGCCCTTGTCGGAGAGGTCAATCAGGGCTGGTCGCTGATCACGAACCAGCTCAACCTGGAGCGGGTGGCGCTGTGCGCACCGGGCGGCGTGCTGCGGCTGTTCGAGGACGTGTGCACATGGGCACGCACAACTCGCCTCGCTGACGGGCGGCGGGTCGTCGACCAGGAGTGGGCGCGCCTCAATCTGGCCCGTGTCTACGCGGGCCTCGAGTTCCTGAAGCTCATCAACTGGAAGGTCGCCTCGACGCTGACGCGCGGGCAGATCAACCCCGCCGATGCGTCAGTGACCAAGGTCTTCGGCACGGAGTTCTACTGCCACGCCTACCGCCTCATGCTAGAGGTGATGGGCCCGGCCGGTGCGATCAAGCGCGGGTCGCCCGAGGCGATCCTGAGGGGACGGCTGGAGCGTGCGTACCGAGGCACGCTGATACTGACCTTCGGCGGCGGCACGAATGAGATCCAGCGCGACCTCATCAGCGTGTTCGGGCTGCGCATGCAGGTTCGGCGCTGATGGACCTCTCCTATTCGCCGGACCAGGAGTCGCTGCGCACGCTTGCCCGTCAGGTCCTGACCGATCACGCCACGCCCCGGCGCGTCGCCGAGGTCGAGGCGTCCGAGGAGCGGATCGACAGGACACTGTGGGCCGCGCTGGCCGCCGCCGGCCTGCTCGGCGTCTCGGTGCCCGAGGAGCATGGTGGCAGCGGGCTCGGGATCGTGGAGCTCTGCATCCTGCTCGAAGAGGTTGGGCGTGCGGTGGCGCCGGTGCCCGTGTACGCCACCCTGGTGCTCGGCGCGCTGCCCGTCGCCGAGTTCGGCTCCACCATCCAACGACAGCGCCTGCTGCCTGGGGTGGCAAGCGGCGAGTTGTTGCTCAGCGGAGCCCTGACCGAGCCGCGCAACCCCGATGCGCTTGCTCCCATTACGCGCGCGGCGCCGGATGGAGAGGCGTGGCGCCTGAACGGGGTAAAGCTTGCCGTGCCGGCTGCGGCATCTTCGGCAGCGCTCGTCGTCTCGGCCGCTGTGCACGGGGAGTCTGCTCGCCTTTTCCTGGTCGACCCCTGCACAGCCGGTGTGACGTTGGAGCGCCAGGACATGACGAACCGTGAGGTGCACTTCCTGGTGACGCTGGACGGCGCTTGCGGCGAACCGCTGAGCGGCGGCAGTGACGCCCTGGTCTGGTTGGTGCGCCGGGCCACCGTCGGCCTGTGCGCGATGCAGGTCGGCGTCACCCAGCGGGCGTTGAGCATGACGGCCGAATACACCTCGGCGCGGGAGCAGTTCGGCCGGCCCCTCTCGGCTTTCCAGGCGGTATCGCAGAGGGCGGCCGACGCGTATGTGGACGTCGAGGCCATCCGCCTGACCGCACTGACCGCCGCGTGGCGGCTGGCCGAAGCACTGGACGCCGATGAGTCGATCGCCGTTGCGAAGTTCTGGGCGGCCGAGGCCGGCCAGCGGGTGGTCCACGCGGCACAGCATCTTCACGGTGGTGTGGGCGTCGACGTCTCCTATCCGCTGCATCGCTCGTTCCTGTGGGCCAAGCACCTGGAGCTCAGCCTGGGGGGAGGAACTGAGCAGCTGCTCCGCCTGGGCACGATGATCGCGGAAGGCGTCCTGCCCAGCCCGGTCGGGAAGTAGGCCACCAGGGTGCACTTCAACCTGGCAGACCTGTTCGAGAGCGTCGTCGACGCCGTCCCCGACCGCCCGGCACTTGTCTGCGGCGATCGCCGGCTGACGTACGCCCAGCTCGACGAGCGTGCCAACCGGCTCGCGCACCACCTCCTGACCGTTGGCATCGCGCCAGGCGACCACGTCGGCGTCTTGCTCTACAACGGGACCGAGTACATCGAGTGCATGCTGGCCGCATTCAAGATCCGCGCAGTTCCGGTCAACATCAACTACAGGTACGTGGCCGGTGAGCTCCGCTCGCTTTTCCACGACAGCGACCTCGTCGGGCTGGTCCACCAGAAGGCGCTGAGCTCCCGCGTGACCGAGGTGGGCAGCACTCCCAGGCTCCGGCACCTCGTCTTCGTCGACGACCACAGCAACGCCCAGCCGCCTCAGGGTGCCGTGGAGTTCGAATCGGTGCTGGCGCAGGGTTCCTCCGGTCGGGGCTTCGAGGGCCGCTCGGGAGACGACCTGCACATCATCTACACGGGCGGTACCACGGGCGCACCCCGCGGGGTCATGTGGCGTCAGGAGGACCTGTTCTTCTCAGGTATGGCCGGCGGCAATCCGGCGGGCGAGCCGGCGCAGCGTCCTGAGGATGTCGCTGCGCGAGCGGCAGCGGCGGGGGTGCTGGTCACCTTCCCGATCCCACCGCTCATCCACGGCGCCGCGCAGCTCGGCAGCTTCATCAACTTCTTCATCGGCGGCACCGTGGTGCTGATTCCCCACTTCGACCCCGTCGAAGTCTGGCGTCTGGTCGAGCGCGAGCGCGTCAACACGATCAGCCTGGTCGGCGACGCCATGGCGCGACCCCTGGCGGAAGCTCTGGCCGCTGGGCTCGAGGTAGACGCCTCCGCCCTGTTCGTGATCAGCTCTGCGGGCGCCATCTTCTCGGCGGCGATTCGTAAGCAGCTTCAGGCGCTGCTGCCGAACGTGCTGCTCATGGACAACTTTGGCGCTTCGGAAACGGGCTTCCAGGGCAGAGCGACGCCGGACAGCAGCCCCGAGGCCGGCCTCAAATTCGCCATGAATCCACACACCAGGGTGCTGGACGACCAGCTGCAACCCCTCCCTTCGGGTTCGCGCGTGATCGGACGGGTGGCGCTGGGCGGCCGGGTGCCGCTCGGCTACTACAACGATCCCGGCAAGACCCGCGAGGTCTTCGCCGAGGTGGACGGTATGCGCTGGGTGATGCCTGGTGACATGGGCGTCGTGAACGCCGATGGCACCGTGACAGTCCTCGGCCGAGGTTCGGTCTGCATCAACTCGGGAGGGGAGAAGATCTTTCCCGAGGAGGTCGAGGCGGTCCTGAAGTCGCACCCGGCAGTCTTCGACGCGCTCGTCATCGGTGTGCCCGACGAGCGATGGGGCGAGAGGGTTGCGGCGATCGTGGCCGCACGCCCGGCCTCGAACCCGACTCTCGAGGAGCTGCGCAGCCACTGTGAAGGCAGGATTGCGCGCTACAAGGTCCCTCGTCTCCTTGTGGAGGTGCCGGAGGTGGTCCGG
>DATFWQ010000240.1:0-13272 GCA_035259145.1 Candidatus Dormiibacterota bacterium | reverse complement strand
ACACCTTGCCGCAGCGGTCGGAGCTGTATCGGGACCTCCTCGCGGGAGCCGGCCGGAGCAGTGGCCTGCGTGGCTACTGGGTCAGCCGTGGCCGTCTACCGACGCTCGACATGCTGGAGACCATTCCTTTCACGACCAGGGCGGCACTCAGCAGGGCCCAGGAGGAAACTCCGCCGGGCCGACCCCTCGGGCTGCAGCAAGCCGTGCCGCAGGAATACATCGTGCAGATCGTCTCGTCGGCCGGCACAAGCGGGCAGCCGCTCTTCTTTGCCCTGACGCAGCGCGACCACAGTATCTGGAACGACGCCACCGCAAACGCCTTCTGGACCGCGGGCCTGCGCCCAGACGACGTGGTCGTGCATCTGGTCGATCTGCCCGCCGTCGCCGGCGGCTGGTCGTTCGCCGACGGACTGCGTCACCTGGGTGCCGTGGTGGTCTGGCTGGGCGGATACACGCCCGACCAGGTGGTCAGCCGGCTGCCTACGTTGCGAGTCACGGCGATGTCCACGACGACGTCGTTCGCTATCAACCTTGCGGAGTATGGGGTCGCCGGAAAGAAAGCCGCCGACCTTGGCATTCGCAAGCTTCTGACGTTCGGGGAGCCCGGCCTGGCAGAGCCCGAGATCCGGCGAAGGATCTCCGAGGGTTGGGGAGGGTCTCAGGTGCGCGACATGATGGGCCTTGCCGATGTCATGGCAAACATGTGGTCGGAATGTGATGACGCGAGCGGCATGCACTTCAACGCGGGCAAGTACGTGATCACCGAGCTGGTCGACCCGGAGACCGGCGACCGCTTGCCATGGTCCGAGGGTGTGAAGGGTGAGGCGGTGTACACCACTTTCGACCGAGACGCCACTCCGGTGCTTCGCTATCGCTCTGCCGACCACCTGGAAGTGACCGGCACGAGATGTCCCTGTGGCCGGACCTCGCCCAAAGTCTGCTGCGTCGGGCGGACCGACGACATGCTCGTGTACAGGGCGAGGACGGTGTTCCCAAGCGCAATCCGCGATGTGGTGCTACGGCGCTTTGGCGACGTGCTGGAGCCCCATCTGCGGATCTGGAAGGAGGCCCCAGATCAGGTGCGGTTCGACCAGCCCATCCCGATCGAGCTCGAGGCCAGGAACGGTGTCGGCTACGACCAGTGGCGGCCGCTGGCGCAGCGGATCGGCGAAGCCGTGCGCGAGGAGCTGCAGGTCCGCGTGGCGCCAGTCCTGGTGCCGTCGGGAACGCTGCCCCGGGGCACCTACACAACCGACCTGGTGCAGGTCAGGCCAACGGCTGACCCAAACGGCGGCGGGGCGCGCAAGCCAGACTGAAACAAAGGGCTGCCGCCTCCGGTTTGTGCGGACGTGATCGATTTCGCACCCGTACGGAGAAAGGAGACGGCGCTGGAGGACATCGCCGAGGGATTGACCAGGGATGACCTGGCCAGCCTGGCCGGCGAGATGTGTGATGTCTTCCTCGAACTCATAGCCGGCGCCGACGACTCGGACGTGACGTTCGTGCCAGAAGACCCGGCTGCAAACGACACATTCGCCGCCACCGCCGAGGAGGTCAACATGCCGTGGACCCTCGGACACGTGATCGTCCACTGGACGGCATCGTCGGAGGAATCTGCCGCGCTAGCACTCACGCTTGCCCGCGGCGTGGACGTCACCGGCCGATCCCGCTACGAGGTGCCCTGGGAGCAGGTGACCGAGGCTGCGTTTCTGCGTGAGCGGATCGAAGAGAGCCGCCGCATGCAGCTTGCGATGCTGGAAGCCTGGCCCGACAAGCCGGACCTGGACAAGACTTACTCCCCACGGGAGGGCGCTCGGCCGGCGAACGCGGTTGTGCGCTTCCTTGGCGGCCTCAACCATGCGGACGCGCATCGCGATCAGGTCCGCGACGTGCTGGCGCAGGCGAAGGCCGCGCGGTCCGCTCCCTCAGCCTGAGCGGTCGAGCAGCTCGTGGGCACGCGCCAGGTAGCGTCGCTGTCTGGTGCGCGCATCAGCAGGGTCGAGCCGGCTGCCGGACAGGCGGCTCGGCTCGGGCCCGATGATCATCCGCGTGAACCGGACGGCCCACCAGCAAGCCATCAACACCTCATAGACGCGGGCGCGCCCGAGCAACGCCTCATCGTCGTAACAGGCGGCGTACATCTCGGCCACCCGGCGCCAGCAGCCGGGGGCCACGGCTTCGTGGGCTGGGTGCGATATCAGAGGGGTGCGGCTCCGTTGAAGGGACGGCGCGGTGCGGCTGGAGAGGATGGCCTGTTGCCGGTGTCGTCGGCCGGGGCGGTGGCGCCGACGACGTGTAGCTGAAGCGGGGACGCCCCCGTTGGAAGGTTGTTCAAGCCCAACCACGGAGGCGCCGCTTTGCACACGATAGTCCCCGCCACCGCCACCCGAGGAGCCTGCCTGGGACCAGGTCGAGGGGCTCTACAGCGCGAGGCACGGGCTCCACTGGCTGGTCACACAGGCGCTGCTCAACATCGGCGGGTTCCCTTTACCGCGTCCCGCGATCAATTCGACAGGATCGTGGGCTGGCTGGAGGGGCCGGAGGCAGGCCAGTTCGCCCACGGCGAACTGGAGGAGCGTCTGGAGGTGGAGAGCCGCGAGCTGTTCCGCCAGATGTTCCAGGACCACCTGGACCTGCGGGCGCAGCGGGAGCAACGCCTGGAGGCGGTGGTGGGCGCCGACGGAGTCGCGCGTCGCAGCGCGGAGGTTGACCACGAGCGCGGGCTGCTGACCGTGTTCGGCAAGGTCGAGGTCTCGCGCCGGGCCTACCGGCGGCGGGGCCACGCCAACCTGCATCCCGCCGACGCGGAGCTGAACCTGCCGGTCGAGCTGCACTCCCACGGGCTGCGGCGATTGGCCGTCCTGAAGGGGACGCGCGGCTCCTTTGACGACGTCCGGGAGGCGATTCTGCGGAGTACCGGACAACGCCTGGGCAAGCGCCAGTTGGAGGAGTTGGTCCAGCGAGCGGCGACCGACATCGACGCCTTCTATGAGGAGCGGAAGCGGACGGCCGGCGAGCCGGACGACGTTCTCGTCATCTCCTGCGACGGCAAGGGCGTGGTCATGCGTCCGGACGCTCTGCGCGTCGCCACCGCCCAGGCCGCGGCGCGGAGCACGACCAAGCTCGCCACCCGGCTCTCGAAGGGCGAGAAGCGGAACCGCAAGCGCATGGCCGAGGTCGGCGCCGTCTACGACGCCGAGCCCGTTCCCCGCACCCCTGACGACATCCTGGCCGACTCCCGCCACCGGGAGCATGCCGCCCGGCCCGCCGCGCGCGCTCGCAACAAGTGGCTGACGGCCAGCGTGCAGAGGACGCCGCCACCGTCGTGAGCCGGGTCTTCGACGAGGCCGACCGCCGCGACCCTGAGCACTGCCGCACCTGGGTCGCCCTCGTCGACGGCACAACCACCAGATCGAGCGCATCCAGGCCGAGGCCCACGCCCGCCAGGTGGTCGTGACCATCGTGGTCGACTTCGTCCACGTCCTGGAGTACCTGTGGAAGGCGGCCTGGTGCTTCTTCAACGAGGGCGACCCCGATGCCGAGCGCTGGGTCCGGGACCTGGCTCTGGCGGTCCTGAAGGGGCACGCCGATGGAGTTGCAGCCGCCCTCCGACGTGCGGCTGCCCGGGAGCGCCTTGACTGCGCCGCCCGAGCGACCATCGATGAGTGCGCCGGCTACCTCGTCAACAAGAGGCCGTACCTCGACTACCCCACCGCCCTCGAGCGCGGGTGGCCGATCGCCACCGGGGTCATCGAGGGCGCCTGCCGGCACCTGGTCAAAGACCGCATGGACATCACCGGTGCTCGATGGGGTCTCGGGGGCGCCGAAGCCGTCCTCAAGATGCGTGCGGTCGTCAGTAACGGCGACTTCCAGCAGTACTGGCGCTACCACCTCGCGCACGAGCATGAGCGCGTCCACCGTTCCCGCTATGCCGCTGAACAGCCTCTCAACCACGCAATCGCAGCGCGACTGGCGTCACTTCAGGAGAGCCGTGACACACCCGTTCGATTCCCACACCCGGCTCTGAGTCTATGCTTGCGGCCATGGGGGCGAAGGACCGACGTAGGCTGATCGCTCTCCTGCTGGTCGAGATCGTCGTCCTCCTCGCCGTCGGTACACTGGCCGCTCGGAATCTCTGGGATGCGCAGGCCCTCCTCGGCGAGGCCGCGACCAAGGTGCACTCCTTCCACGTCGAGGTCCGCGACTTCGAGGACGGGCCGCTGTCGGCGGACGTGGCCTTGCGCCCGGATGCTTACCGGGTGATGGGTCCGGATGGGAGGGCAAGGCAGATCGAAGTCGGCGACGTCACATATCAAAGGGCAGACGAGTCGGACCATTGGCTGCGCAACGCCACGTCACTGGACATGCGTGCGCTGGCCCTCGACGTCTGGAACGTGGGAGGGTACATGCGGCTGGTGGGCCGCGACGACCTGCCAGGAGGACCCGCGTGGCATCTCCACGACGATTTGGACAGGGACGGTCCGAATGGCATACCCGATATCTGGATCGGCGTGGACGGCTCGCCGCGCAGGGCGATCGAGCGACTGGGGAGCGAGCCGGCTCATCTGGTTCACGTGAACTACAGCAACGTGAACCAGGTGCCGCCAATCGACCCACCGCCGCCGGAGATGGTGATCCAACCCGACCAGACACTTATCGGCTGGTGCGATCGCCAGCCCGGCCCGCCGCCCTGCGCTGACGCCGACGCGAGGGTCGGCTCCTGCGGGCAGGTCTGGGCCTGCCGGGCCTATCCCCGGATGCCGCCCGCGCCGGCACTGTCAATCGGCGGCCTGCTTCTTTCCGTCACCGAGCTCCACCCGTCGCCGAGCGCATGGGATTGCCTGACGATGGCTATCGACCTCAGGCTGGAGAACAGGATGCCGCGTGGCCTCGCGTACACCCTGACACTTGAAACTGCGGGTGGCCAGGTGCACCTACTCCCGGCATCAGGCGTGGAGCCGGCTGGCAGCCTGGCTCCTGACCAGGTCGCCGTGGGACGACTAACTTACGAGATACCTGTTACCCCCGAACAGCCCAATTGTCTCTACCCGAGCCTCCTTTCTATCCATACCGGCGATCGGGCCGCATATCTCGTGCTCACGTACGAGCAGTACAGCCGGGGCTGAAGCATCTGACCCTGGACGAGGACTCCGTCCCTGGCCGGCCAGGCGGAGCTACTCCCTCTCCGCTGCCCACGCTCCTGCGCGCCTCCCTCTGCATCAACATCTCGGCGTCAGACTCCGCACCGCCCAATATCCACGACCTCGCCGTCCCTCGAGAAGAGCCCCACCCATATCAGATCCGCCAGCTCGAAGGCAGGATCCCCCCAGCCTGCGTACTCCCAGTCGACTGAGGCCCACGCGCGCTCACGCCGGACCATGATGCCGATGTTGGTGTCACAACGACACAGGCAGCGCCAGGGCGCGACGAGGTCTGGCAGCCTTGGAGCGGTGACCAGCCGCAAAAGGTCGGCGATCTCGGGCGGCACGCCAAAGGGAAGCAGGCGTTCGACTTCTGTCTCCAGTAAGGCGCGCCCGGACGCGGTCCCGGTCATGGTCATCACCGCCATCGGCAGATCACCGCGGCCATCTGAAGGCGCCACAGTGTGTATCGCGGCGTAGTGACGGACCAGGCGATCCCATTCGCAGTCAGTGGCCGGCGGATCGTCGGACACCACGCCGTCGAGCCAGGTGCTTATCACCACCGGGTGGGGCAGGTCGCCACGGATCAGCCCCAGTGGCGCCGGCGCGACGTCCAGCCCAGCTTCGGCCAGAAGCAGGAGCGCACGGTGCTCGCGGCCGGCGCGGTCGCGAGCATCCCGGGCTGAGAACTTGACGGCGACGGCCAGCATTCCCGCACGGGCCTGGTAGACGACGTTGTTCCGGCCGCGGGGCACGCGCACCGCTTTCCACCTGCCAACGGTGCCTGTGCGCGGATAGGCGCACGAGGCCAGCCGGTCGATCAGGGGCCTTAGGTCCTCGATGTCTTCGGGCAAGGCCTCGACCACGTCGCCAGTATGCGTGCGGGCGCGCCGCCCCTCGAGATCGTGGCAGGCCTCGACCGTCCCGCCATGAGGTACGGTCATCGGCAGACCGATGATCAGCGCCAGGGCCGGGCGGCCGGCAGACCCATCGACACTCATCGACGTCTCGGGCCTGGTTCGCGCTTACTACGAGCTGCGCCCAGACGTCGAGGACCCCGAACAGCGCGTCGCCTTCGGGACCTCCGGCCACCGCGGCTCATCGCTCAACGCCACGTTCAACGAGGCGCACATCCTGGCCATCACCGAGGCGATCTGTCGGTACCGCAAGGCCCATGGCATCGACGGTCCTCTCTTCCTCGGACGCGACACCCACGCTCTCTCAGAGCCCGCCTTCGATACGGCCCTGGAGGTGCTCTCGGCCCGCGGGGTCGAGGTGATGGTCGACAGCGGCCGCGGGTATACGCCCACGCCGGTGATCTCCCACTCGATCCTGACGTACAACCGGGGCCGCCAGGCCGGGCTGGCAGACGGCATTGTGATCACCCCGTCCCACAACCCGCCTGAGGACGGGGGCTTCAAGTACAACCCGCCCAGCGGCGGACCGGCCGATACCGAGGTCACAGACGACATCCAGGACCAGGCCAACCGGCTGCTGGCCGCCGGCCTCGGCGGCGTCCGGCGCGCCACACCGGGCGGGAACGTTCGCCCCTATGACTACGTCGCCTCGTACTGCGACGATCTGGCCGCGGTCATCGACGTGGAGGCCATCCGCGGAAGCGGTCTGCAGCTGGGCGTGGACCCCCTGGGCGGGTCCAGCGTCGCCTACTGGGGGGCGATCGCCGAGCGCTGGCGCCTCCACCTCGAGGTCGTCAACGAGCGCGTCGACCCGACCTTCGGGTTCATGCCCCTGGACTGGGATGGGAAGATCCGGATGGACTGCTCATCGCCGTACGCCATGGCCGGCCTGATCGGGCTTAAGGACCGCTTCGACGTTGCCTTCGCAAACGACCCCGACGCTGACCGGCACGGCATCGTCACCCGTGGCGCCGGGCTGCTCAACCCCAACGACTACCTTGCGGCCGCGGTTTCGTATCTGTTCGGTGGCCAGCGCGCCTGCCCCACCGCTGCCGCTGCCGGCAAGACGGTTGTCACCAGCAGCATCATCGACCGCATTGCGGCCCACCTTGGGAGACGCCTGGTCGAGGTGCCTGTCGGGTTCAAGTGGTTCGTCACCGGGCTGCTGAACGGCTCTCTGGGTTTCGGCGGTGAAGAGAGCGCCGGGGCCTCCTTCCTTCGGCTCGACGGAAGTGCCTGGTCAACTGACAAGGACGGCCTGACCATGGGCCTGCTCGCCGCCGAGATGACCGCCCAGCTGGGCAGCGACCCAGGCGATGTCTACCAGCGCCTGACCGAACGGTTCGGCAGGCCGTGGTACCGCCGCATCGACGCCCCGGCGACGCCGGCTCAGAAAGAGGTGCTCAAGCGGCTGTCACCCGAGCAGGTCCAGGCCGACGAGCTGGCCGGCGAGCCCATTCTCCAGGTGTTGACCAGGGCGCCGGGCAACGACGAACCGATCGGCGGCGTCAAGGTGGTTGCGGACGGCGGCTGGTTCGCCGCGCGGCCGTCCGGGACCGAGGACGTCTACAAGATCTACGCCGAGAGCTTCCGCGGCGAGGATCACCTGCATCGCATTCTGGAGGAGGCGGAGAGGATGGTTTCGGCGGCGCTGAACAGCGCCGCCTGAGGTGCGTTGCGCCGATCGCCCCCGACATCCCACCCCGTGAAGCAGGCTTCACGGGGAACCCCGGGTCGCGGGCACCCCCTCCCCCGGCTTCGCCGGGTACTCCCCCGCCTTCCCACCCCGTGAAGCAGGCTTCACGGGGACCCCGGGTCGCGGGTACCCCCTCCCCCGGCTTCGCCGGGTACTCCCCCGACTTCGCGGGGGAGAGAGAGAGGCATGTAGCTGACTTGCTCGCGGCGACCTTCTGCGGCGGAGCGCAGTATCGCGTCGCACACTTCGGACGCTCGATAGCCGTCTTCGAACGTTGCTCCGTGGGGCCCTACTGAGGCGCCCGTCGCGATGCATTTGAGCAGGTGGTGCAGCTCGTGCACAAAGGTGTGCTCCCAACCGATGATGTGGCCGTGCGGCCACCAGTGCTCCCAGAAGGGGTGGTCCGCCTCCGACACCAGCACGGTGCGGAAGCCCTGAGCCCGCGCTCCAGGCGATGATCCCGTCAGGTTGACCTGGAGCTCGTTAAGCCGCTCCAGGTCGAACGCTATGGTGCCCCTGGAGCCGTTGACCTCGAACGCCAGCGCGTTCTTGCGGCCAGGGCAGAAGCGCGAGGCCTCGATCGTACCCACGGCCCCGCTCTCGAACACCACCGCCGACTCGAACGCGTCGTCCACGTCGACATGACCACCGGGCCGGTCTTCAACGAACGTCCGCGTCAGCCCCATCACCGACTTGACCTCCCCCACCAGGTAGCGGGCCAGGTCGATGACGTGCGCGCCCAGGTCGCCTAGCGCGCCGGAGCCGGCCGCGCTCCGATCAAGGCGCCAGACCTTGGGGAACGACGGGTCGGCGATCCATTCCTGCAGATAGCGACCGCGGAAGTGGTAGACGTCCCCCAGGTCGCCCGCCTCCAGCATCTCTCGTGCCAGTCGCACAGCGGGCACGAAGCGGTAGTTGAACGAGCACATGTGCTTGACGCCCGCGCGCTCGACACGCTGCCACATCTCGTGGCTCTCCGCTGCGGTGCGGCCCAGCGGCTTTTCGCAGACGACGTGCTTGCCCGCCTCCGCGGCCGCCATCGTGGGATCTGCGTGCAGGTCGTTGGGGGCGCCGTTGTCGAAGAGCTGGACGCGGTCGTCGGCGACCAGCTCGCGCCAGTCCGTCGTGTGGCCGGCGTAGCCGTAGCGGCGCGCGGCTTCGGCCACCGCCTCGGCGTTGCGACCGCATATGCTGACCAGCCGCGGCATCAGCGGCGGCGGCCACGTCATGTAGGCGATCTTGCGATAGGCGTTGGAGTGCGCCTTGCCCATGAACGCGTAGCCGAGCATGCCCACGCCGATCTCAGGCACCTGCTCCGCGGGCGCCGACGTGCCCATCGTGACGAAGCCGGCGTCTTTGCCGGGCTCAGAACCCACCGCTCAGACCTCACCTTGTTTCGAGGGGAGACTCCCCCCTTGCAGCTGCATCTGTGCGAACGGAAGCAGCTCGGACGGCTCGAAGTCGGTGCGGCGCACGAAGGCGAGCGCCTCCGATGCGCCGTACTCGCGGTCCATTGCCGAGTCCTCCCACTCGATGGAGAGGGGCCCCGCGTACCTGATCCGGTTCAGCGCGCGGATCAACGCGTCGAAGTCCACGTCGCCACGTCCGGCCGAGACGAAATCCCAGCCCCGGGCCGGCTCGCCAAACTCCAGGTGAGACCCGAGGATCGAGCGCCGCCCGTCCAGCCGCCGGCGCGAGTCCTTGACGTGCACGTGGTAAACGCGGTCCGCAAATTCCTCGACGAACGCGGCGGGGTCCAGGAACTGAGGCACCATGTGGCTGGGGTCGAAGTTGAGACCGAACTCGGGCCGCCTCCCGATGGCGTCCAGCGCCTTCCGCGTCGTGACGAAGTCATACGCGATCTCTGTCGGGTGCACCTCGAGGCAGAACCTGACCCCCTCACTCGCGAAGACGTCCATGATCGGCCCGAAGCGTCCGGAGAAGTCCGCGTAGCCCTTTTCCAGCTCGGCGAAGTCGTTGGGCGGAAACGAATAGAGCTTGGCCCAGATGCTGGAACCGGTGAAGCCGTTGACGCGATCGACACCGAACCGCGCGGCCGCCCGGGCCGTGTCCATCAGCCGCTGAGCTGCCCGCCGGCGCACTCCCTCCGGCTCCCCGTCGCCCCAGACCTCCGCGGGAAGGATGGCACGGTGCCGGTCGTCGATGGGGTCGCAGACGCACTGACCGACCAGGTGGTTGGAGATCGCGAAGCACTGAAGGCCGTGCCTGTTGAGGATCTCCCACCGACCCTTGACGTAGGCGGTGTCGGCGATGGCCTTGTCGACCTCGAAGTGGTCGCCCCAGCAGGCCAGCTCGAGGCCGTCGAAGCCCCAGGCGCTCGCTTTGGCCGCAAGCTCCTCCAGGGTAAGGTCCGCCCACTGGCCGGTGAACAACGTTACCGGTCTGCTCATGCCGCGCAGATGACCTCCATTCGGAATGCTGTATTGATAAGCCTGCACGAGGCCCCATATTGCGGCCGGCGTACAGCTCGTAGAAGGCGCCCAGGAGCAACCACTCGCCCGGTAGCGAACCAGCCTGACGGTGGAACCGTGGCCGTTCGGGAGGTGGGACCGGCAGGATGGACGCCGATGGTCCGTCGACAATTCGGAATCAATCATCTAGCATGCCCCTTGTGCGGAAATCGATTTCTGCGACCGCGACGGCTCCCATGAAGCCGGACCTCCTCGTGCTGGGCGGCGGCATGGCGGGCGTGGCGGCAGCTGCCAGAGCTGCTGAGTGCGGTGCCCAGAGCGCGGTCGTCGATCGCGGCCCTGGCGGCTCTGGGCGTGCGAGCCAGGGAGGTGGAAGTCGATGGCTGAGAAAGGCTTCGACCTGTTGAGGAGCCGCGTGAGCAGAGGACCAGCGTGTGAGCATGAGTAAGGACGGGGCCCGGCGCAAAGAGCTCGGGATCATCATGAACGGCGTCACGGGGCGCATGGGCGCCAACCAGCACCTGGTGCGCTCAATCCTTGCCATCCGCAAGCAGGGCGGGGTCCGCCTGAGCGACGGTGAGCTCATCTGGCCCGAGCCCCTGCTGGTCGGCAGAAACGAGCGGAAGCTGCGTGCCCTGGCCCAGGAGCACGGTCTCGAGCGTTGGAGCACTGACCTGGATGCCTCCCTGGCCAGCCCCGCGCACCAGGTCTATTTCGACGCCCAGGCCACGCGTGAGCGCGCACCCGCCCTGCGCGCAGCCATCTCCGCGGGCAAGCACGTCTACTGCGAAAAGCCCGTGGCGGAAGACCTGGCTACCGCGCTCGAACTGGCCAGGCTCGCTTTCGCGGCCGGCGTCAAGAACGGCGTGGTCCAGGACAAGCTGTTCCTACCCGGACTCTTGAAGCTGCGCCGGCTGCGCGAGGCCGGCTTCTTCGGACGGATCATCGCCGTGCGCGGCGAGTTCGGCTACTGGGTGTTCGAGGGCGACTGGCAGCCCTCGCAGAGACGATCCTGGAACTACCGGAAAGAGGACGGCGGCGGGATCATCCTGGACATGCTCTGCCACTGGCGCTATGTGCTCGATCAGATCGTGGCGCCGGTCAGGGCGGTTTCGGCGCTGGGCGTGACCCACATCCCCGAGCGTGTAGACGAGGCGGGCCGGCCCTTCCGATGCACGGCCGACGACGCTGCCTTCGTCACGTTCGAACTCGAGGGTGGCATCGTCGCCCAGATCAACTCCTCTTGGGCAGTCCGGGTTCACCGCGACGACCTGTTGACCCTTCAGATCGACGGTACCGAGGGCAGCGCCGTCGCCGGGCTCCGCGACTGCTGGGCCCAGCACCGCGCCAACACGCCACGGCCCGTCTGGAATCCTGACGTTCCGCGCGAATTCGACTATCGGGCAGGGTGGCTGGAGGTGCCGGACAACGAGGTGTTCGACAACGGCTTCAAGGTGCAGTGGGAGCAGTTTTTGAAGCACGTTGTCTGCAACGCGCCATTCCCCTGGACGCTTCTGGAGGGAGCCAAGGGGGTTCAGCTGGCCGAACTCGGACTGCGCTCCTGGCGAGAGCGCCGCTGGCTCGAAGTGCCTGAGGTGACGTGACAACGGCAGGTCGCCGGCCTCGTGCCCTCATCAAGTAGGCTGGCGTTCATATGAAACTGCGCGGACTTCAGCACGTCTCGTCCCCATATCCGGAGGGCCGCAGAGCCGAGGTGCGCCACTTCTATGGGGAGGTGCTGGGCCTGACGGAGATCCCGCAGCCACACACATTGACCGCGGCCCTGGTCTGGTACTCGGCCGGGGGCGGCCTGGAGCTGCACTTCTTTCCGGGCGCCCTGGCTCCCGGCTCCGCCCGTCACTTCTGCCTGGACGTGGACGACCTCGACGAGACCCGGCAGCGCCTTGCCGGCGCGGGCTTCAAGCCCTACGACGACACGCCGATCCCCAACCGGCCGCGCTTCTTCTGCCGCGACCCGTTCGACAACCTGATCGAGTTTACGAGCATCCAGGGCGACTATCGGGAGTGATCCAGCGGAGGTCGCGGAAGGGCCACGACCGACCAGTGGGCACCCCCGTCTGTACTGCGGATCAACGTCAGCGGCGTGCCCGGAGTCACGACGCCGAGAGGACCGGTTTGCACAGCGGTGGCGTAGAGCGCGCCAGGCGTCGTGCTGACCAGCATCGCGAGCCGCAGCTCAGCCGGCACCTGCATCAGGCGCGCCGCCCATGTTGCGCCGTCGTCTTCGGAGATCCACAAGCGCCGGTCGTCCAGCACCAGCAGCCGCCCCCGGTCGTCCAGCGCCGGATACAGGCCGACGTACCAGGGCTGCACGATGTTGGGCGCAGGACGGGCGGGGCTCCAGGTCTGCCCGCCGTCGCGACTTACCGAGACGAAGGGCATGTAGTCGATTAAGGGTCCTCCCAGTGGAGTGACCGCGGGGAGCCAGAACAGGAGGCGATGCCCATGCCTCAGAAGCACCCCGCTCTCCAGGCGCGTGGCGTGGACCGGAACTTCGGGGGCCGTGACCTCCCGCCAGCTCCCGCCGCCGTCGCTGGTCGCCACAGCGGACTGTGTGGCGTCTGGCGACGTGAGCAGCATCGCGCCATGCAGCGGATCGGTGAAAACCGGCTGCCCCGGGAAGCCGGTCACCGGGAGGTCGGAAGCCACCAGGTCATGCCAGGTGGTCCCGCCGTCGCTCGTCCGCCAGACCGCCACCGGTGTATGGGGGTCTGGCGACGGCGCCCGGTCGATCCACCAGGCATGCTGGGGGTCGAGAAAGACCGGCCAGCCCGACCCCGGGTTGTGCCGCGGGTCGGCCAGCTGCCGCCACGTGCGACCAGCGTGATGACTGATGCGCGTCGCGAAAGGCTCAGCGCTGGCCGGCCCGAGGCTGCTGACTGTCTGTGCCACCACCGTTGTTGTGTCGACGAAGACAGATGAGGCGTATCCGTTTCTAGGTGCCCGGACCGCCAGCTCCCACGTCTTGCCGCCGTCCGATGTGAGAAAGCTCGTCGTGGGCGCCGGTCCAGAACTGTGGAACACCACCGTACCGTGGTCGGCGTCCCCGAACGAAGCCGACGCCA
>DATFWQ010000239.1:0-3461 GCA_035259145.1 Candidatus Dormiibacterota bacterium | reverse complement strand
GAGTTGGCGTAAGCCTTCAACTACAGATGGTGTTGACGGTTCGGAAAGGGTCGTTGTTACCCATCCCTTCCACCCGCTGACCGGCCAGAAGTTCGAGCTGGTCGGCTACGCCCACACCTGGGGCGAGCACCGGGTGTTCTTCCGAAAGTCTGGGGAGGAGCGTGTCTATTCGATTCCGGTGCCCTGGACCGACGTCGAGGGCGTCGACCCCTTCGTGGTCATTTCGGCTGGAAGGGCGCACTTCCGGGTCGAGGACCTACTCGCCTTGGCGGGCGTGTTGTGTCAGTGCAAGGAGGGGAAGGCGTAAGGTGAATTACGCCGCAATCGTCAAGCAGATTTTGCCTTATCACTTGAAAGCATCAGCTCGCCTTGCTGGGCTCGCTGACGACCAAGAGAAATACAAGCTCGATCTGACTCGCCTACATCTGGTGCTTGACTTCCTCGATAAATACGGCATAATGTACCTAACGCTCAGACAGGAGGACGACCTTGGCACCGCCCGACACCCCAGCCGACAAGGTTGCCGCCCTTCGCCGTCACCACGCCCTCAACCCCCGAGCCCAGTCGGTCCGCGATCCGGCCTTTGCCGGCACCAACCCCTTCTTCGACGCCAACGATCTGGTCCAGGTCAAATACGAGATGCTGCGGCGGGTCCGCGAGGAGGGCCAGCGAGTGAGCCAGGCCAGCGTCAGCTTCGGCTTCTCGCGCCCATCCTTCTACGAGGCCCAGGCGGCCTTTCAGGAATCGGGTCTGCCGGGCCTGTTACCGCAGCGTCCAGGACCCAAGCGGGCCCACAAGCTCTCCGAGCCGGTCCTGGACGTGCTCGAAGCCGCTCTGGCCGAAGATCCCACACTCAACAGCACGGCGCTGGCCGGGCTTGTCCAGGAGCGGTTCGGCCTGAACGTACATCCCCGCAGCGTGGAGCGAGCCCTGCAGCGGCGGCGAAAAGGGGGGCCTCCGCTGAGGACATGAAGATCACCGCCGCAGCCAGCGATCTGACCCAGGGCTACGAAGCGCTACGCGCGCAAGCTGTCGGCGAGATCCCGACCATGACGCCACGCGGTCTGGCTCTGTTCCTGCGCGGCGGCTTGCCGAGCTGGATGTGCGCTTGCGTGCCGACCGGCCGGCCGGCGCCGACGGCAACTCCAGTGGCCTGCTCCGGCCAGGGCAGCGGGCTGACCAGCCTGAGCGTCGAGCTGGTGCGGTTGCTGACCGAGATGGCCCTGAGCAGCCAGAAGAGGTGCTACGCGTGAACCCCGAGCAGCATCTGAAGGTGTCCGCGAGCCACCTTCAGCGACTCGCCTACCTTTACGTCCGCCAAAGCACGCTGCGCCAGGTATTCGAGAACACCGAGAGCACCAAGCGTCAATACGCGCTGCGGGAACGAGCCATCGCCCTGGGCTGGCCGCTGGATCGGGTTGTCGTCATCGACAGCGATCTGGGCCTGTCAGGTACCGACAGCGACCGCGAAGGCTTTCAGAGGCTGGTCGCCGCGGTGGGCATGGGCGAGGTCGGTATCGTGCTCGGCCTTGAGGTCTCGCGGTTGGCACGCAGCTCATCGGACTGGCATCGCCTGCTTGAGATCTGCGCTCTTACCGACACCCTCATCCTCGACGAGGATGGCCTCTACAATCCCGCCCACTTCAACGACCGGCTGCTGCTCGGCCTCAAGGGGACTATGAGCGAGGCCGAACTCCACGTCCTGCGCGCTCGCCTGATCGGGGGTCAGCTCGCCAAGGCGAGCCGTGGTGAGCTGGAGATGAAGCTGCCGGTAGGCCTGGTCAATGACGCCTCCGGACGTGTGGTCCTCGACCCCGACCTCCAGGTACAGAACGCCGTGCGCGCGTTCTTCGATACTTTCAGCCGCACCGGCTCGGCAACGGGGACCGTGAAGAGCTTCCGCAAACAGGGCCTACTGTTCCCGCGCCGGTTGAGCACCGGACCGAACAAAGGGGAGGTGGCCTGGGGGCCGCTCTTGCACAGCCGAGCCCTGCGCGTGCTGAAGAACCCTCGTTACACGGGTGCTTTCGTTTACGGACGTTCCCAGACGACTCGCAGGGCCCCTGGAGGCCGAGAGCTGGCCCGCCGTCAGTTGCCACGCGAGCAATGGCACACCGTCATCCTCAACACCCATCCCGGCTACATCTCCTGGGAGCGGTACGAGGAGAACCTGCAGCGGCTGCGCGAGAACGCCCAGGCCAACGGTGCTGAGCGGCGCAAGAGCCCGCCGCGCGAGGGACCAGCTCTACTGCAGGGCCTGGCCGTCTGTGGCCGCTGCGGCGAGCGCATGACCATCCGCTACTACACACTGCGTGGGCAGCTGCAGCCCGAGTACGTGTGCCAGAAGGCTGGCATCGCGAAGGCTGAACCACCCTGCCAGCGCGTGCTTGGCGCCGGCCTCGACCGCGCCATCGGCGACCTGCTTATAGAAACCGTGACGCCGCTGGCGCTGGAAGTGGCGCTCTCCGTTCAGGAAGAGCTTCAGTCTCGCGCCGAAGAGGCCGACCGCCTTCGCCGCCAGCAGGTGGAACGAGCTCGCTACGAGGCCGAGCTGGCCCAGCGCCGCTACCTCCGCGTCGACCCCGACAACCGGCTGGTGGCCGACTCGCTGGAGGCGGACTGGAACCAGAAGCTACGGGCGCTGGCCGACGCCCAGGAGGAGTACGAACGCCAGCGACAAGCCGATGGTCGCCTTCTCGACGAGCGGCAAAGACAGCAGATCCTCGCCCTCGCCACCGACTTCCCCCGGCTCTGGCGCGATCCGGCTGTGCCCCAGCGCGAGCGTAAGCGCATGATCCGGCTTCTGCTAGACGACGTCACCTTGATGCGCACGGACGAGATCGTGGCCCACGTCCGCTTTCGTGGTGGCGCCACCCACAGTCTCCACCTCCCCTTACCGCTAAGCGCAGCCCAGTTGCGCAAAGTCGATCCGGCCGTAGTCGCCGAGGTCGACCGATTGCTCGACGACCACACCGACGCCGAGATCGTCAACATCCTGAACGCGCGCGGCTTCCGTCCCGGTGTGGCCGAACGCTTCAGCCTCCGCATCCTCTACCTCTTGCGGCGCACCTACGGCCTTGAGGACCGCTACACCCGCCTCCGCCATCAGGGCCTGCTCACGCTCGACGAAGTGTCGGAGCTGCTCGGCGCGGATCCGTCCACGGTGAAGATCTGGGCGCGGGATGGCCACATTCCCTCGCAGGTTTACAACGCCAAGGGCGCGCGAATGTATGAGCGGCCGGCGAGCCTGCAACAGTCCTGCCAGTGGTGCGGTGGTCCCATCCCGGCCAAACCCTCCCTTCGCCGGGGCAAGAAGTGGTGCAGCATGCGCTGCTGCTACGCGGCCTACAACAGCCGGAAGCGGGCGGCCAAACCGACGGCCCTGTCGGAGGGTGCCGCATGATCGGCGAGGGATTCATGCCAGATCCTATGAACGAGGAGTAGTCAGTTGCGCAAGCCTT
>DATFWQ010000238.1:0-2676 GCA_035259145.1 Candidatus Dormiibacterota bacterium | reverse complement strand
GACCTCGGCGTTCAGCGTGGATGTCCAGAGGCGGGTTCGGTGTACTGGAAGGCGATGACCCGCAGCGGCCCTGTGCGGGTAGCTCTTCCTGGTTGCGCTCAACCTACGGATAGGCTGAACGGTCCGGTCCTTCCACCCTGGCTACACCCAGCATCATTGGCTCACTGCGCCGCAGCGCCATCCGCCTCTACGAGGAGGCCAGCCGCAGGGCTGCCACGAGTTCCACCATGTCCGCAAAGTTGCGGACGTCCCGGCCAGTCAGCCGCTCGACCTGCCCCAGCCGGTAGTGCACAGTGTTCGGATGCAGGTGAAGGCGGCGGGCAGTGGCGCCGACGTTGAGGTCGCTGGCCGCATACGCCACCAGCGTCGAGCGAAGGGGTGCAGACAGTCCGTCCACGCCCGGCACTCCAAGACGGCGGGCCGTGTCGTCGGCGCCGGCCAGCAGGTAGTCGAACAGCGTCAGGTCGGCGAGCCGGAGCACGTGGCCCGGGGGCGCCAGCGCCAGTGCCCGCCGCGCCTCGCGGTGTCCCCGGGCGATCTCGTCCCACCCGTTCAGCGGCAGGCTGATCCCAGCAGTGAGCGGTGTCGATGCCCCCGCCCGGCCGAGCAGGTGTCGCACTGACGCATCGGCAGGGGCCACGATCACTAGCTCATCGTGGCGGGCAACGCGAATGCCGCTGACGCGTGCCATGCGGAACTGATGATCCACCGCGCCGACCGCCTCCGGCAGATCGCTGGCAGCAGCCACCGCCACCTGGAGAGCCCCGCGCGACGTCAGCCCAGCGGCCCGAGCCTGGGATGCGGTCCCTACCCCCGTTCGGCCCGCAAGCAGGTCCTCCAAAAGGTCGCGCTGGAGGGAGCCGGCCTCGGCGAGCAGACGGTGACTCTCATGCACGAACGCGTCTGCAAGTGCGCTGCTGACGTTGTCGGTGTACTCCATCACCATGCGCGTCACGGCCAGCGCCGCGCGCAGCCCCTCCGCGGTCGTGGCACTCGCCTGCTCACCGACCCAGTGCGTGAGGGTCGTCGCATTGGTTCGATAGCAGCGGAGCAGGACCTCGAGCTCCACCCCGTCGCGCGCGCCACGCCCGCCCACCTGCTTGACGAACTCCACCGCCGGACCGCGCGGCACGTGGCCGGTGCGAGCCGTGATCAGAAAGGCATCGATGTGGTCCGAGCATTGGCTGAGGAGATCACGACGGCCGGTTGCGTAGGAGGGCACCTCCCGCCACAGCGTCGCCAGCATATCCGCGGCGATCTCCCCACGACGCGATGCCAGCCGTTCTAGCAGCTCCTCGACAGCTGGATACAGGTGACCTCTTATGTGGAGACTGAACAAAAGCCAGCCACTGTTTCTGCGTAATTCTCTGGTGTGATCACCTCCATCATATGACTACATCACAACTCAAGGAGGTAATCGACATGGGCAACCCCGTCATCTGGTTCGAGATCAACGGCAAGGATCCGACGAGGCTCCACGATTTCTATCGAGAGGTCTTCGGCTGGACCATCGACGCCGACAACCCCATGAGCTACGGCTTCGTGCAGACGGGCTCAGACGAGGGCATCCAGGGGGCGGTGGCCACCGGCCAGGGGAGCCGCGGCGTCACGATCTACCTGGGCACGGATGACGTGCAGGGCACTTTGGACCGGGCGGTGGCGGCCGGAGCTGAGGTCGTCATGCCTGTCGGCGGCATTCCTGGCGTGGTGGAGCTCGCTCAGTTCCGCGACCCGGAGGGCAACTGGATCGGGCTATCCAAGGATCTGCGGGATCCCAACGACCCGGAGGGAACGATGCAGAAGGTGAAGAACTTCACGGGTGAGCAGTCGTGATGTCGCCTGCTGCCCACGAGCTAATCCCCACCAGTGGAGATGCCACCCTGCCGGCGACGAGGGCCCTGCTGGCGAGCGGGGCGGTCGCGGGCCCGTTCTTCACCATCTCAGTGGTGCTGCAGATCCTGACCCGGCCCGGGTTCGACATCCGCCGCCATCCCATCAGCCTACTGAGTCTTGGCGATCTCGGCTGGATCCAGATCGCGACGTTCGTGCTCACGGGTCTGGCGATCGCCGCGGCGGCCGTTGGCATGCGGCGAGCGCTTCCGTCGGGTCGGGGGGCGGTCTGGGGGCCGCCGCTCGTTGGACTGTTCGGCCTCGGCCTGATCGCGGCAGGGTTCTTCACCGCCGATCCCAGCATGGGTTTTCCGCCCGGGACGGCGGCATCGATACCGGACCACCTCAGCTGGCATTCCGCCCTCCACGGCGTGGCGTTCTTCACCTCATTCACTGCGCTCGTCGTGGCGTGCTTCGTGTTCGCACGTCGATTCGCCGGGCTGCGGTGGCGCGGCTGGGTGGCCTACTGCGTGGCTTCGGGCGTGGTGGCGCCAACCACTGTCGTCCTCGGCATGAGCAAGCCCAGAGCGGCCGCGGTGCCGTTCGCGCTGGCAGCGCTGGTTGCCTTCGGCTGGCTCACGACGCTTACAGTCGGCACGTTGGCCGAGGTGGGTCGCCAACCCAGGTGAGGCGAGTGCCCGCCATCTCTCGCAGGAACAACCGTGTCGGCTAGCGCTGGGCCGGCGCCCTGGTTGCAACTCCAGGTAGTTGTCCCTCCCGCGGAAGCCCTCGCTCTCGTGCAGCGGCGGCTCGGCCTGCGCGGCGATCAGCCAGATCCGACCGGCC
>DATFWQ010000237.1:0-37746 GCA_035259145.1 Candidatus Dormiibacterota bacterium | reverse complement strand
GTTTCGGCTAGCGACCCTCTGGTCTGCAACGGCTTCTCCGTTCGGGCTCAGCGCGGGGTGCTCCGCGCCAGGTGGAACCAAATAAGAGGGTAGTATAGACGCCGCGCAATGTCTGGCAAGGAGCGAGCCCCAATCCAGGGTATCGCCCCGCAAAATGCAGACAATCGCGTTCGCACCCTCGCCCCATCTCGACTACTCCTCGTGCGACATGGAGAGTCTACGTGGAATGCCACGCGTCGCATCCAGGGCCAGCTGGACCCCCCGCTCTCGGATCGAGGGTTGGACCAGGCGCGCGAGCTCGCGGAGAGACTTGCTGGTCACCAACTGACCGGTTTCTATAGCAGCGATCTGGCTCGCACGCGCCAGACGGCGGACGAGATCGCGGCGACCCTCGGCATCGAGCCCACCTTCGAACAGGGCCTGCGTGAGATCGCTCTAGGCGCCTGGGAGGGAAAGACCCGAGCCGAGTTGATGGATGAGTTTCCCGCACTGTGGGAGAGGTGGCGCCGGGAGCCGACGTGGGACGTGGTCCCTGGGGGAGAGGGTGCCGGGCCGTTCGCGGAGCGTGTGACCCGGACTCTGAGCAGCATCTATGAGCGCCACCCGGAAGGTGACGTTCTCTGCGTCACCCATGGCGGTGTGATCCAGGTCGCGATCCTCAACGTGGTCGGGCGGGCGAGCCACGGCATCTTTCCCTTCCTGATCGAGAACTGCTCCCTGACCGTGATACAGCGCGCCAATGGTCGCTCGGTCGTGACGACTGTCAACGACACCTGTCATCTGTCGTGAGGCCGGTCTCGACTTTTCTGAGCTGAATGACGCCGGAGGTCACTGCCGTCCCGGCGGTGCCGGGCCTACCCGCCACGCCTCCCAAACTTGAGCTCATCGTGAGCAGGCAGCTGGCCTATTGGGGCCCAAGAGGTGATGGAGAACATACCGGCGCGGCCTGCTCACCGGCGAATCTCGGGGATATGCGCGTCGTCAGCGTTTGCGGATCTGACGTCCGTTGCGATCCGTGGGGTGATAAGTTCAGCTGAACCCACCGGGGGAGGAAACCAGTTGAAGGTCGGGGATCAGGAGCTCGACGGTAGCCGGCTGGAAGCGGTCCCGCTCGCAGAGCCGGTGGTCGTTCCGCGCGCTGTCGCGGATGCCGCGCTGGCGGTTGCCCCGTTCCCGCCGATCGCCGACTACGCGTTCCTCTCCGACTGCGAGGTCAACGCGCTTGTCGCGCCAAGCGGACGGGTGGAGTGGCTGTGCCTGCCGCGGCCAGACGGCCGCAGCGTCTTCGGCGCGATGCTCGATCGGGCGGCTGGCAGCTTCCGCTTCGGGCCCACCGGCGCGATGGTGCCGGCGGGCCGCCGGTACCTGCCGGGCACCCTGGTCCTGGAGACGACCTGGCGCACCCGGACCGGCTGGATGGTGATCCGTGACGCACTCTCCATCGGTCCCTGGTATCACGAGCGCCGCCGCTCCGGCACCCATCGCCGCCCACCAACGGACCAGGAGGCGGAGCACATGCTGGTCCGCACCGCCCGCTGCATCGTGGGCAGGGTCGAGTTGAGCCTCGACTGCGAGCCTGTCTTCAACTACGGCGAGACGGCCGCTCAATGGGAGTACGTCGGCCAGGGCTACGACGAGGCGGTCGCCACAGGTGGGAAGGACGACGTCCCCATGAGGCTGGTCACAGACATGAGGGTGGGGTTCGAAGGACCCGGCGCCCACGCAACCCGGAACCTCCGGGAAGGCGAAACGGCCTTCGCGGCTCTGTGCTGGCCACGCTCGCAGTTTTCCGCGTCGGAGGAGTTCCTGGCCGAGCACCCGCCGCCCAGGACGGCCAGCGAGGCGTTTGAGCGGATCGAACGGACCGCCAACTTCTGGCGCGGCTGGATCAACCACGGCGTGTTCCCAGAGCACCCATGGCAGAGCTTCCTTCAGCGCAGCGCGCTGACGCTCAAAGGCCTTACCTACGCTCCGACTGGTGCGGTCCTGGCCGCAGCCACCACCTCGCTGCCTGAGACGCCTGGCGGAGAGCGGAACTGGGACTATCGCTACACGTGGATCCGCGACTCGACCTTCATGCTCTGGGGCCTGTACACACTGGGCTTCGCCCGTGAAGCCAACGACTTCTTCTATTTCATGGCCGACGTCGCCAAGGACGACGACCTCCAGGTCCTCTACGGAGTGGGAGGCGAGAAGGAGCTGGAGGAGCGCGTGCTGGAGCACCTCGGCGGCTACGCTGCCGCGCGGCCCGTTCGAATCGGCAACGGCGCCTACCGGCAGCGGCAGCACGACGTCTGGGGAGCCCTCCTGGACTCGGTTTACCTGCACATCCGGTCTCGCGACTACCTGCCCGAGCACGTCTGGCCGATTCTCAAGCGCTCAGTTGAGGCCGCAATCGCCGCCTGGCGCGAGCCGGACCGGGGGATATGGGAGGTACGGGGCGAGCCCAAGCACTTCACGTCTTCGAAGGTCATGTGCTGGGTAGCCGCCGACCGCGGGGCTCGTGTGGCCCAGATGCACGGCGACACCTGGCTGGCGGCACACTGGCGAAAGGCGGCTGACGAGATGCACGCTGAGATCTGCAAGCGGGCGGTCGACGAGCGCGGCGTCTTCGTGCAGCACTACGAGACCACCGCCCTGGACGCTTCGGTCCTTCTCATCCCCCTGGTCCGGTTCCTACCTCCCGATGACGCCCGCGTCCGGGCCACCGTGCTGGCAATCGCCGACGAACTGACCGAGGACGGCCTGGTGCTCCGCTATCGCGTCGAGGAGACCGACGACGGCCTCACAGGCGAAGAGGGGACGTTCACCATCTGCTCCTTCTGGCTGGTCTCGGCGCTGGTCGAGGTAGGCGAGATCGCGCGGGCTCGAGAGCTCTGCGAGAAGCTCCTCTCTTACGCCAGCCCTCTGGAGCTCTACGCTGAGGAGATCGATCACCGAAGCGGCCGTCATCTCGGCAACTTTCCTCAAGCCTTCACCCACCTCGCGCTGATAAACGCCGTCATGCACGTGATCCGGGCCGAGAGCGGCCTGGAGACCGGCCAGTTCACGCCCCTCGGGCTGCCCAGCGCCTGATACCACCTCGAGGGGGCCAACCCAGTAATCTGCGACCTGCCGTGAGCTCCGCCGACCAGGCTTGCTCCTGGGATGCCGCGCTGGGTGAGCTGAGCTCACCGCCGCCCCTGCTGCAATCCTGGGGCTACGGGGAGGTCCAGGCGCTGGAGGGATGGGCGGTCGAGCGGTTGGTCCTGCCGGGCGGGGCGCGGGCGCTAGTACTGCTCCAGGGAGCTGGACCGTTCAGATGGGCCTATGTGCCGCGTGGGCCGGTCCCCGCAACTCTGGAGGCTGTCCGCTGGCTGGGGGACTGGGCCCGGGAACGCCGCCTGGCGCGGCTTCGTGTCGAGCCTGAGGCCACGGTTGCCTTCGGGGCCCAGCTGCGAGAGCTTGGCTTCAGCGCCGCACCGACCTTCCATCCCAGGCACACTCGGATCGTCCGCCTCGGCGCAGAGGACGCGATGCTGGCAAGCTTCAAGCCCAAACACCGATACAACATCCGGCTGGCCCTCAGGCGCGGAGTGACCGTCCAGGTAGGCGCCGAAGCCGCCGAGCTGCGGCGCCAGAGCCAGGGCACCGAGCAGCGCCAGGACATCGCCCTGCTGAGCGAGGCGCAGTACCAGCGGCGGCTGACGCTGCTCGCGGGATGCCGGACCTATGTTGCCCGCCACGAGGGTCAGGCGCTGGCGGCGATCCTCGTGGGCTGGCTCTCGGGCAGGGCCTACTACCTGTTCGGGGGATCGGTTGGCGTCAAGCGAGAGCTGATGCCCGCCTACGCCGTGCAGTGGGCCGCGATGAGCGACGCGGCGCGCTGCGGCTGCCGTGACTACGATCTCTGGGGCGTGCCGCCCAGCGCGGCCGACACCGACCATCCCTGGCACGGTCTCTGGCAGTTCAAATCCGGGTTCGGCGGAGACGTCGTGGAGTACAGCGGCGCGTGGGACCTCGTGCTCAGTGAATGGGCGGACCGGATGGACAGCCTTGCTCGCGGCGCACGCGGCCTCGCCGGCCGTCTACGCCGTTGAGTCCACCTGTCCATGGCCCTATCTCGAATGTAGAGTCTTCAAGGGGATGGACGAAACCGCTCGCCGGCTGGTCCTGATCGTCGACCCCGACTCGCGCCTACGGAGCGAGATCAGGGAGGCCATGCGGCAGGACGGCTTCGATGTGGCTGAGGCGGCTACCGGAGAGGAGGCCCTTGCCAAGTTCCACAAGCGCCGCCCGAGAGCCGTGGTCCTCGAGGTCGACCTGCCTGACATGTCCGGGTTCGACGTATGCCGCGAGCTGCGCCGCCATGGGGACGCGGTGCCGGTCATCCTGATCAGCTCCAGGGATGAAGAGGTAGACGTCGTCGTCGGGCTGGAGATCGGCGCCGACGACTACCTCACCAAGCCGCTGCGGCTGCGCGAGCTGACGGCGCGCGTGGCAGCCAACCTCCGGCGCGCACGCATCGACGGGCCGCGCTCAGAGCGGGCGCGGATGGAGTTCAAGGACCTTCTTATCGACCTGAACGAGCGCCGAGTCGTGCGACAGGAGGAGGAGATCACGCTCACGCATACGGAGTTCGAGCTCCTGTCGCTGCTGGCCGCGAACGCCGGCAAGGCGTTGTCTCGCGAGCGGATTCTCAAGCACATCTGGGGCCAGGACCACCCCGGGGACATCGAGACGCGGGTTATCGACGTCCACGTCCGTAATCTTCGACGCAAGATCGAGCTGGAGCCCAGCCGGCCCTTCTACGTGCTGGCCGTGCCCGGCATCGGCTACCGGTTCACCAACGCGCGAGCCGAGAGCTGAGCGTACAGCGCAAGCAGCGCGTCGAGGTTCTTGGTCAGCGAGAAGCGCTCGGCCGCGCGCTCCCGGGCCAGCTGGCCCAGAAGGGCGCAGACCTGAGGCGCCTCGACGAGCAGCCGGATCGCCGCCCGCAGCTCCGCCTCCAGATGGCGTGGGTCGAGCACGATTCCTGCGCCCCTCAGTCCATCGCCGTCACTCCCCACGTCGGTCGCCACCGTGGCAGCGCCGCAGGCCATCGCCTCCAGCATCGCCAGCGACAGCCCTTCGACCGTGGAGGGAAGGAAGAACGCATCGGAAGCGCGCAGGATGTCGATCCGCTCTTGCTCGTCCGTGACCACGCCGGTGAAGACGATCCGAGGGTCGGCATAACGGCGCTCGAGACGCCGGCGCTCGACGCCACCGCCGACGATCACGAGGCGAGCCGTAGGCGGCGGCTCCGCGTCCAGGAACGTTGACAGCAGCACGTCCACGTTCTTCTCAGGATCCAACCTGCCCACGTAGCTGAACAGCCGCTCCGCGGCCAGCGCAGCCCGCTTGCCGGACGGTCCCGGACTGTAACGATCGACGTCGACCCCGTTGGGCAGCACGTGGATCACCTCACGGGGGACGCCGAGGCCGACCAGGATCGCAAGCTGGGCCTCACCGAATATGATCACGGCGTCGCAGTCGGCGAGGGCCTGTGCGTAGAGCCGGTAGACGGCTGAGGTGATGCCCCCCCAGACCGAGAAGCGGCTGGCGAAGGGCACGTGGAAGGTCGCCACGATCGGGATGCCGAGCTGATGGCAGAGCTGTGGGAGGTTGAAGTCAAGGCTGGAAAACGCCAGCGAGACGTGAACGAGGTCCACGCTGTGCGTGCGCAGAAGATTGAGCAGCTTGCGCTTTCCGCCAGGCGGAGAGAGGACGAAGCGGTGGGAGACGGAGAAGGCGTCGAGCGCGATCGATTGCTCGTCGTCCGCTTGATCCCTGTCGTGGTGAAAGAAGACAACCTCGACTCCGCGGTCACGCAGGCCCGCCGTGATCTCCCTGGAGTAGGTGATGATGCCGTCAGCGCCGGTCGCTGAGCGGTGGCCCAGCCATGCCACGCGCAGGGGTTGAGTCATGGGGATCCCGTGGAGGCAGGTGGTGGCGGGCTTTGCCGCTGGCGGCGGGGAGTGGCGGGCACCCGTCTGGACAGGTCCGGCCGAAGCTCCTTCAGTGGCTTGATCACGAACTGCCGCTCGAACAGGCCCGAGTGTGGGATGACCAGGTCGGGTTCGTCGACCCTGTCGCGGCCGAACAGCAAGATGTCCACGTCGATCTCGCGCGGACCCCAGCGATAGGTCGGAGTTCGGCCCACAGCCGACTCAACCGCCTTGACAGCTTCCAGGAGCTCCCGCGGCCCCTGCGGCCATTCCACCTCGACCACCTGATTCAGAAAGCGGGGCTGGTCGGTCACACCGAACGGCTCCGTCTCGTGAACGCGGCTCTGCCGCAGCACCGTTGCCCCAAACCGGGAGAGCAGCCGCCGGGCCTCGGCCAGATTTCGTTCTCGGTCGCCGAGGTTGGAACCCAGCCCGAGGTAGGCAAGCGTCATGACTCCACCCTCAGCGCCTCTGCGACCCTGGCTACCGCCAGCATCTCTGGAACGTCGTGGGTCCGGACGATGTCGGCCCCCCGCAGGACGGCAGCAGTCACCGCCGCCGCCGTACCCCACACTCGCATGGTCATGTCCTGCCCGAACAGCTTGCCCAGGAACGACTTGCGGGAGGGCCCGACGAGGATCGGACAGCCGAGCTTGCGCAGCTCGTCCAGCCGGCGCAGCACGACCAGGTTCTGCTGGGCCGTCTTGCCGAACCCGATGCCGGGATCCAGGATGATCCGCTCCCGGGGCACGCCTGCGTTGAGGGCTCTGCTCAAGGAATCTGACAGGCCATCGCGCATGGCGTCGATCAGGTCGCCCGGGTACACGGTGCCCTCCTGGTTGTGCATCAGCACGAGCCGCAGGCCTCGCTCGGCCGCCAGCGACGCGATGCCAGGGGAACGCTTCAGGCCCCAGATGTCGTTCACGATCGTGGCGCCGGCATCGGCTGCCGCCCTGGCAACCTCCAGCTTGCTCGTGTCGATTGATACGGTCAGCCCCTCACGGGCAAGCGCCCCGACAACCGGCACCGCACGCTCGATCTCTTCGCGGGCGGCGACTGGAGCGTGCCCGGGGCGGGTCGACTCGCCACCTACGTCGACGATCTGGGCTCCGGCGCGGGCCATGGCCAGGCCGCGTGCGATCGCGGCCCGATGGTCCATAAGGCCGTCGCCGCTGAACGAGTCCGGCGTTACGTTCACGATTCCCATGATCCCGACCGCACCCATGAGCTCAGTATGCTCAGCCTGGCGATGCGACTGTCTCTGCTCTCGGCAGGAGTGCCTGGCGCGGCCGTACTCGTCGGAGGGGAATTCGATGTGCGCCGGGTCGTTCAGGACTCGCGTGACGTCCTTCCGGGCGACCTGTTCGTGGCGGTCCGCGGGCTGCGTGTCGACGGGCACGACTTCGCGGCCGCGGCCGCGGCCGGCGGCGCCGCGGTGGCCCTGCAACGCCGTATGCCGCTGCCACCCGGAACGCCGGAAATCAGGCTGAGCGACACACGCTGGGGCCTGGGCGAGCTGGCGGCCGCCCTCCTCGGGCGGCCGGCTCGCCGGCTCCAGGTCATCGGGGTCACCGGTAGCGCCGGCAAGACCACCACCACTCACCTCACAGCACACGTTCTGGAGTCGGCGGGGCTGCGAGCGGGATATCTGAGCACCATCGCCAACTCCGCCGGCACGGCACGCGACAACGAGTCCGGCCAGACGACGATGGAGTCGCCTGAGGTACAGGCCTGGCTGGCACGGATGGTGGAGCAAGGCATCACGGTGGCGGTGATAGAGGTCAGCTCTCACGCTCTCGAGCAGGGTCGCGTGGCAGGCTGCGAGTTCGACGTTGCAGCCTTCACCAACGTCGGTCGCGACCACCTCGAGTACCACAGCAGCCCCGAGGCCTACCTGCGCGCCAAGGCACGCCTGATCGAGCTCTGCGCCGGCGCGGCGGGCAAAGGACTGCCCAAGACGGCGGTGCTGAACCGCGACGACGGCTCATACGAGCCGCTCTCGGCTGTCCCTGTGACCCGGCGGCTGACGTACGGGATTGATTGCGACGCCGACCTCCGGGCGGTGGATCTGGCGCCGGGCGACGGCGGCGTGAGGTTCCGGATCGTCACAGGTGGCGAGTCTGCAGACGTCAGGCTGAAACTGCCCGGCAGATTCAACGTCTCCAACGCGCTCTGCGCCGCCGCCTGCGGGCTGTCCCTCGGGCTCCCGCTTGAGCTGGTGGCGGCTGGGCTCTCGAGCTTTCCCGGCCTGCGCGGCCGTCTGGAGCGGATCGATCTGGGCCAGCGATTCTCCGTGTACGTCGATTTCGCGCACTCCGCCGTCGCTCTTGCCGGCGTCCTGGAGGAGCTGCGACTCAGAACGAACGTGAGGCTGCTCGCGGTCTTCGGGGCCAGCGCGCGCTCCGGCGGCCATGATCCAGCCGGCATGGGAGAGGCTGCTGCCCGGTACGCGGACTTCTTCGTCATCACGACTGATGACCCGCTCGGCGTCGACCCGGTCGAGCTGGCGCGCCAGGTGGAGGCGGGCGCCGACGGCCGGGCTCGCGGACGTGACTACGAGGTCGTGCTCGATCGGAGGTCGGCGATCCGGCTGGCGCTCGAGAGGGCACGGCCGGGCGACGTGGTGCTGCTGGCCGGCAAGGGGCACGAGCGGACCATGGTCTTCGCAGATGGACCGGTGGCGTGGGATGAGCGCGGAGAAGCTGAGCAGGCGCTGCGAGAGCTCGGACTGGCCGCCGTCCAGCCCTGACGGCGAAATTCGCTGCACGCGGTCGCGTGGAGAGCGGCGTTGATTCGTGGCAGGTCAATGAGCCTGGGTACCGGTGAAGAAGCCGATGAGGGCGGACGGGCGCCGTCTGGGCAACCGCTCAGCCAGAACTGGTCTGTGACTGTAGCGAAAGTGAACCACTTGTGGTCGATGGGCCCATTCTGGCGTCGTTGAAAGGGCGCGTTCCCGGTAGTTCGTCCACTTGCGGTTCAGTTGCGACCTGCCTCCCCCTGCGTGTCGCCGCCCCCCACCATCCGCACGATTTCGACCACGTCGCCGTCAGCCAGGGTGCAGCCCGCGTAGTCGTCGCGCTGGAGGATCTCGCCGTTGACCTCGACGGCGATCGCTCTGGAATCGACACCCAGCTCTCGGACGTAGTCGAGGAGCGGGGTGGGTCCCAGGAGCTCGACCGGCTTGCCGTTCACGCGCACCCGGATCATCTCTTTTCGAAGTATCCGATCGCGGCGAAGCCTGAGGCGCCCGCCTCAGCGCACGCCGCTGCCCTCGGGGCATCGACACCACCAATGGCAAGCACCGGGATTGCGACGCACCGTGCTACTTCTCTGAGGGCATCGAGCCCGACCGGCTGCTGCCCAGGATGGGAGGCGCTGGCGAAGACCGGCCCAAAGACGACGTAGTCGGCGCCCTCAGCTTCCGCCTCCACCGCTGCGGCCGCCGAGTGCACCGAGCGCCCGAGCAGCCTGGCGTTGCCCAGAAGCCGGCGGGCGGCCGCAACTGGCAGGTCCGCCTCTGGCAGGTGCGCCCCGGCGGCCGCCACGGCGAGCGCCAGGTCGACGCGGCCGTTGATGACCACCGGCACCGGCGCCTCGCCGACCAACCGCGCCGCCTCTCGCTCGAGCGCCCGCACGGTCGCATCCGGGTTCCGAAGCTGCAGCATGGTGGCCCCGAGCTCGACCGCGCGCAGGCCGGCTTCCGCTTCCCGGACGACCGCCATAGCGACGGGGGGTGAAAGGCCTCTCAGTTTCGCGGTGAGATCCCAGTCACGGGGGAGCTGGCGGACGCATGGGGCAGACGCGGGATGCGGCCAGCCAGGAAGCTCTTGCGCCCGGCCTCGACCCCGAGCCGGATCGACTCGGCCATCAGCACCGGCTTCCTGGCAAGGGCCACGGCGGTGTTGACAAGGACGGCGTCTGCGCCGAGCTCCATGGCCAGGGCCGCGTCACTGGCCGATCCGATGCCAGCATCGACGACCACGGGGACCTGCGCGCGCTCGATGATCAGCTCGATCTGACGCTGGGTGACCAGGCCCTGGCCGGAGCCGATCGGCGACCCCAGCGGCATCACGGTTGCGCATCCGACCTCTTGCAGGCGTGTGGCCAGAATGGGGTCGGCGTTGATGTAGGGCAGGACGGTGAAGCCCTCCTTCACCAGCGTCTCAGCCGCCGCCAGAGTCTCCACGGGGTCCGGCAGCAGGTACCGGGGATCCGGAATCACCTCCAGCTTCACCCAGTCGGACAGGCCCATAGATCGGGCAAGGCGGGCGATCCGGATTGCCTCGGCCGCGGTCGGACAGCCGGCGGTGTTGGGCAGGACGCGGTAGTGCTGCCAGTCGACCACGTCCAGGATCGTCTTCTTGCTCGGGTCGTCTAGGTCGAGCCGGCGCAGGGCGACGGTCACCAGCTCGCAACCGGAGGCCTCCAGCGCGCCCAGCATCTCGCCGTCGTCGTGATACTTGCCCGTACCCAGGAACAAGCGCGAACGAAGCTCGACGCCCGCGATGACCAGGGCGTCCAACGATTCGGGCGCCTGGGTGGCACCCAGACTGGCTGCGCTCATCTCGTTTCCCTCCGCTGGCATTACCCAGTTCAGGTGTTTGGCGGTCGGCCGGGCGGCCCTCTCAGCCCCGAAATGGAGCTCCCGCTTTCCTTTGCAGTGGATTGTACGCGCGGCCGTGGCCCATTAAAGAGCTCGAGAGCACACGCGCCGGCGCTCTCAACCGAGGGGCCGTTTGGCGGGCACACCAGGCCTGCGTGGGTACACGGCGGGCGTGGGCGAGATCTTGAGAACGGCCACGATCACGCCCCGATGGCGGGCACTGCTGGGAGCAGGGATCACGGACTGTTCCCCGCCCCCGAGGGCGGTGATCGCCCGGGATGCGTCCTCGACCTGGGTCTCCATCGCCAGCAGGCGGCCTCCGACACGGACGAAGGGCAGGCAGAGCTCCGCCAGCACAGGCATCGGCGCCAGTGCCCTGCAGGTCGCCAGGTCGAACGCCTCGCGCAGGTGGCCCCGGCCGGCGACCTCGGCCCGCTCGGCGACCACCTCGACGTTCAGGTCGAGACGAGCGGCGGCATGTATCAGGAAGGCAGCCTTGCGCCGGTCGGCCTCCAGCAGCGTCACCCGGAGCTCCGGGCGCGCGATCTTGATGGGCAGACCGGGCATGCCCCCACCAGCGCCAACGTCGATCAGGGAGCCGGCGTCGCCCAGGTGCTCGAGAAGCACCAGGGAGTCTTCGATCAACGGCTGCGGGGGCCCGCTGACGAGTCCAGGCCACGACTCGAGCAAGCGGCCGTATTCGCGCAGCTTAGAATGCATGGCAATGCCGATCTACGAGTATCGCTGCGATGCCTGCGAGCGAAAGTTCGAGCTGCTGACGTCATTCGCTGAGCGCGACCGGACCCAGGTCTGTCCAAGCTGCGAGTCGACAGAGACTCGGGTCCTGGTGTCCAGCTTCGCCGCGATCGGCGGCGAGTTCGAGTCGACGCTGCCGATGGCCGCGTCGGGCGGGGGCTGCTGCCGCGGCTCCTGCGGCTGCTCCCACAACTAGGCCTCGCCCCCTTCCAGATGCTCTTCCCGGTCACGTACCGGGTGAGCAGCCGTGGTCACATGGAGGTCGGCGGCTGCGACCTGGTTCAGCTGGCGCAGGCGCATGGCACGCCGCTCTACGTCTACGACGAGGAAACGGTGCGTGCGCGCTGCCGAGAGTACCTTTCGGCGATGGGGGAGCGCGGCGAAGTGCTGTACTCGGCCAAGGCCTTCGGCAGCCCCGCCTTTTTGCGCGTGGTGGCATCCGAAGGCCTGGGCCTCGACGTGGTGTCGGCCGGGGAGCTGCACGTCGCGCTTGCCGCGGGCTATCCGACCGAGAAGGTCCACTTCCTGGGCAACAACAAGAGCCTCGACGACGTTGGAGCCGCCTGGGAAGCGCGCGCGACGCTCGTCATCGATGGCCTCCACGACTTCGACCTGCTGAGCCAGGTGGTGCCGAGAGGCGCCCAAATGCGCTGTGAGCTGCGCATCTCGCCTGGGGTACGGCCCGATACCCACGACTACATAAGCACCGGCCAGCTCGACTCGAAGTTCGGGTTCTCGATCGAGTCGGGGGCTGCCAGGGCGGCGGTCGAGCGGGCCCTGGCTCATGACCGGATCGAGCTGATCGGTCTTCACTCACACATCGGCTCCCAGGTGTTCGACCTCCGTGGCCACGTGGCGGCGATGGAGATCATGCTCGACCTCCTTGCCGAGCTCCGCCGCGACCTGGGTTTCGAGCCGGCCCGCCTCGGCGCGGGCGGCGGGTTGGGCATCTCATACACGCACGAAGACGATCCACCGACGCCCCGTGAGTTCGTGGAGACGCTGCTGGAGGCTCTTGACGGGGGTGCGGCTCGCCGGGGCCTACGCATGCCGCTGCTCGTGGTCGAGCCGGGCCGCTCGATCGCGGGGCCCGCCGGGGTTGCGCTGTACACCGTGGGCACCATCAAGGACCTCCCCGGCGTGCGCCGTTATGTGTCAGTTGACGGTGGGATGGGCGACAACATCCGGCCCAAGCTCTACGGCGCTCGCTATGAAGCCTTCCTCGCCTCCGACCCGGAGGGGTCTCCGGAAGCGGTGGTGACGATCGCCGGCAAGTACTGCGAGTCGACCGACGTGCTCGTGACGGACGCCCGCCTGCCCAGCCTGCGAACGGGCGATGTGATCTGCCTGCCCGCCGCCGGCGCCTATTGCCTGGCGATGGCCAGCAACTACAATGGCATACCGCGTCCCGAGGTGCTCATGGTGCGAGATGGCGCTGCACGTACCATTCGGCGCCGTGAGACCCTGGCCGATCTGCTTGCAGCCGAGGTTCTGTAAAGCGCACTTGCTGCCCTGCAAGTAGGGCATCGACAACTGGGCCTTTGAGCGGTATAACGAATATGGGATGGCGCGTGACTACCCCCGCGCTGCCATCCGCAGGCCGCACACCGAGCGCAAGCCTCCGGTGTGCGGTCCTCTTCAGAGCGGGGGGCCCGCTACCGGGTCGGTCGTTGGGCCGCTCCCTCGGCCTGAACCGCGGGAAAAGCGCGCGGGAACGCGACGGCGGCGATGACCCCGAGCAGGACCACGATCACGATGATCAGCCAGGTTGCGGGCTGTGGCAGGTGGAGCGGTATGACGCTGTCGATTGCCAGCCGCCCGGGGCCTACCAGCGACAGCGCGACCATGCCACCGACGATCGCCACCGGAAACTCGAAGCCTCCGTCTGTATTCCAGAAGCCCTTCGCAATATGGACGGTCAATATGGCCACCAGCAGGTCGCCGGCCACGAAGAGCGCCGCCACCGGGGTCAGCAACCCCGCGGCGACCAGAATCCCGCCGCCGAACTCGACCAGCCCGGCGATCAGGGCCCAGGGCCATCCGGGACGGACGCCGAGCCGCTCCAGGACAGCGGCGAAGCCGTCCAGACCTGGCCCGTTGAACCAACCGAAGAGCTTCTGGGCCCCGTGGGCTGCCACGATCATCCCGAGGGTGAGTCGCAAGATGAGCAGGCCAGCGTTTACCACCGTATCTACCTCCTCCATTGATCGCGGATCAAGTTCCCCTCACGGCTATCCTACTCGGGCTACCCATGACTGGTTTCACGCACGCCTACATCTGCGCAACATGCGGGGTCCAGTACGAGCCTAGCCTGCGACCGCCGGCCTCCTGCATGGTGTGCGATGACGCGCGGCAGTTCATCGGCTGGGACGGCCAGACCTGGACGACCCTCGGTGAGCTTCGCGCGGACCATGCCAACCGGATCGAGGATCTGGAGCCGGGCCTGACCGGGATCGGGACTCAGCCCAACTTCGCGATCGGGCAGCGGGCGCTCCTGGTTCGCACGGAGCACGGCAATCTCCTGTGGGATTGCATCACGCTGATCGACGACGCCACGGTCGAATCGGTGCGCCGGCTGGGAGGGATCGACGCCATCGCCATCTCCCATCCGCACTACTACTCGGCCATGATCGAGTGGAGCCAGGAGTTCGACGCGCGCGTGTACCTGCACGAGGAGGACCGGAGCTGGGTGATGCGACAGTCACCGCGTATCAGCTTCTGGCAGGGGGAAACCCTGGCGCTGTTCGGTGGTCTCAGCCTCGTGCGACTGGGGGGTCACTTCCCCGGCGCGACCGTCTGTCACTGGCCGTCGGGCGCCGGCGGTGCAGGCGCCATCCTTTCCGGGGATGTTCTCCAGGTGGTCCCGGATCGGCGATTCGTGAGCTTCATGTACAGCTACCCCAACCTCATCCCATTGCCGGCTCACGTGGTCGCTCGCATCGCACGACGGGTGTCCGAGTTCCGGTTTGACCGGATCTACGGGGCCTGGTGGGATCGGGTCGTGCAGCATGACGGTCGCCGTGCGGTCGCTCGCTCAGCCGAGCGGTACCTGGCCGCCCTCGCCACCGAGGCCGAAGAGGTAGAGCTGTAGGGAGCCGCTACGGTAGCAGGGGAGGGGGGCCTCCCGCTCCGGGTCTTCCACCGTGCTGGCCCGGACGGTAGCCGGGAGGCGAGTGGCCGAATGGGGCCGCCCGGTGCGCTGTCCAGTGACGCGGTCCTGAGATGCACGCGTTCTCGCAAACGCGCAGAGCGGAGGCTGGGCGCGAGGCCGCAGCGTTCGACCCGGTGGTCGGCGGATCGACGGCACGCATTGCGTGAAGGCCCGTGGATTCTTGGCCCACTCGCGGACGCGGGTGCTACGTGGTGGGATGAACGCTTCCCAATGACGGGCTGGACAAGTTGGAGGAAGTCCGCGCTCGCCTCGAGGAGGGACCGCCTCGTCTCCACCGACTCGGCTCTGTGATCAACCTAAACGGTGGGCGCAGGTGGCCGCCCCGTCCGATTCGCCTCTTGCGTGCCCGAGTCTTGATCGGGCGCGCAACTCAATTGGGGGAATGCCTCAGGGCGCTCTGCTCTGCCGGAATCGGTGGTTCTCGGGGTGCAGCCGGGCGTGGTGGACGTCGCACCTCAGCTCGAGATTGGAGAGGTCGGTCGGTCCGCCGTCTGCCCAGTGCCTGCGATGGTGCGGTGAGCACAGCTCGGGCGGCGTCGTGCAGCCAGGGCTCAGGCAGTGGCGATCGCGCAGGTTGAGCGCCTTCCGCAGCTGCCTGGGCACCGACCGCGAGCTGTGGCCGACGTGGAGGATCTCGCCCTTATCGTCCACCAGCACCGGCGTGATCGAGGCGTCATCGGCGAGGCGGCGAGCGGTCTCGCCGGTCACCAGCGGCCCCCAATCCAGCCGAGCCATCCGCGAGCCCGGTTCCAGCTGGAGCGTGGAGAGCTCGGCGATCAGCAGAAGATGAGGCTTCTCGCCGCCTCGCTCGGGCAGGTCGCCCGCGTCCAGCCGGCGCCTGGCCAGCTCGACGACGGCGTCGGCGCGGCGCTGCGCGGGCGTGCGTTCGTCGTCCTGGGCGGGGTGGCGGCCGAGGATGCCCTTAATGGCGGTCTTCAGGGTGGCCCCACCCTCGGCGTCGAGCACCCCCTCGATCCGGTAGTTGCCGGTCGGGATCTGGCGCAGCGACAGCCAGCGCTGTCGGCGCCGCTCATCCTCCGCCTCCAGAGCCGCCTCCTGGTCGGCCTGGTAGCGCATCTGCTGCCACTGCTGGTCCAGGTTGAAGGTGTCCATCTGGCGGGCTGCGAAGACCAGCGCCGGCTCCACATCAGAAGGGTCCAGGCAGGTCTTGGGAACCTGCTCCATGGCCCTGCGGATGACGCCCACGTGCTGGGAGCTGATCTGGCCGCGCCGGAAGGCGGCCGCGGTCCAGGGCAGCTGCTCGAGCATGCGGGCGGTGCGGACCTGGGCGTAGGCCTGGTTGGGGGTGAGCTTGAGCGTCTCGCTCAGCCACCGGGTGCAGGAGAAGCAGTCGTCTGTTGAGTCGTGAGCTGAGGCCTGCTGCTCCCGGCGGTCGAGCTCGCCCAGCCAGCGGGCGCTCATCGCCTCCAGGGTCCGCTGCTGGATCGTGAACCACTTGAGGTCCTCGAGCAGGGTGTCGCTGGTCAGGTTCTCGGGGCTGCCCCTATCGATGACGGCGAGGCCCTCCTCGACGCTGGCGAAGGAGGGCGGCACATAGCCGCCGAAGCCCTCATAGGAGAGCTCAGAGGCTTTGCCGGCCGCCACCATCAAACGCATGTTCGTATAGTACCACTTTGTGGCCGCAGCGTCTAGTGCACCGTCTCATGGGGATGTTGATGGTTGACCTGGCAAGGATCTGCTCAGCTGCCCTGACCCATACGAACGGCCCCAGTACCCGACCTCTGCCCTGGCTCGTTGTAGCGGCAGTCGATGGTTTTTCTACGGACTCCGAGGCTTCCCAGAAGGCTCGTCCGCCGCCTGGTGGCTGGTTTGGGACTCGCTTGCGTGGCGGTCGCCATCGTGCCCGTCCTCGTCGCATCGGTCTGGTGGATCCCCGGGCCCCCGGCCACCGCCCGCAGCTCGGGGAACAATGCGCTCTGGTTGCGCCACGCATGGGTAGGCGATGCCCACTCGTCAGCAGAGTATGCCCGGCTCGTGGATGTGCTACGCGCCAACCAGATCTCGGACGCCTACTTTCACGTTGGGCCGCTGGACGGCGATGGGCGCATCGCTGCTCAGCGCTACCTCCACGCGCCGGAGCTGCTCGCGGCCATTCACCGCTCCGCTCCTGGGGTCCATCTGCAGGCGTACATCGGCCAGCTGCTGACCGGTGCCGGTGGCCCCCTGGACCTCGGCTCGGCGGCGGTCCGCAACCGCGTCCTGGACAGCGCCAGCGCCCTGCTCGATCTCGGCTTTGACGGCATCCACTACGACATCGAGCCTGTGGCACCGGCCAATGGGTACTTCTTGGACCTGCTTGGGCGAACGCATGACCTCACGAGGGCACACCAGGCCATCCTGTCCGCCTCAATCCAGAAGGTGGAGCTCTTGCCCGGCAGCTCGCGTGTGCTGCACTCGACGCTGGTACCTGTAGGCAACAGCTGGCCATTCACGACCGGCGGTTTCCTCCAGGCGGTGGCCGTGTGGGTGGACCAGGTGGCGGTGATGGTGTACGACACACCGCTGCCCAGCGCCCCCCTGATCGGAGCGGTCTATGCGTGGGAGACGGCCCGGGTGCTTCAGTTGATTGGTGACCGGACAATGGTCTTCATCGGCGTTCCCACATACGAGGAGGGTCTTCACCCAACCGGGGAGGACCTGCACACCGCGATCAGAGGCGCCCGTCGCGGGATCGCACAGCTGCGCTCCAGGCCCAGGTCGCCCTACGGTCTGGCTGTCTTCGCCGAATGGACCACCTCGGCGCGCGAGTGGGCCATCTGGCGGGAGGACTGGCTCTTCCCAAACGGCTGACGGCCCGAAGACAGTTGCTCGTCGCTGCATGGCGTTACCGGCCCCAGTTAACTCGGTGACGTAGCTCGGCAGTGGAATCGGGTTAGCAGTGGTTAGCTGAGCAGATCCCTGCCAACTCAACCGTCAGCATTCCCATGAGACGGTGCACTCCAGTGGACTGTAAGGCTCAGTTCTGGAGCGTGGCGTGAGCATGTCGCGCTGTACTCCACGTCGCGGCAGATCGTCCAGACTGATGAGGGTAGCCGCGTTCCCCAGGGTGGTGGGTGACGGGCAGCGTCTGGCAGGCGTTCGGCGACATCTCATCGGCCCGGCGGAGCCGGGTCTTCCCGCCACGCCTAACCGAGTCGGCTATTGGGCGTAGGTGCCCCGAAGTGCCGCCTCGATGGCCGTCAGCGCCTCAGCTTCCGCGTCGTGCACTGCCCGGACGTGGTCCGGGCCGGCGTAGTCACCGCGCAGGGCGGCGGCCAGCTCGCTCCAGCGCGATCCTGCTGCGGAGGTCGCCGCGGCCGCGCGCTCGTAACCCGCGTAGGCCAGGAAGGCTGACTGCGCCTCGCGCATTGCCGGCCCGCCTCCCCGGTCTTCGATCTGCGCGGCAAGGGTCGGACCGCCACCGGCGTCCGCCGCTATACTGGCCGCCCAGAGAGCCAGGCCCGAGAGGCCGAAGGCACTCTGGGTCGAGGGCGGACCGAAGCCTTCGCGCATCTGCTGGCGATGTGCCCACAGGCCGGCCCGTGCCGCACTCCCGACATCGCCCCCCTGGCCCTCAACGACGAGCGTACGGTGCTTCGCGCCAGACGTTCGTGAGGCCGCCAGCAGGCGCTCCACCGGCAGCTGGCGCTCCGCTCCGTCGAAGACTGTTGCGTCGGTTCCATCCAGGCTCAGCACGGCAACCGCCTGGTAGGCCGCGGGCGGCCCTGACCACGGCAGCCGGCTCGGGTCGACCCAGAGCACAGGGGTCCCGCGCTTGAGCAGCTCAACCGTCAGCCGCCTGTGCAGCGCCCGCTCGCCGGAGGCCACCTGCAGCCTGTAGGCCACCTGAAGGTTGCGGCAGACGTTGGCAAGAAAGCCCTCGTTGGCAGTCTCGCGAGTCGTGATCCGGGTCAACAAGGTCACCTGTTCGCCGTAGACGAAGCGGCCAAAACCCGTACCGCCGCCAATGCCGAAGACAATCTCTGGCGCCACTAAACCCGGCAGTGCCCGCGCCAGTGCGGCCACCTCTGGGGGAGGGTTCAGCATCGCGGGCAATGCTAGTGGCGACAGGCCCGCAACCGCACCTTCTGAGCTTGGATCAGACGCGCGTGGCGTCCTTCCAGCCGGCCCCGCCATCCCGCCGGATGGCGACCAGGCCGGCCAGAATCGAGAGCGCGATCTCAGATGGCGTCTGCGCTCCGAGGTCGAGACCGACGGGGCTCTGGATACGCGCGATCTGATCCTCGCCCATACCACGAGCGTGCAGAGCTTCCAGGTGGTGTCCGGTGTGCCGGCGACTGCCCATCAGGCCCACGAAGCGAGGCTCCAGGCCCAGGAGATGCTCCAGAACCTCTACGAGATCCGGAGCCTCGTGATCGGTGTGGACGACATACAGCTCGGTGGCCGGCTTCTCTGAGGGCGGGGAGCTGGCCACCTCGAAGCCGACCTCGGGCGCCCAGCGCCGCAGCGCTGCGGCCACCGGGGAGTCAGCGAGCACGACCAGCAGAGGACGCGCCAGGTAGGGCTCGACGTAGACCTCGATCGATCCCAGCTCGTGCCGGTAGGTACTCAGCCCGGGGGCGCCGCTCGCAAGGTGGGAAACGGCGTCTCTGCGAGCCTGGGCGTCGAATTCCGAGCAGCCCAGGGTTCCGGCAAGCTGGCGATCTCGGTCGAAGAGGGCCTTGGCACCGGTTCGCGACGGTGGGTCACCGTCGAGGCGCACCACCGTCGCAAGCACAACCTCCTCGCCGCGGCCGGTGCGCCTGGCGAGCTCAGACTCAACCTCGGACATGCAGTGACAAGGAGTGTAAAACGTGGAACATCCGTTCTACGTCTCCTGGGGTGGTGTCGTAGCCAGCGGTCAGTCGGAGGCTTCCCAGCGCCTCGTCGAGTGACAGGCCCATCGCCAGCAGGACGTGCGATGGGTCGAGCGACCCGGAAGCGCACGCGGAGCCGCTGGAAGCAGCAACTCCTGCGAGGTCGAGTGCGAGCAGCAGGTCCTCGCCTTTCACGCTTCGAAATGCGGCCGTGGCGTAGTTCGGCAGCCTGGGCTCGCCTCCTGTGAGCCGGCCGCCGGCCTCGACCAGCGCTACCCGCATCCTCTCGGCAAGCGGGCGGGCGGCCCTTGCCTGGCTGTTCCGCTCGCGAGCGCAGATCTCGAGGGCCGCCGCAATGGCAGCTGCAGCAGCCACGTCTTCATGTCCGGCGCGCCGGCCCCACTCCTGGGGCCCTCCGTACATGAGCGGATGCATGCGCGCCTCACGTCTTGCGAAGAGCAGCCCGCCAGGACCGGAGCCCAGCTTGTGGCCGGAGAAGGACGCTAGATCGGCCAGCTCGATCGGCGGCCGTACCCAGCGTGGGCCCTGGCAGCAGTCGAGATGAATGGCTGCTCCGAGCTCTCGCGCCCGATGAGCCACCTCAGCCACGGGTTGCAGTGTGCCCACCTCGTTGTTGGCGAGGCCGAGCGAGACCAGGCCGGCGTCGTCCGGCAGATCGGGTTCCGCAAAGCCGTGGCCGTCAACGGGCAGCAGGTGAACGGTGTGGCCCTCGAGCGACAGCTGCCGAGCCGCGCCAAGCACGGACTGGTGCTCGGCGGCCCAGGTCACGAATGAGCGACCGGGTGGGAGCGGACGGCCGGCACCCAGCACGGCCAGGTTCACCGCCTCGGTGCCGCTGGAGCAGAAGACGATCTCAGGGGCATCGGCCCCGAGAGCGGCTGCGGCCTGGTCGCGGGCTGCGTCGAGGGCGGCACGGGCGGCCCGACCCTCAGCATGAGGACTCGACGGGTTGCCGACGGGAGCCCGCTCTCGAGCCCGGCAAGCTGCGTCCAGCACGGGGGCGTCCCCGGCGTCGTCGAGATACAGCTGCCTGGCCGAGTTAGTTGCGATCTCCTGAGGGCTGCTTGAACAGGTCTGTGAGTCGCCCCCGGTAATCCCTGAGCAAGAGATGCACGTCGAGCACCTCGTCGGACTGGATGGGCTCCGGCTCTGGCTCGGCTTGCTCAGACCGCGACGCCGAGCCCACGAGGTCGGCGTCGTCGGCCAGGCCGCGCTCTACAGCCAGGTCATCGGCGGGAGTCGCCTCCAGCCCCTCGCCGCCCTGTACCGCCAGGATGACGATGAACTGCACCCGGCAGGTGGCGCAGGTCACCTGGATGGTGTACCGGTCTTCCACGTGCTGAAGCATGCGCAGCTCGCAGTCACGCAGGCTGCGGCCGCAGGCGGGACAGTTGTAGTAGCGCGCGCGGTCGCGGACGAAGTCGATGAACGTCATCTCGGGGCCATACTACGCCCGCGGCCCTCGATGCAGGTGCACCCGTTTGGGCCGACAAGGGCGCCGTGCCGGGTTCCCGCCGGCAGCAACATGCGGTCGCCGGGCCCGAGGGGGATCTCTCCGTCTACAACCATGAATGTGATCGAGCCCGCAACGCAGTAGAGGATCTTCTCGTAAGAGTGGGAGTGGTCGGCGTACACGTCGCCAGGCCCGTTTGACCATGAGTAGCAGCCGTCGGCTTCCTGCCGGAGGCGTGCCATGAGGTCGTCCATCTGTTGAGCCACCACCCGATCCTACAGTCCAATCCGGGATCGGGGAGGCGGTTACCGGCCGTCCGACTGCTCCCCCTACACGACGGGTGCGTAGAGATCGGTCCGGACTCGATCGGGTGGAGCCTTGTCCTCCTGCCCGAGGTACATCTCGAAAGAGACCCCATCCCGCCTCTCGTATCCCTCCTCGGCCCGCCGGTGATTTAAGTGACGCCAGGCTTCTCCGAGGTCTGAGTGCGGCCCCAAGAAGGGCATCCGGACGTACCTGCCGGATGGGAGCCGTGCGTCCTCCAGGTCGCCGATCGTCGCGTCCTCGGCCACGGTGACGGCCGCCAGGGACCGTAGCGCGTCCTCCGGCGTGCTCTCGGGATCGTCGTAGTACACGGCCACGTAGACTGCGCCTGCGACCCGACTCAATCCAAGCGCGTCTGCCTGGGGAAAGAGCCTCAAGAAGGCTTCGCTGATTCGTGGATAAGGTCCCTGATGACGAACACCCGCAAGCCGTCTGCCGGGTATCTCCGTGACCTCGAGCTGCATGGAGAAACCATGGTCGTCTGCCATCGGAGCCTCCTTCAGCCTCTGTGTTGGTCCCGCTATGCGAATGCTAGACCGCGAACCCCTGGTCCTGACCAGGAGCGCTGGACGGCGGCAGCGTAGTGTGAGCGCCGTGGCTCGCTTCGACGAATCTCTCTTACAGCAGCTCGAGCGCGAGAGGGAGGTCTACGTTCGCGTCACGCGCCGGGACGGCAGGATCGGTGAGCTGCCGATCTGGATCGTGACCGTGGACGGTGAGGCCTACGTCCGCTCCTATCTGGCCGATCGAGGCGCCTGGTACCGCCGTGCACTGGCCGCCGGCCGCATGACGCTCGTGGTGCGCGGCAAGGCCATGCCGATGGTGGTCGAGCCGATCGAGGATGAAAGGCTCAACGAGAGCATCTCGCAGGCATTCATCGCCAAGTACGGCGACCGCGGCCCGGCCCGAACGATGGTCAACGAGCCTGTGACCGCGACCACGTTGCGCGTCTCGCCGGCCGAGCGTCCGGTGGCGGCGGAGGGAGGTCACAAGGAAGGGTGAGAACCTGGGCTGCTGAAGAACCGGCCGTGAGGGACCGGCGAGCAGCCCGGCGGCATGACAGCGGGACCCACGCCGCCTCCTAGAATCGGGGGCGATGCCCCGGTTCCTGGCAGACTGCAATGTCGGCCGTCTGGCTCGTTGGCTGCGTGTTCTCGGCTACGACGCCGCCTACGAACCGGCCCTTCCCGATGCCCAGGTCGTGGCCAGGGCCCTCGCCGAGCGCCGGATCCTGTTGACTCGCGACGCCGACATGATGCAGCGCCGGGCGATCAGCGGCGGGGCGCTGCGGGCCATTCTGCTCAGGCACGACCGCGTCGAGGACCAGGTCCGCCAGGTTCTCAAGGAGCTCGCGCTGGAGCCCTCACGGACGCTGAGCCGCTGCATCGACTGCAACGCCGAGCTTGAGCCGCGCGCCAAGCACGCGGTCGCGCACCGGCTCCCGCCGTACGTTCGCGCCACCCAGGAGCGATTCTCCGAGTGCCCGAGCTGCGCCCGCGTCTACTGGCCGGGGACCCACTGGGAGCGGATGCGGGAGCGGATCGCGGCCCTGTGAAGGCACTCCTGGTCAACACTCGCGACCGGGCACAGATGGTCGACGTGACCGATCAGGTCAGAGAGGCCGTCCGCGCCAGCGGTGTTCCGGAGGGTGTTTGCCTGATCTACTCCCCGCACACTACCTGCGGCGTGACCGTCAACGAGGGTTGGGACCCCGCGGTAGCCTCTGACGCCATCGGCCACCTGCGCGAGCTGGTGCCCCAGGGGAAGGCGTTCCGGCACACCGAGGGAAACAGCGACTCCCACATCCAGACGATGCTGGTCGGCAACAGCGCTGCGGTCCCGGTAGCCGGCGGTGATCTCAAGCTCGGTCGCTGGCAGGCGATCTTTCTCTGCGAGTTCGACGGGCCGCGTGAACGTGAGCTCTGGATCTCACTGTCGAGGGCCGAATGAGGTCCATCCTGCGCCGGCTGCTCGCGGGCGAGCTGAGCGAAGCCGAGGCCGAAGCCGAGCTGCGGCGGGTGCAGCTGGAGGAGCTGGGCGGTCGCGCCCGGCTGGACCTGGGCAGAAAAGACCGCCGTGGGCTGCCCGAGGTGGTCCTGGCCAGCGCCAAGCAGCCTGACGAGGCTGCGAGACTCGTGGTCGCGCTGGCCACGGAGCAGGGGCAGGGCCTCATTAGCAGGATGGGGCCCGAGTGCCGGCAGGAGGTCGAGCGGCAGGCGTCCGACGCGGGCTGCGTGGTACTCCCTTACCACTCCGCCGCTCGCGTCCTGCGAGCAGGCTTCGCCCCTGAGCGGCGACCCGGCCGCGTTGCGCTGCTGACGGCGGGCACCGCGGATCTGACGGCTGCCGACGAAGCGCGGATGGTGGTCGAGGCGTGCGGCCTCGAAGCCCGCATCGAGGCTGATCTCGGCGTTGCCGGCCTGCACCGCCTCATCGGCCCGCTGACCGAGACCCTTGCCTGGCAGCCGGACGTCTTTGTCGTGGCGGCAGGTATGGACGGCGTGCTCCCAGGGGTGGTGGCGGGTCTCGTCGACCTGCCTGTGATCGGGCTGCCGGTCGGGGTCGGTTACGGCGCGGGCGGTGGCGGGGAGGCCGCACTGCTGACGATGCTGCAGTCATGCAGCACAGGGTTGGTCGTCGTGAACATTGACAACGGCGTCGGCGCCGGGGCGGCCGCTGTGCTCATCGCGGCCCGCTCCTTCGACCGCTCCGCGGCGGCCGAATCGCGAAGATCACGATCAGCGCGATCGCGGCGATGATCACGAGGATGAGCGCGCTGATGGTCAGGCCGATCGCGAAACGGCTGATGTCGGCCCCGTGGGGCAGGCCGAAGAGCGATCCCAGTACCAGCGCGGTAGCGATGAGGGCGATCAGCAAGCCGGGAAAGCCACGCCGTCTGCGGCCGTAGAAGAAGAGCCAGAGGCGGCCCGGCCGGCGCCTGCTCACCTCAGGCGGTCCAGGTACGTCAGGCGGTCGAGGTACGCATCGAGGTCGGCCAGGCGGGCGATGGTGGGCACGCCGTCGCCGATGGGCTCGCGCGCAAGCGCGGTGCAGAGCACGGCCTGCATACCCAGGCGGCGGGGGCCGTCGTAGTCCTCGAGAACCCTGTCACCGACGAAAAGCGCCTCGGTGGGCGGCGCGCACAGGCGGTCGAGTGCCGCCAGGTAGAGTTCCGGCGCGGGCTTGCGCCGTCCGACCTCGGACGAGAAGACGACCGCGTCCACGCGTTCGGCGATGCCGCTGAGCCGGGTCTGACGGTGCATGAACTCCGGCGGGAAAGGCGCATTGGAGACGACGCCTGTCCTGAGGCCGCGAGCCCGCAAGCTCTCCAGTGTCTCGAGCGCGTCAGGCGCCACGCGCATCGTCTTGTCCCAGCACCGCTGCTCGAGGTCGAGGATGCGGTAGAGCGTCTCCCGAGGCACGACCAGACCTGCGCGCCGCCAGGCTCTGTCGTACAGGTCCATGTAGTCGATCTCGTCGTCGCCGGACGTAGGGAGCTGTGCCTCGACTACCTCTACCACGTCGCGCATCAGCGTCTGAGCGTCGGGGGCGTCCGCGCCCAACCAGGGCCGGACTCGCTCCAGGACCTGGAGCAGCTCCGCGCGCGGAAAGGTGAACGTGACCAGCGTCAGCCCATAGTCGAAGAGAACGACACGAACCACACGACATATGCTGACCTCCGATGACTCCTCGGAACAGGCTGACGCACGTGGACGAGACTGGCTCGGCGCGCATGGTCGACGTCGGGCACAAGGCCGGGACACGAAGAGAAGCGACCGCGGAGTGCTTCGTCAGGATGGCACCCGACACGGTCCGGGCACTCCGGAATGCGACTCTCGCCAAGGGCGACGCGCTGGGCGTGGCCCGGGTCGCGGGCATCCTGGCCGCCAAGCGTACGCACGAGCTCATCCCACTCTGCCATCAACTTCCCGTCACGTCTGTGGCGGTCGAGTTCGATGTCGGCGACGCGGGGGTGCGGATCGAGACGACGGCGCGGGTCACCGGCCAGACCGGCGTCGAGATGGAGGCGCTCACCGCAGCTGCAGTAGCCGGCCTGACGCTGATAGACATGGTCAAAGGCGTCGAGAGGGGCGTCTTCCTGGAATCGGTTCGGTTGCTGTCCAAGAGCGGCGGCAAGTCAGGCGACTGGCGCCGGGAGACAGCCCTCAAGTGAGGGCCGTGGTCCTGACCATCAGCGACCGAGCGTCGGCGGGTCAGGTGCGTGACGAGAGCGGCCCCGCGGTCCGGTTACTGCTCGAGGACGCCGGATTCGAAGTCAGCGCGATCAGGGTCCTGCCGGATGAGCACGGCATGATCGCCCAGTTCCTGGCCACCGCAGCCGTCCACCATCAGCTCGTGGTCACGACCGGCGGGACCGGTCTCGGGCCGCGCGACGTCACCCCGGAGGCGACCCGATCGGTGCTCGACTACGAGGTGCCTGGGCTGGCCGAACTGATGCGGGCGGCGGGCACGCGCAAGACGCCGAGGGCCGCGCTGTCACGCTCACTGGCGGGCGTGCGGGGGCGTACGCTGATCGTGAACCTCCCAGGAAGTGTCCCGGGGGCAATGGAGTCGCTCGGCGCCATCCTCCCTGTCCTTGGGCACGCAGTGCAGCTGCTCGCCGGTGACACAGCCCATCCCTGATCGCGAGCGCGGTTACACTTCTCGCCGCCATGCTCCAAGTTGGCCAACCCGCTCCTGACCTCAAGCTGCCCAGTACTGGCGGCGACGACGTGCAGCTGTCGAATGCGTTCGCCAGGCATAAGGCGACGATTCTGGCCTTCTACGTTCTCGACTTCACGCCTGGTTGAAAGACGGAGCTGACCGAGTTTCGGTCACGGCAGGATGAGCTGAGCGACGCCGGGGTCGGAATCTACGGCATAAGCGTCGACAGTGTTTTCTCACACAAGGCGTTCGTCGAGCAGCTTGGCGGCCTCCCCTTCGACCTGATCGCCGATTTCGAGCGAAAGATGGTTGACGCGTACGGGGTTCGCCGGGAAGACGTGCCGGGCTATTCAGGCATGCCCAACCGGTCGGTCTTCATAGTGGATCCTCAGGGAATCATTCGCTGGACCTGGGTGCGCAGCCAGGAGCAGCCGCTTCCCGACTTCGACGAGGTCGTGACCGAAGCGAAGAAGGTCGCCGCGACTCCATAAGTCGGGTCGTCGACGGCGCCGCCGGCACCTCACCCGGGCTACATGCGCGCGTAGGTGACTGTATGGTGTGTCATCGGCCTCTCCCCGGCAAAGCATCCGGCGCTGCCGTAGATCAGCCGGCGACCCAGCTTGAGCACCTGTGCTCGACAGCGAAGCGGCACAGCTCTGGCGCTGCCGAGGAAGGCAGTGGTCATCGAACTGGTGACGGACGCGTCATCAAGGCCGAGCCGCGTCTTGATCGCCAGCCAGAACGCGACGTCTGCTGCGTGCATGTACACGTAGCCGCTGACGAGGCCTCCGGGGCGATCGTTTTCGGGCCGGTAGGGCACCTCTACCTCGCACTCGCCATCGCCAAGGGCCACCACCCGGAGACCATGGCCCCGGGTGAACTCGTGAGCGTCGAGCAATGCATTCAAGTCGGCAGTGCTGACCGCTAACATAGATAGGCAGTCTATGTTAGCGACCGGGCGCCGCACACAGCGTGACCGATCGCACGCCACCCGGACGGCTCTGACCGTCGCGGCGCGCGAGCTCTTTGCGGAGCTCGGATTCCACGCCACGCCGGCTGAGGCCGTCGTGCGGCGTGCAGGCGTCACCTCTGGTGCCCTCTATCACCACTTTCAAGACAAGACGGACCTGTTTCGGGCGGCTTTCGAGGCCGTCGAGGTCTGTCTGGCCGGCCGTGTAGCGGCTGAGGCCAGGCTGGGTAGGGACGCCTGGGAGCGGCTGGAGAGGGGGGTTGCGGAGTACCTTCGCGCGTGCCGAGAGACTGAGGTGAGGCGGATCGTGCTGCAGGACGGCCCCAGTGTGCTTGGTTGGGACGAGTGGCACACGATCGACGCGGCGCACCACTTGAGGCCGCTCGCGGCCTCGCTGGCCCTGGTGATGCGGGCCGGGATGATGGAGCGCCGCCCTCCGGAACCCCTCGCGCGGGTACTGATGGGGGCGCTCACCGAGGCGGGCCTGGCTGCCGACGGCGACACTACGGGGGCGCACGAGGCAGCACTCTGGGTGCTGCGGGAACTACGCAGCAGCGGTGCGTCATCACGTGGGACAAAAGGCCGTCAGCCGCGTCGAAAGCCCATACGGTCCAAGCAGAAAGCGCTGGAATAACCCAGGGTTAAGACCTAGAATTACCGCCCATGGTTTCCCAGGCAGTCGACTACAGCGCGCCATTCCAGCGTGCCATCGAGCTCATCGGGAAGCGTTGGACCGGTGCTGTGATCCGGGCGCTGCTGGCGGGCCCAGCCCGATTCAACCATCTGCTGATCGGCATCCCGGGCATCAGCGACCGGGTGCTGACCGAGCGCCTCCGGGAGCTGGAGATGGAGGGCGTGGTAGAGCGTCTCGTCGATCCTGGTCCTCCGGTCCGTGTCAGTTATCGCTTGACGGCGCGGGGCCGTGCGCTGAGCCCGGTGATCGCCTCCGTGGACGCGTGGGCGGCTGACTGGCTGGTCCCTCCGTCGAGCGCGTCGGTGGCTTCATAGCGGGATCAGCGGCCGGATCCTGACAGCTCGGTGCGGATTCGGCCAAACTGACCGCTGCTACGCTTACGTCAGAAATGCCCCTTGGCGATATCTTTCGCCGCCGGTCGCAGGAGATGGACAGCTGTCCGGCGTGCGGCGGCCTGCTTCCCGACAACGCCAACTTCTGCCCCAACTGCGGTATCCGGGTCGACGAGCCGGAGGCCCAACCGCTCCACATAGTGGACCGGGCCACCGGGCTGTTCAACGAGCGCTTCATTCGACCGGTTCTGGAGGACGAGCTGCATCGTGCTCACCGCTACGGCAGGCCGCTCGGCATCGTCCTGATCGAACCACTGGTCAACGGCAGCCGCCGGCCCGACGCACAAGCCGACGAGGAGGCGCTGAAGATGATGGCTGCCGCCATCGCGGGGACGCTGCGCGACGTGGACACCCCGGGCGTGCTGACCCACCGCCCACCCTCGCTCCTGGCTGTTCTGCCTGACACCGACGTCGCAGGGACGGCCCACGCCGCCAATCGTGTCCTGGAGGCGGTGAACAGCGCTCTCGCTCCGGCCGGACGGCGCGCGACGCTCGGGATCGTGTGCATCCAGCACGGTCAACGGGTACGCGGAGGTGAGGTGATCGAGGCGGCCGCCCGCTCACTGAAGTCAGGACGGCCCGAGTTTCTCGGGCGCTCGTAGGGACCCGCCGGAGGCGTGGCGCTCGATCTTTACCTGGTGCGCCACGGCGGGACGGCCTGGACGCGGACCGGGCAGCACACCGGCCGGACCGACCTGCCGCTCCTGCCGGAGGGCGAGGAGCAGGCACGCCGGCTCCGGGGGGCGCTGAGCGCGATCCATTTCGGCGCTGTGTACTCGAGCGACCTGCAGCGGACCCTCCGCACAGCCGAGCTCGCAGGCTTCGACCGGCCCACCATAACGCCGCTCCTGCGGGAGTTCGACTACGGAGACTATGAGGGCCTGACCAGCGCCGACATCTGGGCCAAGAGGCCCGGATGGCAGATCTATGTGGACGGCTGCCCAGGCGGCGAGACGCCGGCAGAGGTCTATTCCCGCGCTCGGACGTTCCTGGGCGAGCTCGCCGGGCAGGAGGCGGCGGCGATCGCGTTCTCGCACGGTCACTTTCTGCGGGCTCTGGCCGTCGCCTGGGTGAGCCTCGAGATCGGCGCCGCCGCGGTCCTGGCGCTCGACACCGCCTCCGTCAACGTCCTGCGGGAAGGGGAGCGCGGCCGGGTCATCCAGCGCTGGAACTGGTCCACCGAGCCAGCTGACCGGCCCTTGGTTACTTCCCACGGATAAACGCGTTCGCTGACGGGAGCGCGTGACGGCCCCAGCTCAGGCCCCAGTCGGCGAGTGAGTTTGCGCACTGTCGACTCATCGGGACGCTGCCGCCGGAGCGCGACGAGCGCGAGAGCGTGACCCGCATAGAGGGCTGAGATGCTGCTCTCAGAGGGGTTCGCGGCGCTCCATTTGCGCTTCGCCGACCGAGTCAGTCGGCTCGTTGGGATCGAGCTGACCGACGCCCTGCGGAACTGGACCCCGGCTGGTCGACAGGCCGCCGCAGCCTGGGCCGAGGTCGGCTCCGCGCCAGACGCACAATGGCTGTGGCGCGCCTACCAGTCCGGCCCTATCGCTCGGACCAGGCCGACGTTCGGCTGCTTCTATCAGACTCCGACCGCCGACCCGCGTGTGCTACGGCTGCACTTCGCCAACGTCGAGGGCCCCGGCGTGCTCGCGCGTGACCGACTCCCCTTGCGCCGCCGCGAACTGGCCAGGATGCTCGCCGATGCTCGCTCAAGCGGTCCGCTGCCTGACCTGCTCCGCGGAGGTTCGTGGCTGTACCACCTGGCCCCATACCGCACGCTGTTCCCGCCGTCATTCCTCGCATCGGCGGTGCCGGCGGATTCGCGAAACCATCTGAACTCGGGGTCGCTCTGGGGTCAGTTTCTCCGGGGAGACGGCGGGCTTTACGAGCCGCGGGTCTGGGCATTCGTCCAGGCCTTGGAGCGGGCGACCACTCCGGACGAGTTGGTGGCCGCGTTCCCGCTAGCCCGGCTCGACTTGCTCGGGTCGATCGACGACGTCCTCGCCTGGTTACAGAGTTAGTCGATCGCACAGTTTTACGGAGCGGGTAGTTAGCGCCGGCGCAGGCTCCATGGCCGGGCCCGGGCGCCGGGCAGCCCGGCGAACACCATGTAGGCCGATGTCTCCTGATCCGCCCAGTAGGTGTGCCGCTCGCCTGGATTGATGAGGACCAGCTCGCCCGCCCTGGCCTCGCCAGCCGTGTCGCCCTCGCTGTACCGCAGGACGCCCTCCGTCACGATCAGCGCCAGGGGCAGGGCGTTGCGGTGCTCGGGCACTCTCTGGCCGGGCGCCAGCCGGAGCCCGACGACGCGCATGGCGCTGCAGTCGGCGATCTGCTCCCATCCAAGCGGCCGATGCTCCATCGCTGGCGCATTATCATCGGCGCGTGGCGACGACGGCTTCCGAGGAGACCAGTGAGCTGCTCATCATCAGCCAGGCTGAGGTGGAACGCCTCGTGGACCTGGACGAGCTGGTAGAGGCGGTGGCCAGAGCGTTCGTCGAAGTCAGCGCCGGGCGCGTCTCGGTGCCGCCCCGCGTCGCCGCCCGGACCCCTAAGGGCCTCCTCGGCGTCATGCCCGGCTACCTGCCGGGCGCCGGCCTGGAGTCCAAGCTGGTCGCGGTCTTCCCCGCCAATCATCAGTTGGGCCTGCCGTCCCACCTGGCCCTGATCGCCCTCTTCGATGAGGAGACCGGGCGGCCACTCGCGCTGATGGACGGCACCTACATCACCGCGGTGCGTACGGCTGCGGCTTCTGCCCTGTCTGCGAAGCTCCTGGCCCGGCCTGACGCGTGTGTGCTGGCGATCCTGGGCGCTGGAGTGCAGGGCCGCGCGCACCTCGAGGCCCTGTCCCGTGTGCGCAAGTTCCACGAGATCCGGATCGCGTCGCGAACCCAGGCCCACGCCGAGGCCCTGGCGTCCACGTACGCCAGCGCCCGTGCGATGTCCGACCTCGAGCAGGCTGTCAGAGGCGCCGACGTGGTCTGTTGCTGCACCGACGCAGCCGAGCCCGTCCTCGCCTTCGAATGGTTGAAGCCGGGCGCGCACGTCACGTCGGTCGGTTCCAACCCGGCTGGGCCCGAGCTCGACCCGGACACTGTCGTTAAGGGCCGGCTTTTCGTGGAGTCACGGGTGGCGTTCTCGCCGCCTCCGGCGGGGTCGGCCGAGCTGGTTGGCCTCGACCCGGCGATCGCCACGGAGCTGGGTGAGGTCCTGAGCGGTGCCGCGCCCGGCAGGGCCGCCGAGCATGAGATCACGGTCTACAAGTCGATGGGACACGCTGTTGAAGACGCGGCGGCCGCCCGGCTGGTTTACGAGGGGGCACTGCGCGAGGGCGTGGGCCGGCGCGTATCAATCTAGTGGACGGTACCGGTCGAAGGTCCAGCAGGCCGCAGGCCCGAAGGCCGGTCGACTGAGCCCCCCCTGACATGCGGATCGTCCATGCGGGCGGGGTCGCTGGCGCTAGTACCGCCGCCGGCACGGTGGTCGTGATCGACGTGATCCGCGCGTTCAGCGTCAGCGCATACGCCCTGGCTTGCGGCGCTCGTGAGTGCCGCCTGGTAGCCGAGGTGGAGGAGGCGCGGTCGCTGGCCGCACAGCTCGAGGGGACCGTGGTCTCCGCAGAGGTCGATGGCTTGCCGGTCGAGGGAATTCCGATGAGCAACTCACCGACCATGGTGCTGGAGGCTGACCTCCATGGCTGCACACTCGTCCAGCGGTCCAGCTCCGGTACTCAGGGCATGGTTGCAGCCACCGCCGCGGAGATGCGGTTCGCGTGCAGCCTGGTGGTCGCGTCGGCGACGGCGGAGGCGGTCCGGGCCGTCGCTCCCTCGCTGGTCACCCTGGTCGCCACCGGCGATGACTATCAACACCCCGAAGATCGTGCGTGCGCCGAATACCTGGAGGGGCTGCTCGAGGGGCGCCGGCCTGACCTGGATCGGCTGCTGCAGCCGCTCTACGCGACCGAGCGCTACCGGCAGATCTCTACCGGGAGCTGGCCGGGCTTTCCGGCTTCAGATGTGCCGCTCTGCCTGGCCGCGGACCGCTTCGACTTCGCGATGCCCGTGGTTATGGATCACCTCGGCCTCAAGCTCACGGCGCTCTCGCGCGATCAGCTGACCCGGTCGATCCACGCCTGAGTGGCGTATTTGTGGGCCGCCAGGTCTCGAGCCGCCGCGAGCTCACTCTCGTCCACCCGGCCGGGCAGCACCGGGTGCCTCTGGCCGAAGCAGGCGGCCAGTGCGGACACGACCTGATCCCGGCTCAGGGTCAGCCAGCGGTCCAGCGGGGAGACGGCCTTCTCGGCGCTGCGCACTCCACGAGGCGACACCCGTTCGCGACCGATGCGGATCAGCCGGGGCACCAGCGTGGGGTCCATCGCGTGCGCGATCGCGGCGTGGTGCAGGACGTGCCCGCGGCTCCGCTTCTGAGCGGCGCCGCCGATCTTGCCCTCTGGCGAAACAATGTCGTTGATCGGCCGGTAGTCGGCCGGGACCCCGAGCCGGCGGAGGCAGTCCACGACCCAGGAGTCGAAGAAGGCGAATGACTCGACGAGGCTGAGGCCCGAGACAAACGACTGTGGAACGTAGATCGAGTATGTGAGCGTGCGCCCCGGTTCCACGATCATCGTGCCCCCGCCGCTCATCCGCCGGGCGACTGCGAAACCCAGCGCACGCGCTTGCTCGGCGTCCACCTCGTTCGCGAGCACCTGGCTCGAGCCCAGGATCAGCGCCGGCTCCGACCACTCCCAGAAACGCAGCAAGGAACCGCGGCGACCTGCGATCACGGCGTCGAGGAGCACCTCGTCCAGCGCCATCTGCAAGTGCGCGGGCAGCGGCGTCGGCATCACGACCGACCACGGCCGCACGCGCTGGCCGCCCACCGCGGCCTACCGTTGGCGAGGAGCGCCGCCGACCTCAGCCAGCACCTTGGCCGCATGGCCGTCGGCACGAACGCCGTACCATGCGCGCTCGATCCGGCCCTGCTCGTCGACCAGGAAGGTCGAGCGGATCACCCCGGTTGTCGGCTTCCCGTAGAGCAGCTTCTCGCCGTAAGCGCCGTACTGGCCGGCCACCTGATGGCCCTCGTCGCTGAGCAGCCTAAATCGCAGCCCGTACTTGGCCCGGAACCGACGGTGGCTGGCTGCGCCGTCTGACGAGATGCCGAGGATCTCGATCCCGACGTCGTCGAAGCCGCTGACGGCGTCGTTGAACTGGCAGGCTTCCTTGGTGCAGCCGGGTGTGTCGTCTTTGGGATAGAAGTACACGAGGACCTTGCGCCCCCGATAGGAAGTCAGGTCGACGGGCCTGCCATCCTGGTCGGGCAGCGTGAACCAAGGGGCTGGATCGCCAGGCTTGAGCTTCATCAGCTGATCCTCATCAAACGTCAGCTGCCGGCGCCGCGCTTGACCGCATCCTCCCACGAGAGGGGCAGGTCGGATCCAGACACCTGCCACCTGGTGAAGGACGTCTCGCCCATCCTTCCGCGCAGCACGCGCATTGTGTCGCGGTGAGGCGGTGCCACGACGAACTGCTTCAAGGCGTCTTCGCCGTCCCATGCCGAGAGCGTCCAGAAGCGCCGGCTGAATGGCCTCGCCCGAAGTGTGTAGCCGACCAGACCGGGTGTATCGGCCAGCTGTCGCCGGATTGCCCCGATGAGTCGCACGAAGGCCGGGAGAGTTCGGAAACGTCTCAGCGGCAGATATGTGAGCAGCACGAGATAGTCTCTGTCGTGCTCCGGCGTCCGGCTGGAGGTCCAGGGAAGGTCAGGCACCGCTCGCACGCATCGCGACTACTTCGCGCATCGGCTTCAGGGCGACACCCGCCTCCGCCAACCTGTCCCTCAGCGCTGCGATGAACTCCACGGCTTCAGGATTGTCGCCGTGCGCGCACAGGGTGTCCACCTCGACGTCGACCCGTGTGCCGTCGATGGCCACCACCGTGCCCTGGGTCACCATTCCCAGGGCCTGCTCTATCCCCCGCCCCGGATCGTGGTACACGCTGCCCTCGACGCCTCGCGAGACGAGCGTCCCATCTGGGTTGTAGGCCCGGTCGACGAAGCCCTCGAAGGCGACCGTCAGCCCCGCCGCAATGCCGGCCCGCGCCAGCTCGGTGCCGAACTGGCAGACCAGCAGCAGACGGGCGTCGTAGGAGGCGATCGCGGCCGCTATCGCTTTCGCCACCTCGGGGGTGCGATTTGCGTGGTTGTAGAGCGCTCCGTGCGGCTTTACGTGCTGCATGGCCACACCGTGGCGGCGACAGAATCCGTCCAGTGCGGCCACCTGGTAGAGGACATCGGTCTCGACCTCCTCGCCGGTGGCGTCGAGCACCCGCCGGCCGAAGCCGACGAGGTCGGGGAAGCTCGGGTGGGCGCCAACCGCCACCCCTGCGGATCTGCAGGCCCTGACCGTCCGGTCCATGACCCTTGGATCGCCACCGTGGAAGCCGCACGCCAGGTGCGCCGAGGTCAGCAGCGGGATCAGCTCGGCGTCGCGGCCGAGGGAGAAATTGCCGTAGCTCTCGCCGAGGTCTGCGTTCAGATCGATTGCCCGCATCGTGCGCATCATTCCTGGGCCGCCGAGTTCATCTCGCCGGCGCGGACCGGTACTCGAAGCCAGTTCTCTGCCGGCGCAAGCGGGCAGGCCCAGCGCGGACTGTAGACGCAGGACGGGTTGTAGGCGTAGTTGAAGTCGATGACGACGTCGAGAGAGCCGACCCTGGTCTCGAGGCAGCCGGCGTCGGTGTTCTTCACGGTGTCCACGAGGTAACGCCCGCCACCGTACGTCTCGAATCCGGAGGTGGAGTCGCGGAACGGCACGAACAGCCCACTGCCATAGCCGATCAGCGCCAGGACCGTCAGCGAGCAGGCCTGGTCGTGCAGGCTGAAGTGCAAGGAGCCGGCCCGCCGGTACCGGATCACACCATCGTCGCCGCCGGTGTCGATCTCCACCAGTTCCCCATCGCCGGGCAGCAGGCGGGCTGCCACGCGATAGGTGGCATCGGCCGGGAACCAGCGCAGGCCCCCAAACGAAGCGCGCTTGGCGGGCGGGATCGGCGACTGAGGGTGCTCGCGAATAAGCCGATCGCGGGCTGCTCGCCAGGCCTCGAGGCTGGGCAGACGATAGGCATCGCCGACGCGTCGGCGCCAGTCGACGAGGTCGAGGTGGTCCTGGAGGTCCATGGCATGATGTTGCGCTCACCGCCCGCTCAACATCTTTCACCGAGGAGGTGCCCAGGATGAGCAGGAAGATGACCGGAGACGAGTGGCGCGCCTTCCTGCGGCACGGCACCCGCACCGGGAAGCTGGCGACCGTTCGCAGGGATGGCCGCCCACACGTGGTGCCGATCTGGTTCGTGCTCGATGGCGACGACATCGTCTTCACCACCAGCGCGAGCACCACCAAGGCAAACGCCATGCGCAGGGACTCCAGGGTCTGCATCTGCGTGGATGACGAAACCCCGCCCTTTGCCTTCGTCATGGTCGAGGGGGGCGCGACGATGACCGATGACCTGGACGAGATGCTCGCTTACGCCACCAGGATCGGCGGCCGCTATATGGGTGTCGACCGCGCAGAGGAGTTCGGAAGGCGCAACGCGGTGAGAGGCGAGCTGCTGGTGCGTGTCACTCCGACCAGGATCCTCGCCTACGCCGAGATCTCCGACTGAGCCGGTTGCGGGTGGCCTCGCGCGGCCTTAGGCTGACGCCGTGGACGCAGCAGAGGACCGCTCTCGGCGGGCTCTGGCGTGGATCGGCGTGGCGGCTCTGGGTGTGCTCGTGGCCGGGGTGGTTTACCTTCGGCCCAGCCTTGCACCCCCGGCAGCAGCCAGCCCCACATCTGCCCGTCTGCCGCTGGACCTGGGCGGTTGGAGGCTAGGCTCGGTCTCGTTCGGCGACGTAGACCACGGCGCGATCCAGTTCTACCGCAGCCTTTCCGGACCGACCTCGAGCGCCTTTGTGACGTCCGACGGCGGCAGGACGTGGCGGGCGGCGGCCGGCGACCGAACCGGATTCGGTCTGGCCGGCTTCCTCGACCGCCGGACTGTCGTGGTGCAGACCGGGACCGGCGGCGGTCCCACGACCACACGGCTCAGCGACGACGGCGGCCACACCTGGCGGAGGCTGGCAGACCCCCGCGGCTTCACGGGACCGGGTTTGCCCGCCTTCCTGGACGCGCAGCATGGCTGGTGGCTGGAGCGCCCCCCCACGAGCGACCCCCGCACGCCAGCGCCCGTCGCGCTGTGGCGAACAACCGACGGTGGCCGCTCGTGGCGGCGGCTGGCCGCTGCTGGCCTCCCCCAGCCTGGCTTCCCCGGGCAGTGGGTGTTCGTCGATGCACTGCGCGGTACTCTGATGTTCACCTCCCAGGCGGGCTCTCGCTTCTGGCTCGCCACCACCGATGGGGGGGACAGCTGGCAGGTGGTAAAAGGGCCCGACGGGCCCTTCCCAGGCACGTCGACGACGAGCACTGCTCTTTTGAGGCACGCCGGGCGGCTGCTGGCGTGGTTGGTGGAGGTGTCCGGCCCGGCGTCGCCCAACGGGTTTCTGGCCGCGCCCAATGGAACCGTCGACATTGCCGCCTTCGTGTCCGTCAGCGACGACGGCGGCCAGACCTGGAGCCTCCCTCAAGCCGGTCCCCGCATAGTGCAGCCGACGTATCTGTCTCTCTTCCCCGCGATGGACGATCGCGGCCGGCTTCTCCTGCTCGACAACCGCCACCTGTGGGTGTCCGAAGACGGCGGCGCCACCTGGACGGTGCGCCTGGTCCAGATACCGGCCGGGCTGCGGCCGGCCTGGTTGGCCAGCGCCGTCCACGGTGGGCTGTACTCCGCCGCGTACCAGACCGGCCCGTTCGACGTCGTGACTCCGAGCACCCCGCTGACCCTGATCCGCAGCACCGACGGAGGCGCTCACTGGTCGCCCGTCACCCTTCCGCGGCCGTCGTGATGTTCAGCGGTCGACCGACGGATAGGCCCTTTCGGACTCCCGGTCATCCGGCCGGCGCGGTCCGTTTGAGCAGCGTTGCGAGCGTGTCCGCCCAGAGGTAGGACACCTCCATGGCCGTTACACCGAAGCCGAAGTCCAGCTCACGCTTCCGAAGATAGGCACCGCCCAGCCGCTCGTAGAAGCCCCGGGCGTGGGCGTTGTCTCGCAGAACCCATACGACCATCGAGGTGATCCTCTGCCCGGCCAGCCTAGCCGCCGACGCCTCGACCAGAGCCCGACCGTAGCCCCGACCCTGGACCTCCTGCAGCAGGTAGATCGCGTAGAGCTCCCCTTCATACGGCTGGCGGCCGTCTCGCTGGCGACCGCAGGAGGCGAAGCCCACGACATCGCCGTCCTCGTCGACGACCGTGACGGCGCCCGGCGAGACGGGGTTGCTTAGCGCCCGGGCCCATCGGCTCGTGTAGTCCTGCACGTCCATCGCCGACAGGTAACTGTCGGGAAGCATGCCTGGGTAGGTGGTTCGCCAGCTCGCAACGTGGACTCGCGCGATCGCAGGCGCGTCGGCGGCGGTGGCGACCCTCAGCATCGCGGGTGTGGCCCATTCTAGGAGGCTGTTGAATCCTCCTAAGCAGCCTTCCACAACTTCTGTACGTAACCCGGCGGTAGCGAAGGCGTGTTGAAGGGGGACGCGGTGGCCAGCATCGCCCTTGGCGTTGTAGCGGTTGATCCAGCGGCGAACCGTGCGCCGGTCGTACTCGAAGAGGACGGCGATCTCGGCGGCGGTGCCCCTGCGGATCGAGATCATGCGGACACGGGGCTACTAGTCACGGACACGACTTCTGCCTACCTGCTCAGGAGGCCGGCTTAACGGCGCGGCAGGCGACCAGCAGCGGCAGCGGGTCGCCGGGGAGCCGCCACCAGCCCTCAGGATCGAGCGTCATGCTCGGGTAGCACTTCCACCCCGAAA